>NC_014933.1:3039562-3359343 GCF_000186225.1 Bacteroides helcogenes P 36-108 | reverse complement strand
ATTATCAAACTCCGCAATATCGTCAATGAGAAATTCGGTCTTGATGTAGGCTCTTTTGCCTTTTTGTGATATGCAGACCAATATAGGGAGTCTGCCATCGTTTTCCTTAATGGAATTTAAAACTGTTAATCTGATTGTTGCCATAGCTGAATAATCAAAACACAATTCCACTATACACTTTTGGATAAATATATTCGTAGAAATGCAGTTTTTTTATTCGTATGACCGAATTGGGAAGAAAAAACGCTGATTAATCTATTGATAATCAGCGTTCTAATGGAGAGCCGCTAGCCAGACTTGAACTGGCGACCTACGCGTTACGAATGCGTTGCTCTACCAACTGAGCTATAGCGGCGAAAAAACTTTTTCTTTCGGGGTGCAAAGGTATATTTTAATTTGAAAATACAAAAATAATCTATTGAATTTTTAAAAATAATTTTGGATATCTGTTTTTCATATATGGTAATGTATTATTTCCTTTTTAAAAAATTGGATAATCAAATGAAATGAAGCATCTTTGCAAACTAACTTTGTGAATAAACAAGTCTGATACTGTTTATGAATCTAAGAGTATATTATGAATACTTTTCATCTCATATTGCGTCTAAATGGATAGTTTTGCTGATAGATGTGATAGTCGTAGCGACAGCTATGTTGTCTGCATATGTACTTCAATTTCAGATATCCTACATTCTTTATAAGACTTCTTTATATGTCTGGATGCTTGTTTTCTCCTTATTGAGTAATATTTTTTTCTTTCATATTCTTCAAACTTATGTGGGGGTAATTCGTTTTTCATCTTTTGTCGATATTTATCGTGTGTTCCTGTCTTTGACTTTGAGTTATGGGATATTGGGGATTGGTAATTTTTGCTGGTCTATTTTGAGTAGTGTGGAAACTTTGCCAAGCAGTATTCTTTTTATTGCTTATGTTTTTACGTTTTTTTTCATGGTATGTCTGCGAATAGGAGCAAAAATGCTATATGAAATTATTGCTTTTGATGTGCGGCATTCTGTGAATGTGTTTATTTATGGATCTCATGGAGCCGGGGTGAATGTGGCGAAGTCTTTGCGGGTCAGTCAGAATAATCGTTTTCGTTTGCGAGGATTTATTTCAGATGAACCGGATATGATAGGAAAGCATACTATGGGATGTAGAGTATATGCAAATGATAATGAATTGCTTGATTGTATAAAAGAGAAAAATGTACATGCTGTCATTGTATCTCCTGAGAAAATTGTTGATTTAGAGACTTCCGGTATCTTAAATAGATTGTTTTCTAATGGTATTAAAGTTATGATGGTTCCTCCGTTGAGCGATTGTATGGATGGTGAATTGATTAAAGATATTCAGATAGAAGATTGGCTTCGGAAAGAACCGATACAAATTAATAATCGGGAAATTGCATCTCATGTAGAAGGGGGTAGAATTATGATTATAGGTGCTGCTGGTGTTATAGGGCGAGGAATCGTACGTCAACTGGCTTCGCTAAATCCATATTTGCTGATTTTGGTTGATCAAGCGGAGTCTCCTTTATATGATGTGCAATTGGAACTTTCCGATTATTGGAAAAATTTGAATGTACGTGTATTAGTGGCTGATATCACAAACCGGACACGTATGGAGGCTATATTTAAAGAAACTCAACCACAATTGGTGTTTCATGTAGCTGCCTATAAACAACCGCAATTAATGGAAGATTATGTGTCAGAGTCTCTGCAAGTTAATGTGCTGGGAACTATGAATATTGCTGATTTGGTAGTACAATACAACGTTTGTCGTATGGTACTAATTTCTACAGATAAAGCGATTCATCCTGTTTGGGCTGTGGAATACACCAAACGCCTCTCGGAAATATATGTGCAGGCATTGGGGCAGAAATTACAATATACAGATGAGTTGATGGGAAGTCAGTTGGTGATTGTACGTTTTGGAGATATTGATCCAAATGGACTGCATGGCTTAATAACTTTATCTGAGGTCTCTATGCTTGTTTTAGAGGCAGGAGTGATGGGAGGTAATGGGGAAATATATGTTCTTGAAGAAAAAGATAAGGCACTTTCGATGTCAGCTCATTATAAAAAAATAAAACAAGAAATATCTTCTCTTTGTGATTATGGGCGAATTCGTGAATCGCTTTCTGTATTGATTAAGTATAGTTATACTGAAAAGACGGCAATCTTATTAAATGAAATGAAAAAGATAATATCAGATTTGGACATTTCTTCCATAACATTGAAAGATATGACATAGAAAACCTTTTAATGCTTTTTCGGAAACTTAGAGGAAGAATAAATGCATATTATGAAAATATTATGTTACCTTTGTGCCCGATTTATATTTATTGATTGCAAAAATTCAAAAGATTAATCAGAATATCTTATGCATAGATTAATAACACTATTCTTCTTGATATGTACTTTGTCAGGAGTGGCTGTCGCTCAGCAAATGTCGGATGATCAAGTCATTCAATATGTAAAAAGTGCCCAGCAAATGGGTAAAAATCAAAAGCAGATTACTACAGAATTGATGCGGAGAGGTGTAACCAAAGAACAGGTTGGGAGAATACAGCAAAAGTACGAAAACTCTAAGACTGGAAACTTGCAGGATTCTAATTCAGATGGTAATCGTTCCCGTCAACGCGGACAACAATCATCAGGCAGAACTTCAAACTTACGTGCTTCTTTCAAACAGAAGGTTGGTTCCCAGATGGAAATGCGCGAAGATTCACTGGACGTAGATAGGGTAGGCTTGGTGAAAAAGGATCGCACACAGCAAATATATGGTCATGATATTTTTACAAATGAGAACCTGACTTTTGAACCAAATGTAAACGTTGCTACTCCGGTGAACTATCGTTTAGGCCCCGGAGATGAGGTGATAATAGATGTCTGGGGCGCTTCTGAAGCAACTATCCGTCAAATGATATCTCCTGAAGGAAGTATATTGGTTAATAATTTAGGACCAGTTTATTTGAGTGGTAAAACTGTTAAAGAGGCAAATAGTTATCTGAAACAGGAGTTTGCCAGAATTTATTCAGGTGTAACAGGTAATGTGCCTTCTACGCAGGTAAAACTTACATTGGGTGAGATACGGTCTATTCAGGTTAATGTAATGGGAGAAGTTGCGATTCCCGGAACTTATACTCTTTCTTCTTTTGCTTCGGTATTCCATGCATTATATAGTGCCGGTGGTGTGAATAAAATAGGTAGTTTGCGTAGTATAAAAGTTGTACGTAACGGTAATGTAATTGCAGATCTGGATATTTATGACTTGCTGATGAAAGGGAAGATGAAAGATGATGTTCGTTTGCAGGATGGTGATGTTATTCTTGTAAATCCCTATCAGTCATTGGTACAAATATTGGGAAAAATAAAGCGCCCTATGTACTATGAAATGAAACCAACAGAAACCGTTGCTACATTATTGAAGTACGCTGGTAATTTTACAGGTGATGCTTATAAGAAAGCGGTGCGCATTGTGCGTAAGAGTGGTCGCGAACATCAAATTTATAATGTGGATGAAATGGATTATTCTGTATTCCGCATAGAAGATGGTGATATCGTTACAGTAGATTCAGTATTACAGCGTTTTGAAAACCGTGTTGAGATTCGTGGAGCTGTGTATCGCGAAGGATTATATCAGTTGAATGGAACTGTCAATACAGTGAAACAGCTTATAAAGAAGGCTGAAGGTGTACGTGGGGATGCTTTTTTGAATCGTGCTATTATTGATCGTGAGCTTGAAGATTTGACCCATGAAATTATTCCGGTTGACATGAAAGGATTGTTGAATGGAACTGTAGCAGACATTCCTTTGCAGAAAAATGATATTTTGTATATACCAAGTATTCATGATTTAAAAGAAGAGGCAACATTAACTATTCATGGTGAAGTTGCTAATCCGGGTACATATCTCTATTCGGATAAAATGACAGTGGAAGATTTGATTATACAAGCCGGTGGTTTATTGGAAGCTGCCGCTACTACCAAGATTGAAGTAGCCCGTCGTGTAAAAGAGCCTAAAAGTACTATTTTTAGTACAACAGTAGGTGAGAATTTTTCTTTTGATTTAAGAGAGGGCTTATTGGTAGGCGAGGGAAGTGAGGACTTTCATCTTGAACCGTTTGATGAAGTGTATATTCGTAAAAGTCCGGCTTATCACCAGCAACAGAATGTGATGGTAGGTGGAGAGGTTCTTTTCAGCGGGAGCTATGCTTTATCTAAAAAGAATGAGCGTTTGAGTGACTTAATCACTAAAGCTGGTGGTATAACTCCCGATGCTTATGTAAAGGGAGCTCGTTTGATACGCAAGATGACTGAAGAAGAACTTCGTCGCAAGGAAGATGCATTGCGTATGGCTCAAATGGGAGGAGGTGATTCCATTTCAATAAAGAAAATGGATTTATCTGATACTTATTCTGTCGGTATTAGTTTGGAGAAAGCATTGCAGAATCCCGGTTCAGATTATGATATGGTATTACGTGAAGGTGATATGCTGTTTGTTCCGGAATATGTGAGTACGGTTAAAATTAATGGTGCGGTAATGTATCCCAATACAGTGCTATATAGAAAAGGTGAGAATTTGCGTTATTATATCAATCAAGCCGGTGGTTTCGGCAATGATGCGAAGAAGCGGAAAGCTTATGTTGTTTACATGAATGGTACAGTATCTCGTTTAAAGTCAGGGAATGCAAAAGCTATTGAGCCGGGATGTGAAATTATTGTTCCAAGTAAAGATCCGAAGAAGAAAATGAGCGTTGCCGAAATTATGGGAATGGGTACTACTACAGCATCCTTGGCGACAATGATTGCAACAATGGTAAATCTTTTTAAGTAAATTAGGTGTTATGAGTGAAGAAAAGATACAAAATACGTCTCCTCAACAACCGGAGGAACAAGAAATTGATTTGATTGAGCTTGCTCGGAAAGTTTGGGTTGATCGCAAGTTGGTTTTTAAGACATGTGGTATCGCTGCCTTTATCGGATTAATTGTTTCATTCAGTATTCCTAAAGAATATTCTACCAGCGTGACTTTAGCTCCTGAAAGCGGAGGAAAGTCCGGTGGTGGAAGCATGGGGGCGCTTGCTGCTATGGCAGGTATTAATTTAGGCAGTTCTTCCGGTGAAGATGCTTTATCTCCCGACCTGTATCCTGACATCGTTAGTTCTACTCCGTTTCTCATCGAATTATTTGATGTGAGAGTTAAAGATCAGAAAGGCAAGGTAGATACGACTTTATATGCTTATCTTAAAGATTATCAACGAGGACCTTGGTGGGGAGCTATAATGTCTGCCCCTTTTAAAGCTTTAGGCTGGACAATATCCTTATTTAGAGATAAACCGGAGGAAGGTGATGGCACGGAATTTAATCCTTTTCATCTGACACTGGATGAAGCAAAGATTGCAGATGCTTTGAGCAAGCGTATTTCTATTTCTGCAGATAAGAAGACCGGTGTGACTACATTGGCTGTAACAATGCAGGATCCGATGATTTCTGCTTCACTGACTGACACTGTTATGCATTGTTTGCAAAATTATATCACTGATTATAGGACCAATAAGGCTCGGCATGATTTAGCTTTTACAGCGAAATTATATGAAGAAGCTAAGGTGAGTTATACTGAGGCTCAGAAAAAATATGCCAATTTCGTAGATGCGAACCAAAATATAATTTTGTTGAGTTACCGTGCGGAACAGGAACGTTTACAAAATGAAATGAATTTAGCATATCAAGTATATACACAAGTATCCCAACAATTACAGATGGCTAAAGCCAAAGTTCAGGAAATAACTCCGGTATATACGGTAGTACAACCCGCTACAGTGCCTTTGCGCCCTGCAAAGCCTAATAAAGTAATGATTTTGATAGGTTTTGTGTTTTTGGCAGGCGTAGGTAGTGTAGGCTGGATTTTATTTGTGAAAGATTTATTAAAAGGATGGAAAAAGCAAACGGTATGATAATGGATAATAATATGATGTGTTGGCATGCATTATATACGCCGCCAAAGTCAGAACATAAATTGATGCAGTATCTGAATGCTGCCGGATATGCAACATACTGCCCGATGCAGGTCGTATTTGTGAAATGGAACGGAAAAAAGAAAGAGATAGTTACACCTCTCTTTTCCGGCTGCTTGTTTGTGGCCGGTGATACTGAAAAAGTAATGCCTTTGGTAGCTTCTCAAAAAGCAACATTTATAGTAGATAAAAAAGGTAATAGTTTGTCTATTGAAGCTGACAAAGCTGAACTTCCTGCAATATTTATTCGATTATTGAAGTAATGATGAAGTTGATAACAGAAGAATTGTTGGATTCTGTTACAAGACAGGCTAAGGAGAGTCCCCGTTTACGTATGAATTATAATTTTCATACAACAATGGATGCACCTATACATCGTTTGTTGAATGCCTTGGAACCAGGTACATATCTACCTCCGCACCGCCATACCGATAAAGAGGAAACTTATCTGGTTTTGCGTGGAAGTTTATTGGTTTTCTTTTATGACGAAGAGGGTAATGCGATAGAGAAAGCACATCTCAATCCGGTAGAAGGTAAATATGGTTTAGAAATTCCTCCTTATACATGGCATAGTATCATAGCCTTAGAGTCGGGGACTGCTATCTTTGAGATAAAGAAAGGTCCCTACCAGCCCCTTTCTCCCCAAGATCTTGCTTCGTGGGCTCCTGTAGCCTCTGATAAAGAAGGTGTGGAAGCTTTTATGAAGCGGATGTTGGAACTTTAGCTCTCGAACATCCTGCTTCGTGCAAGCATACAAGCTCCTATAATACCTGCTTTATCTTTCAGTTTGGATGTGGAAATAACAGAGTCTTTATTTACTAAATTTAAAGAGTATTTTCTGACTGCTGTCTTTATAGGTTGAGTGATATAGTCACCGGTCAGAGATAATGTTCCACCTATGATTACCAGTTCCGGATTAAATATATTGATGAGTCCGGCTATTTGTTTTCCTAATTTTTGACCAATTTCTTCCACTATTTCAATGCAGAGCAAATCTTCTTTGTTTACGGCCGCTATAATCTCATCTAATGTTAGCGGATCTTCTTTCATGGTTGCACGACCGGATAGGATAGAACTTTCTCCATTATTAATCCGTTCTAATAGTATGCGGTGTAGTGCCGAACCTGACGCTTCTGTTTCTAAACAGCCTTTCTTTCCGCAATGACAAAGAATTTCATTGTCGAAAGCATTGACATGTCCGAATTCTCCTGAAAATCCAGACTTTCCAATATAAATTTCTCCATTTATGATAATACCGATAGCAAGTCCCCAGCTTACATTGACAAAGATGATGTTTTTTTCTCCTTTAACTCTTCCTTGCAAGTATTCTCCATAGGTCATGGCACGGGTATCATTGTCTATGCAGACTGGATATCCTATTTTGTCTGTCAGTATCTCTGCCAATGGTTGTTCTGAAAAGTTAAACAGGCTAAAGCTATATCCTGATTCTGGATTGACACGGCCGGATATGTTGATGTTTATATTGAGTATTTTTTCTGTATTGACATTGGCTTTCTTTATAAAAGTTCGGATGAGCCTGCATAATTCTTCCAGTGCTTCCGGAGTATTTTCAAACTTGTATGGAATATTCATTTTTAGTTCCATCATATCACCTTTGAAATTAATCAGGCCTATATTGACAGCAAATCTTTTGATATCCACCCCGATGAAATACCCGGATTCTGGATTCAGCCCATACAAATTGGGGTGTCTTCCTCCACTGGTTTCTAATTTTCCATAGTCATTGATGTATCCTTCCTCATACATTTCACTAATGAATTTAGTAACAGTAGGTACACTTAAATCTAATTCCTTAGACAAATCTGTGATAGTAGAACTGCCGTTATATATATAATGTGTAATGATTCGTTTTTTTAGAAGTGCATTTTTACTTCCATGTTCTATTTCTTTTAAAAGATGTTGTTTCATGTTCGTTTTCTTTTGTTATATAACTTATACTAACATGCTGTCACACATGTTAGTATAAGTATGTGAATATCAATAAGATTTTTGCTTATCCTCTATTTACTTACTTTCAAGGTTTACTACACCTTTAACCAAGCCTTTGCCGGTGGCTTCCAGTGTAATCTTTCCTGCTTTATCCATAGAAGAAACGATTGCAGTCATCATGCCGTTGAATACTTTCATCCTGGGCATTTGGAATGATTCAAGCGAGGCCGGATTCCCATTGGCTCCGGCACGGTATGTGCCAGCACCTTTTACTTTGAAAGCGATTTCATTTTCAGCAAGCGGGCATAGATTGCCATCTTTGTCCACCACTCTGACAGTGATGAATGATAAATCTTTTCCATCTGCCTTGATTTGTGTACGGTCTGGAATTAATTCAATATGATGAGGTTTACCTGCGGTATGCATTTCTTTCTCGGCAATAGCCTTTCCATTTTTATCATAAGCTATTATTTTTACTGTGCCTGGCTCATATTTGGTATCCATCCACATGAGGCGATAGCGCTGCTGGCGCTTGAAGTTTGCGGTCGAAACAGAATCGGCACTGTTTTCAATCGTTACGGAGAGATCTTTTGTACGCATTCCTTGACTTTTTCCGTTGATGAACAGTTCGGCCGAAGGATAATTGGTATAAACGAATATGGGAGTTACTTCCCCTTCACGCCCTTGCCAGTTCCAGTGTGGCAAAATATGCAGAGTCTCTTCATTCTTGTTCCAATGGCTGCGGTAAAGATAGTAGCGATCTTTAGGCAATCCGGCAAGATCAATAATACCAAATAGAGAAGAATGGCTGGGCCAGTCGGTATAGTAAGGAGTGGGTTCACCTAAATAGTCGAAGCCGGTCCAGACAAATTCTCCGATACAGTATGGCTTGTCTTCGTGCCATATAAAATCATCTTCGGGTAGATTAGACCAACCACAATGCTCAACATCGTATGAAGAGGATTGATGATCAGGATATTTCTGCATTGAACGGCGCACTACGGGGAACTTATACACACCGCGTGAGCTGACTGTTGAGGCAGTTTCACTACCCAAGATAATCTGTTGTGGAAGTTTCTGATAGTTGGTTTGATACTTATGCGGACGGTAGTTGAATCCTGCCACATCCATGACGGCAGCCATATTGTTGTTTACTACGGCGTCTGGAGCATCCATGCCTTGAGTAACAGGACGTGTAGGATCTTCACGGTGGCAGATATCTTGCAGGAAGCGTGATAGCTTGGGACCACGATCTCCATTCCACTGATCGGGTACTTCGTTGCCTATGCACCACATCACTATACTGGGGTTATTGCGGAATTGGTGTAGTAGGTTTACTAAGTCTTTTTCAGCCCATTCATCAAATACCTTATGATAGCCATTCTGTACTTTGGCACTTTTCCATTCGTCGAATGATTCTGCCATCACCATCATTCCCATTTCATCGCAAGCACGAATCAGCTCTGGAGCAGGCATGTTGTGAGAGGTACGGATAGCATTGCAGCCCATGTCCTTCAAGATACGGATTTGCCGACGGATGCCCGCTTCATTTGCAATGCCACCCAAAGGACCGAGATCATGATGATTGCATACTCCTTTGAATACAGTAGGTTTTCCGTTAAGGTAGAATCCTTTGTCGGGAATGATTTTAATAGAACGGATGCCGAAAGAGGTGGTGTATTCATCTTTCAAAGTTTCACCGTCATACACTTTAGATACGGCAGTATATAAAGTTGGGCTTTCGGGTGACCACAAAGCCGGATGGTAAATTATGAAGTCTTGACTGAAAAAATTGTCTTCCAGCTTGTTTCCGGGTCTGTCATCCGAGGATATCATTTTGTTATCCGGCCCCAGAATTTCTGTTTTAATACGATAGTCGGTTATTCTTTTCCCTTCAGGCATGATGAATTGGGTTTTCACATGAACTTTGGCAAAATCATCTTTTATTATCGGAGTCGTAATTTGAGTTCCCCATGTTGGGATGTAGGCATCTTGATTGATTACTAAATGGACGTTACGATAAAGTCCGGCTCCGGGATACCAACGTGAAGACTCTGTCTCGTTTTCAAGACGAACAGCTAATGTGTTTTTTTCACCTGCCTTCAGATAAGGAGTGGCATCCACACAAAAGGAATTGTAGCCATAAGGCCAAAATCCGGCTTCTTTCCCGTTGATATAAACACGTGCGTGGCTCATGGCTCCGTCAAAAATGAAAGTAGCCTTTTTTCCTATGGTGAAAGTGGGAGCGTCAAAATTCAGCCGATACCATCCTGTGCCCACAAAAGGAAGCCCTCCTGTACGTCCGGCATGTTCCATTGCCTCTTTTTGTCCATCTTGGCTGATAGCAACATTTTGTTTATCATTGTTAATGCTGAAAGGACCGGAAATAGCCCAGTCGTGAGGTATGGTGACAGGCTGCCATTTGCTGTCATCAAATACTTTTTGGCTGAAATCGCTGCTGTCTTCACGAGTAAACTTCCAGCCTTTCTCAAGAGTCTGTGTTGTACGCACTTGTGCATAGGCAAACAAGGGTAGGACAGACATGACAGCTAAGATCATTTTATACTTCTTGTTCATAAATTATAAGGGTATTAAGTTTATCAGGTTTTAATATTATTTTACCACAATCTCGTCTGTGAAAATCCAACCGCCGAATTCTTGGCCTGCCAATGCTTGATAGCGTATGTATCGGGCGCGGGCTTCTCCTTGCCATCCGTATCTTTTAATGGCCACAATATCTGATTTTACAACCGGATATGTGGTTCGTGATAGTTCTGTGAACTCGGTTCCGTTCGAAGATACAGATATGATTATCTGACCGGGAAGGAACACTTCGGGACCCACTACTTGCAGAAAGTCGGCACTGATGGAGTGAAGCTCTGTCTCTGTTTCCATGTCAATGACTACATCCAACCGGTTGCTTGAGATAAATCCTTGCCATATGCCATCGGAATAAGTCCAACCGCCACATACACCATCTGTGAGGCTCTTGTCTCCATGGGCTGCATACGAAGCATTGTAAGGAGCGTTGTATTTTACTGATTTTCCTAATGCCAAGTGCTTGACGGGCTGTGACGCTTCAGGGCGGTTACCTATCTCGTTCTTTAAGTCGAACGGGTGGTATCCTTGTGCTTTCAGCCATTCCACGGCTTTTAAGGCCCGGGGGTGAAAATCTGTATATGATTTACGTGCAGGAGCACTCCAGGCTACTTCGGCTAATGCAAGAATTCGGGGATAGATCATGTATTCACAATGCTCGGCGGTGGGTATGTATTCACACCATAGGTTAGCTTGCACGCCATAAATGAGTTTGCTCTCTTCTGTAGTCAGTGCTGCCGGGATGGGATTATAATCGTAAACTTTGGATAAGGGCAGATATCCTCCGATGGCTTCGGGTTGTGAATAAGGAGCATCCTGATAGCCATCTATATAACAGTGCGATCCGGGGGACATAATGGCCCGATGTCCTGCCTTGACCGCATTGATTCCACCTTCTTCACCACGCCATGACATTACTGTGGCATTTGGCGCCAGTCCGCCTTCCATGATCTCATCCCAGCCCAGAAGTTTGCGGCCATGAGCATTCAGAAATGTCTCTATGCGATGAATCAAGTAACTTTGCAATTCATTCACATCTTTAAGATCTTCGTTTTGCATGCGTTGCTTACATTTCGGACAAGTTTTCCATGCAGCTTTGCCGGCTTCGTCACCACCGATATGTATATATTCGGATGGGAAAAGCTTCATGACTTCGGTCAATACATTTTCGAGAAAAGTGAATGTTTTTTCGTTGCCCACACAGAAGTCGGCACTTTTGTAAGGTTCTTCCGGACACGAAAGTTCAGGATAGGCTGCCAATACTTCTTCAGAGTGTGCTGGCATTTCTATTTCCGGGATAATTGTGATGTGACGTTCAGCAGCGTAGTTCACTAATTCCCGGATATCATCTTGTGTATAGAATCCTCCCTGTGCACGAGGGTCACTTTGTTCGCAATATTTGCGGGCATTTTCACCGAACCACCATTTCTTCCAATTCGCTTCAGGTCTCCAAGCGGCAAATTCTGTGAGGCGGGGATATTTTTTGATTTCTATTCGCCAGCCGGCTCCATCTGTGAGATGCAGATGCAGGCGATTTAACTTGAAATATGCCAATGCGTCAATCTGCTTCTTTACAAACTCTTTGGAACGGAAGTGGCGGGAAACATCTAACATAAAGCCCCGGTAGGAGAAACGAGGACTGTCTTCCACTCGTATGTTTTTCACCGCCCACGTGCCGTTTCCGTCTTCTTCGGCCAATTGTAGCAGTGTTTGCAAGCCATAAAAAAGACCGGCATCCGAATAGGCACAGATAGTAGCCTTTCGGTCGGTTATTTCCAGCACATAGTCTTCGGGGCCGCTGATAGCCCGTTCTGTTCCTTGTTTAGCTTTGTGCAAGATGATGGTATTCTCGTTCTTGCCATTCTTGGTGCTGATGCCGACGTTGAAAGGTGCAGGCAAGGTGGTGAGATAGTCATTGAAGTTTTTCTTTTCTTTCCCTTTGAGGTTAGCGTATATTTTTGTTTCTTTTGATATTCGGAATATACCGTTTCCTTGTTCCATCTTTAATGGAACCGGAATGACGGATTGTGCGTTTACTTCATTTCTGCTCATCCCAAAGAAGGCAGTTATGAGTAGGACATGGATGATAAAGTGGTGTTTGGGCATTTGTCTATTTATTGTGTTTCTTAATATAGAAACGGGTTTCTATGGTGTTCATACCATTCTGGGAATGTACTTATGCCGCAGCCTGCAATCCGGTGGGGAAGGCCATCTTTTTGCAGGCTTTGGCATTAGTTCAATTGGGCCGTATGCGAGTTTGTTAATCTATCATTATTTCGTCCACGAACAAGAATGAAGGCAGGCCCTTGCCACCGTGCCATGCCGGGATTTCCTTCTCGGAAGAGGCTACTATATGGACGAAGCGTGTTTTTATTGGAGTGAACGTCAGTTTGTGTTCGTACAGTCCGTTGCGGTCATCCTGTTTCATGGCCGGATAGTCTTCGGAAGCTACTTTTGTGAACTTTTCTCCATTTTCGGACACTTCTACGGTGCAGCCGCGTGCGTCAAACACCCAGTCACCTTTCTCCACGCAAGTGGTGAAAGCTACACTTGAAATTTCTGTGGATTGTTGTAGGTCTATAGTCACATCCATGTCGTTGCGATAGAAGGCAATCCATCTTCCGGTCTTGTAGTTACCGTTTCCTTTCAATCCGTCGGTCAGTGTGGTGATGCCGTTGAATTCATATTGCTTGTTTACGGGTTGGTTGGCATTGGTAGGTTTTGCGGTAGATTTGCTAAAGGATATTTTCTCCGTCAGGATGCGGCTGTTCTGTGTGGGGCGTATGGCTATGGCTTTGAACGTACAGTTTTCCTTGATGGAAAGAACGCTGTCGGCCACGGGCGATGCAGCAGTCGGTTCGGTTCCGTCCAGAGTGTAGTGGATGGGGGCATGGTCGATGGTCTTCATCCGCACGTCCACACTTCCGCTGGCTGCGTTGGTGGAGAAGTCGGCTGTCACGTCAAACACATGTGTTGCGTAGTTATAGCCTTCGGCTGTATAGATGTTGATAAGCTGCGGCAGGCGAGTAAGGAAGTTCTCGTAGTTTTTCTTCGTAGGATTGCTCCACTGAATCTCAGCGAGAGCTGCCCAACGAGGCAGAGCCATGTATTGCAGTTGAGCCAGAGTAGGGATGTATTCCGACCAGTGGTTGGCTTGCACGCCTACAATGTATTTTTGTTCTTCGGGCGTCAGAGATGTCGGCATAGGTTCGTAGCTGTACACACGCTCGATAGGCAGGTAGCCGCCGATAGCCAGAGGTTCGTTTTCGGTATCTTTGGTCTGGTAGTAGTCAAAGTACAGATAGGTGTTTGGGGTCATGATGACATTGTGCTTTTGCTTGGCAGCTTCAATGCCACCGCTTTCACCACGCCATGACATAACTGTGGCGTTTGGCGCCAGTCCGCCTTCGAGGATCTCATCCCAACCGATGATTTGGCGACCGTGCTCATTTAGGAATTTCTCGGCATGGTTGATGATGAAACTTTGCAGGTATTCTTCCTTGCTGTGTTTAGCATCGTTTTTGATACCCAGTGCCTTGATGCGTGCTTGGCATTTGGGACAGGTTTCCCATTTGGTCTTTGGGCATTCGTCACCGCCAATGTGTATGTATTCGGAGGGAAAGATTTCCATCACTTCGCTCAGCACGTCATCGATGAAAGTCAGCACACTGTCGTTTCCGGCACAGAGTACGTTGTCCGATACGCCCCATTGAGTCCACACTTCGTACGGGCCTCCGGTGCACCCTAAGTGCGGATAGGCTGCAAGTGCGGCCTGCATGTGTCCGGGCAGGTCTATTTCAGGGATGACGGTGATATAGCGCTCGGCTGCGTACTTCACAATTTCCTTGGCTTGTTCTTGGGTGTAGAAGCCTTCGTATGGTTTGCCGTCGTATTCGCCGGAATTGCGCCCGATGACGGTTTCCTTACGCTTGGAACCGATTTCGGTGAGCAGGGGATATTTCTTTATTTCCAGTCTCCATCCTTGGTCTTCGGTCAGATGCCAATGCAGGCGGTTCATGTTGTGCAGTGCCATCATGTCGATGAAGCTTTTGGCTTCCTCCACATTGAAAAAGTGACGTCCGATGTCAAAATGCGCACCTCGGTAGTCGAAACGCGGAAAATCATTGATTTCTACGGAAGCCAGTGTAGGCGTGCTGTTTGCCATTACAGGAATGGATTTGCGCAATGTCTGGATACCATAGAACACACCTGCTTCGCTGGCTCCGGTGATAGTTACTCCGTCAGCAGTAACTTTCAGTTGGTAAGCTTCGGATTTTTCGGCTGTCAGTCCTAACTGCAGGCTGATATTTCCCTTGCCTGTGATGTTCGCTTCGATGGCATAATCGACTCCGGTTGCCCTTTTCAAATAGTCTGCGAGATATTGAGCATTGCGCTGCATCTTTTCATTCTCGCCCGCATAGGTGATTTTCACTTTGCTGTTTATCACAAATTCTCCTCCGGTAGAAGAAGTTATTTCTTGTGGCAGGGGAATAACCTGATAGTTAGCCACTGTCTTTTCATTGCCGCAGGATGTCATGATGCCTGTCATAGCTAACAGTCCCGCCAATTTAGAAAGTTTTCTCATAAGAAATGACGTTTTAAATGTTAAGTTAATATTAATAGGTTTCTCGAATATGTTTCATTGTAATTTCAGGTTTTTCTCCTTTATGAATTTCAGGTGAAGTAATGATAATTTTTCGGCTTTCATTTGGCAACAAGTCAAAGAAGTTGTCGCTGAAATGTGCTCCTTGAATGGGAATTTGAATGAAAACGTCTTTTGCCAATCGCGAGGAAGTCAGTATCACTTCACATCTCCCTTCCAGAGTTTTCACCTTGCAGTCTATATCGGTTTGGGGGAGGGTGAGATCTTTGGTAGGGACAAAGAAATGGATGTTCTGCGCAAGTTGATGCTCCGACTTATCTTTTAAAATAAATTGTAGAAAACACTCTTTACGTAGAGTTTCGTTTGCCCATTCGGACAAGGAACGGCTGAATACTTTTAATGAAGTATTGGCAGGTATTTCTACCGGTATAGATTTCCGGGCAAGTTTTTTCCCTTTGAAATCAATGAGCTGCATTTCAAGAGTCAGTCCGGTGAGTTTTTCCAGCCTGTCTGAAAGCAGGTAAACATTCAGATTGCCATTTTCGTGTATAGGATTAATAAGCAGTGGGGCAAATGCACGTTTTGCCTGATAATGCAGTGCTTTCCAATTGCCGTAATAGTCTATTCCCGACCATGACACTACCGGCCAACTGTCGTTTAGCTGCCAATAGAGAGTTCCCATGCAATAAGGACGGTTACGTCGATGGGCTTCAAAACAGTGACGCATGCCTTGTCCTTGCAATACAAGGCCTACATATACAAAGTCCTCAAATTTTTTGGGAACAATGAAGTTACGTTCCATGTAAGTGCGTATCAGTGCATTTCCGATGCTGCTCTTTTGATGGGCATTCATTACATCGGATTCGATCTGGTAGTCTTCGGGGGCGGCAAATGTGGCGATGGTCTTCATTTCAGGGAAAGATTGAAATCCGAATTCGCTGATAAACCGTCCCAATTCGGTATCTGATGTCTCAAACGATTTTTTACCGTACCAGATTCCCCAATTATGAATGTCTCCCGTATTCCATGAGTCAGGGCGTCCCCAGTGGGCAAAATATGGAGAAGTGTGAATGTAGAAGCGATCGTCATCCAGTTCTTTTATTTTGGCAGGTAGCAGTTCGCGGAACAATTTGTCATAATTACGGTAGAACTGTTCGTAAACTTCAGGGGCAAAACGCGGTTTCCACCCCCAGAACTTCAGCCCTTCCAGGATCTCATTGTTACCGCACCACATAGCAAGGCACGCATGGTTGCGTAGGCGCTTGATGTTGTAATCGGCTTCTTGTTCTACACGTTTTAGGAAAGTTGGATCGGCAGGATAAACGGTACAGGCGAACATGAAGTCCTGCCATATCAAAATGCCGTTCTCGTCGGCCAAGTCATAAAAACGATTGTCTTCGTATGTGCCGCCCCCCCAAACGCGCACCATATTCATGTTAGCTTCTTTTATGTTACGAAATAGAGCTTGGTAACGTTCGGTAGTCATGTTGGGCAACAACGCATCATTGGGGATGTAATTGGCTCCTTTGGCAAACATTGGAATGCCGTTTACCTCAAAATAGTAAGATTCGCCGTCCTTGTCTTTTTCGTTTATCAGCCGTACGGTTCGCAGGCCGATTCGGTGATGCTTTTCGGCAAAGACTTTGTTTTGTAAAAGCATTTGGATAGAAAAATCATATAAGGTAGGGTCACCCCATCCATTGGGCATCCAACGTGTCGGTTTTTGTATTTCTACAGGAATTTGAATCTTATTTTTTCCAGGGGTGAGAGTGATGCCCTGCCGGACGGTTGCGACCGTATTTCCTTTCAGGGAGCAGCTAACAATGATTTCAACGGCTTCCTCTTTGGTGGATATACAGTTTATCTCTATGTCGTTAGAAAGTTTTGCCGCCTGGTCAGTGAGTGAGAGTTGTTTTACATGATAGTCATTAATGGTAGCGATATTATAAAAGTTCAGGGTGATAGGACGCCATATACCGCAGGTCACCATACGTATTCCCCAATCCCAGCCATAATTGTAGGGAGCTTTCCGGGTAAAGATGCTTAAGTGTTTGTTGTGATGGTCATTGTCTGCCGGATAGTTGAAACCATTCGACTCCCATTGTGGAAGTGTCTGCTTGATAGGAGAATGGAAAACTATATGTAGCTTGTTTTCTCCCTGTCGTAAAACCTCTTTTACCGGGACAGAGTAGCCTACGAACATATTGTCTGTTTTGATCAATAAAGAACCATTCAGAAAGATATCGGCATAAGTGTCTATTCCTTCGAATGTCATCAAGGCTCCATCGCATGCCAATTGTTCGGCTGTGACGACGAAGGTGCTCTTATATTCCCAATCTTCATTCTCTACCCATTGGATTTTTTTTTCATTTGTGCCATAAAAAGGATTCGGCAGCAGTTGGTGGCGCAGTAGGTCTTGATGTACTGTTCCGGGTACTGTGGCCGCAAGCCATTTGTCGGTATTGGCTTGGGCAAATGTCCAGCCGTCATTTAAGGTTATCATTTTTGAAGAATCAGTTCCTTGTCCATATATTAAACTTGAACAACAAATTAGCCAGCACAAAATTTCCCTTCTCATGAATTAAATATAAAGGTTTTGTACAAAAATAGAGGAAAAAATCTTTCCTGCCAAATATTCATGGGAATAGGTGCTAATATAGTTTCGTTTTTCAATTAATTAAGCAAATGGAGGAATTTATGCGGAAATCAAGGTGTAGCTGCGCGACACACCTTCTCCGGATTTTTACTAAATCTTCTTAGGATTTTTACTATAACTTCCTCGGATTTTTACTAAAAATCCGGGAAAGTTTTACTGAAAATCTTTCACCCGGCCAGAAAGTGTCTGCATTGGAATATGCATTACTGCGGACGTGAGTTGTATGCTCTTCACCTCTTAGTTATTGTTTTTTTTGCAGGTAATCATAAAATAATTTATTATATATATGGGATAAATGAAAGATTGGCTATATTTGTAGGATAATAACAAATAAAAAAGATAATACTATGATTGTATCTGATTTGCAAAACAGTTCTCGTATAGAGGGTCTTCATCCGTTGTTTAAGGCATTGTTCGAGTATGTGAAGGCGAATGATTTGCTTCATGCGGAATTAGGACGTATTGAATTAAAGGGTGATGATCTTTATATTAATAATGTGAATCCGGAGTGCGTTGCTTCTGACAAGCAGGTGTTGGAAGTGCATCGTGACTATATTGACGTCCATATACTTCTTGAGGGTACGGAAACTATCGGCTGGACAGCTATCGGAGATGTATCATGTGAAATAAAGCCTTATGAGAAAGAAGGTGATTGCGCGCTATATTCCGATACGCCTGCTGTTTTTGTCACTTTGCGGCCGGAGCAGTTTATGATTGTCTATCCTGAAGACCCTCATGCGCCGGTTATAGGTGAAGGGAAGATACGCAAACTGATTGCTAAGGTGAGGATTTAGCCTTGTTGGTCATTGTTGAATGGATGAGCCGTGCATGTCTTTACATGGTTCATCCATTTTTTTTGTTTGGTTGTATAATAATTAATATTTCATTCTTTTTTCATTGATATAATAAAATAATTAATTAAATGTTTCTTTTATAACAAAAATGAATTTATATTTGCAGCCGTTAATCATTGATAATATATATGAAGTATGAAGAATAAGAATGTATATCCTTGGGTAGTTGTAGCTTTGCTATGGGTAGTTGCTTTGCTCAATTACATGGATCGTCAGATGCTTTCTACTATGCAGGAAGCGATGAAAGTCGATATAGCAGAATTGAATAAAGCTGAAGCTTTTGGAGCTTTAATGGCTATTTTTCTGTGGATTTATGGCTTTATGAGCCCGATAGCAGGTATGGTGGCCGATCGTGTCAGTCGCAAGTGGCTGGTGGTGGGCAGTCTTTTCGTGTGGTCAGGTGTCACTTATCTGATGGGGTATGCAGATGATTTTCAGGAATTATATTGGCTACGGGCGATAATGGGAGTCAGTGAGGCGCTTTATATACCTTCTGCTTTGTCTCTTATAGCTGATTGGCATCAGGGTAAATCACGCTCTCTGGCCATTGGCATACACATGACAGGACTCTATGTCGGGCAGGCTATCGGAGGATTTGGGGCTACGGTTGCTGCCATGTTCTCTTGGCACACCACTTTTCACTGGTCCGGTATAATAGGTGTTGCCTATTCATTGGTTTTAATGTTTCTTCTTCGCGAAAATCCATCTCATGCAACTTCTGCCGAAAAGACGACAGAGAAGGCAGTAGGGGCAAAGCAAACGTCCTTGTTTGGCGGCCTTGGCATTCTTTTTTCTACATGGGCCTTCTGGATCATTCTTTTCTATTTCGCGGCTCCCAGTCTTCCGGGATGGGCCACAAAGAATTGGTTGCCGACTTTGTTCGCAGATAGTCTCGGCATACCGATGTCCGAGGCGGGACCCCTTTCTACTATAACCATTGCTTTTTCTTCCTTTATCGGTGTCATAGCGGGCGGAATCTTGTCCGACCGTTGGGTACAGAAGAATATCCGCGGACGGGTTTATACCGGGGCTATCGGCTTGGGAATGACCATCCCTGCCTTAATGCTGTTGGGCTTCGGACATAGTGTTGTGGCGCTTGTCGGTGCAGGAATGCTTTTCGGTATAGGCTTTGGAATTTTTGATGCCAACAATATGCCTATTCTTTGTCAGTTTGTATCGGCCAAACACCGTGGAACTGCTTATGGCATTATGAATATGACCGGTGTTTTTGCCGGTGCTGCAGTGACAAAACTGCTTGGCAAGTGGACTGACGGAGGCAGCTTGGGTGAAGGATTTGCGATGCTGAGTGTAATTGTAGCCATTGCATTGGCACTTCAAATTTACTTTTTGCGTCCAAAGACGGACAATATGGAATAACTTATATAAAAACAAATTAGAAACACTAACAGTATGGAAAAGATTATTGGACTTATTGATGCTCCCTTTACTCCTTTTTATGAGAACGGAGAAGTGAATTATGAACCTATTGAGGCTTATGCCCGGATGCTTCAAAAGAATGGTTTACAAGGGGTATTCATTAACGGTTCGTCCGGTGAAGGGTATATGCTGACGGAAGAAGAACGCATGAAGCTGGCCGAGCGTTGGGTTGCAGTTGCGCCTGAAGGCTTTAAGGTGATAGTACATGTAGGCAGTTGTTGTGTCAAGTCCAGCCGTATGCTGGCCGAGCATGCGCAGAAGATAGGCGCGTGGGGCATTGGTGCAATGGCTCCTCCTTTCCCGAAAATTGGCCGTATAGAAGAACTTGTGAAGTATATTGAAGAAATAGCTTGCGGCGCACCTCAGTTGCCGTTCTATTATTATCATATTCCGGCTTTCAACGGCGCCTTTTTGCCTATGGTGAAACTGTTAGAAGCGGTAGATGGGCGTGTACCTAATTTTGCCGGCATCAAATATACCTTTGAGAGCATGTATGAATACAATCAATGTCGTCTTTATAAAAACGGTAAGTTTGACATGCTTCACGGACAAGATGAGACAATTCTTCCATGCCTTGCCATGGGTGGTGCTCAGGGAGGAATTGGCGGTACTACCAATTATAACGGTAAAGAACTTGTCGGTATCATTGATGCATGGAAATCAGGTGATATTGAACTGGCTCGCGAACGCCAGAACTTCTCACAAGAAGTCATCAACGTTATCTGCCATTACCGTGGAAACATTGTAGGTGGTAAGCGTATCATGAAGCTGATAGGACTTGATTTGGGCAGAAACCGTACTCCTTTCCAGAATATGACAGATGAAGAAGAGGCTGCTATGAAGGCCGAACTTGAAGCTATTAATTTTTTCAGCCGTTGCAATGAATTTTAAATCCGTGACTATGGATAATGTAACAGATTATTTAAGAACATGGGCCGAATCTTATCAACAGGATCTCACGGACAATATTATGCCTTTTTGGTTACGTCATGGACTTGACGGAAAGCATGGGGGTGTATATACCTGTGTCAATCGCAATGGCAGTTTGATGGATACCACCAAATCGGTGTGGTTTCAAGGTCGCTTTGGATTTATTGCTGCATTCGCCTACAATCAGGTGGCAAAAAATCCGGAATGGCTGGCTGCTTCCAAGAGTTGTATAGATTTTATTGAAGCGCATTGCTTTGATGAAGACGGTCACATGTTTTTTGAAGTAACGGAAGATGGCCGCCCGTTACGTAAGCGCCGTTATGTATTCTCAGAGTGTTTTGCCGCTATTGCGATGTCCGAATACTCTATTGCCTCCGGTGACAAAACCTATGCTTTCAAGGCATTGGAGCTATTTAAGCAGACACAGAAGTTCCTTTCTACCCCCGGTTTTCTGGAGCCTAAATATTTGCCTGTCTTGCAGGCTCGTGGTCATTCCATAACTATGATTCTCATCAACACAGCTTCCCGTATCCGGGCAGCCATTTCCGACCCTGTACTTAACACACAGATTGATGAATCTCTTGATGCGATCCGCCGTTATTTCATTCATCCGGAATTTAAGGCCTTGCTCGAAATGGTGGGACCGGAAGGCGAGTTTATAGATACTTGCAACGGCCGTCTTATTAATCCCGGTCACTGCATTGAAACTTCCTGGTTTATCTTGGAAGAAGCCAAGTGTAGAAATTGGGATAAAGAGCTTGTCCGGATGGCACTTCAAATTCTCGACTGGTCTTGGGAGTGGGGTTGGGACAAAGAATATGGCGGCATCATAAATTTTCGTGATTGTCGAAATCTGCCGGTGCAGGACTATTCGCAAGATATGAAATTCTGGTGGCCGCAGACAGAAACAATTATTGCTGCCTTGTATGCTTATCAGGCAACCGGTGATGAAAAATATCTGAAAATGCATAAGCAGATCAGTGATTGGACCTATGCCCACTTCCCCGACAAGGAATGTGGTGAATGGTATGGCTATCTGCATCGTGACGGTACGGTGGCACAACCGGCTAAGGGAAATATCTTTAAGGGGCCGTTTCATGTGCCTCGAATGATGATATGTGGTTATATGCTTTGTAAAGAACTAAAAGAAAATAAGTAAAGAATTCAAGAGCTTCACAAGTTCATTTTTCCCTTTCCCGTGTGTGGCGATGTTGGGCTTGTGGAGCTATTGTTTCTTTTTTTTAGCTCAAAATATATAATAATATTCTTTAGTGAATGACATTATTATACTTAAAAATTTAAAAACGACAGAAACTCTATTTTCCTTTGATAAGCATCAATGCATATGGAAGGATGTACTGTATAAATCCAAATCAAATTTTTATTAAACTCTAATTAACAATGGTATGAAAAGACTATTTTTCATGTTGTGTTTGTTGACTTCAGTAAGTCTATGGGCGCAAAAAACGGTGAAGGGTATCGTTGTTGACAATGCAAAGGAACCGATTATCGGTGCGAGTGTTGTTGAAAATGGTACTACGAATGGCGTAGTTACTGATATCGATGGTAAATTTACCTTGAAAATCGGTGAAAATGCGCAGGTAAAGATATCCTTTGTTGGCTATAAGACCAAAATGATATCTGCAAAGCAGTTTAACGGTGGAGAGATGGTAATCAGAATGGATGATGATTCCGAACTTCTGCAAGAAGTTGTTGTTACCGGATATGGTGGCAAGCAGTTGCGCACTAAGGTGACAAACTCTATCTCCAAAGTTGAGGAAAAAACTTTGTCACAGGGATTGTTCAGCAATCCGGCGCAGGCATTGTCAGGTGCAGTGGCCGGTTTGCAAGTACAGCAGACTTCCGGTAATCCGGGAGCTACCCCGACTATCACTCTTCGTGGTGGTACGAATTTCGATGGTTCCGGTTCTCCATTGGTTATCATTGACGGACAGGTGCGTGATGCTCTTAGCGACATCAATCCTGAGGACATTGAATCTATGGAGGTGCTGAAAGACGCAGGTGCAACTGCCATTTATGGTGCACGTGCCAACAATGGTGTTATCTTGGTTACGACCAAGCGTGGTAAAGAAGGAAAAACAGAGGTGAATTTGAAAGCAAAGTTTGGTTGGAATCACTTCAACAACTCTTATGACTTTATGAATGCCGGTGACTATCTTTATTGGATGCGTACTTCTTATAAGAATGCTTATATGGGAGACACCACTCATCCTGACGGATCGGCTGTAAAGGCATGGTCTTCTTTGGGCTCACTTACTGCGGCCACTCCTTACGGAACCGGTAACAAATACTTCGATACGGATGGAGTTACTCCGCTTGACGGCAACAAGACAAGTTCTGCCATTTGGAGTCCTATGGTGTATAGCGACAACTTGTCATTTTTGCTGAATCAAGGATGGGAAACGATGACCGATCCCGTTTATGGTGGAAAAATCATCTATAAGAACTTTGATATAGCAGATTTTAATATTCAGACTCCGTCTTTCTCTCAGGACTATAACTTGAACGTAAGCGGTGGTAACGACAAAGGTCACTATTATGCCGGTATGGGGTACAACAAGAGCGAAGGTACTGCCATCAATAACTGGTATCAACGCATTACGTTTACTTTCAATGCAGATTACAAATTGAAGAGCTGGTTGACTTCCAGCAGCAATTTCAGTTTTGCGGATGCCAAATGGTATGGACTTCCTGCATCACAGACGGCAGAGAACAACTATTTCTCTCGCTGCTTGTCTTTGCCTTCTACTTTCCGTGGTTACAATGCGGCAGGTGAGCAGTTGCTTGGCAACAATTACAGTGATGGTAACCAACAGTATAATATCAATTCCTTAACTCAAGACAACAATACGGACAAGTTTATCATGGGACAGTCGTTCACTGCCAATTTATATGACGGGCTTAACTTGAAAGTAGGAGCTACATGGCAGTATAGCGATGAAAAGTATGAAGCCTTTTATAAAGATTATATGAGGTCACCCGGTACTTATGTTACCAGCAGAAATACTTCCGCCCAACAGCAAAGAACCTTTGACCAAACTTATAATGCCGTTTTGACTTATGACAAGCAGTTGACCAAAGACCACTATGTTTCGGCAATGGCAGGTTTTGAGTATTATTCTACTTTTACCAAGGGTTTCAGCGCTTCCGGTAGCGGTGCGCCTACTGACGAGTTTGGTGACTTGTCTTTGACTGCAACCACTGCAGGTTCACGCAGTATTGATTCTTGGCATTACGGCAACCGTCTGATGTCTTTCTTCGGACGTGCCAACTATGACTACAAGAGCAAGTACTTATTCTCTTTCGTTATCCGTAAGGATGGTTACTCTAAATTGGCAAAAGACAATCGTTGGGGTGTATTCCCGGGTGTATCTGCCGGATGGGTGTTCGGCAAAGAAGCTTTCATGGAACAGTTCCAGGATATCATTTCATTTGCTAAGTTACGCGCCAGTTACGGTGTGAATGGTAATGTGAACAAAGACTTTGTAGGTAACTATACCGTGCAAGGCTCCTATGGAACAAATAAATACAATGGAAATGTAGGCTATCTGCTTGGTGCGCTTCCTAATCCATATCTGACTTGGGAAACTTCGAAAACAGTAGAGGTTGGTTTGGACTTGAGTTTCTTGCAAAACCGTATCTCCGCTAATTTGACTTACTACACCCGTAACACGTATGATAAGTTTGCCAACATCACAGTGCCTTCTACTTCTGGTGTAACGTCTGTGGTTTCAAACAACGGTAAGATTCGTAACTCTGGTTTCGAATTTGAAACGAGCTTTAAGATTCTGGACAAGAAGGACTGGAAATGGAATTTAGGTCTGAATGGCTCTTACAATATCAATAAGGTTATCGAACTGCCCAATAACGGTGCTGTAAGAAACGGTCAGAATATGTATGAAGTATATACCGGAAACGGGAACGAGAAAGAGTGGGTAGGTGGATATCAAGAAGGTCGTCGTCCCGGAGATTTCTATGCTTTCGTAGCTGAAGGACTTTATCGGACACAGGCCGAACTGGACGCTGATGCCGGACGAATTGATACTTACAACACCCGTCCTCTCTATGTAGGAGCTGAGGGATACAATAAACTGAATGCCAATCAAAAGGCCAGTGCACTTCCTGTACAATTGGGTGATGTGAAGTGGAAAGATGTGAATGGTGACGGCGTAATCGACCAATATGATATGGTGAAGGTGGGAAACACCACTCCTAAGTGGATGGGCGGTTTCAATACTCAGTTTTCATGGAAAGACTTGACTCTGTCCGCACGTTTCGATTACCGTTTAGGCTTTACTGTTTACGACTGGAGAACCGCTTGGATTATGGGTAACATGCAAGGTACTTATAACACCATCGAAGATACGAAAGATACTTGGACTCCTGATAATGTAAATGCCAAATATCCTACTTATGTATGGGCCGACCAGCTTGGTAAGGGCAACTATAACAGAACTACTTCTATGTTTGCTTACAGTGGAAGCTACCTTGCTCTGCGTGAACTGATGATTAGCTACAGACTGCCGTCATTGTATGCCAATAAGATTGGCTGCAGCAATATCGAAGTGTCTGTTACAGGACAAAACTTGGGATATTGGACAAAGGCTAAACACATCTTCTCGCCGGAAGCAGCCGGAACCAACTACGGTGGCTATCCGTTGCCCAAGACCTTGATTCTGGGAGTAAACGTTTCGTTCTAAATAATAATAATATATCGTTATGAAAAAGATTAAACAACTTATATTGATGTTTATGGCTGTGGCATTGTATTCTTCATGCGACGCTTTAGACATGTCTCCGGAAGACTACAACGGTAGCGGTAACTTCTGGACAAGTGAGGCCCAGGTTAGCGGCTTCATGACGGGAATACATTCACAACTCAGAAGCAATTATTTTACATTCTTCCAAATGGGAGAGTTGCGTGGTGGTACGTTGCGTGAAGGAACTTCAAGTATCAACACAAGTTTGGACTATGATGTTGTAAAGGGTAATAGAATTACTGCCAGCACCACCGGAATTACCAACTGGAATGGGCTTTATTCACCCATCATGCAGATTAACCATTTCATTCAACGGGTCACTGAAGAGTGTTCTTTCCTTTCCAGTTCAGACAGAAGCTATTATTTAGGACAGGCATACGGCATGAGAGCCTTGTATTATTTTCTGCTTTATAAGACTTATGGCGGTGTGCCTCTGGTTACAACGGTAGAATTGCTGAATGGACAAGTCACCGCAGAAAAATTCTATCAGGAACGTGCTACAGCTACTGCGACTATGGATCTTATAAAGGAAGATATTGGTAAGTCCGAGACCTATTTCGGCTCTACTACCACTCTTGACCGCAATTCATGGGGTATATATGCCACATTGATGCTGAAGGCCGAAATCTATATGTGGGCTGCTAAGGTAGATCTTCCAAAGAGTGGCTATACTGCGACAGGAACCACCGATTTGCAGGTTGCAAAGACAGCTTTGGGAAAAGTCATTGCCGCGTCGGATAAATTTGAGTTGCTGGATGATTATTCTGAAGTATTCAATACTAAAAAGAATAAAGAGGTGATTTTCTCTATCCATTATGATTACAATGAAGCTACCAATGGTTATGCGTCTCAATTCTTCCCCAACTATGACTTGTTTGTGGGATCCATGTCTGACAGAAATGGTAAGTTGATTGAATCGGATACTTTGGATATGAAAGGCGCCGGTGGTGTATTCCGTTATGAGTATAAAGAATCTTTGTGGAAGAGTTACGATGCTACAGATACTCGTAGAGATGCTACATTCTTCGACTTTTATTCAAAAACCGGTGCTATGGGATGCTGTATGCTGAAAGCTATTGGATCTATCAGCAGCACCAATAACCGTGTATTCGATAGCGATTACATTATCTATCGTTATTCTGACGCTATCTTGATGATGGCTGAGTGTGAAAATGGCATAGGTAATCCGTGCGCAAGCTACATCAATCAGATTCGTCAACGCGCCTATGGTGATAACTATAGCACTTCTGTGGCTTATACCGAAGGCTCTTATGCCGAGAATGAGTTGGCTATTCTGCACGAACGTGATAAAGAATTCCCTTATGAGGGCAAGCGTTGGTTTGATGTTGTCAGACTGCGTGATGCAAGTAAGAATTCTTTGGCATTTTCTGCCGTAGCTGGTTATGCAGATGTTGCTGGTGAAGAACCAACTGCAATAATCAAGCCGGGTTTCGAGTACATGCTTCTTTGGCCGGTTGACGTGACTGTAATAAACAATAGCAATAAGTTTGTGAAACAGACTCCGGGTTATGAATAAAAATAAGCGGAGAGTATTCTCTGTATGATTTCTTACTAAAGAGGGCTGTACTTTGCTTTGCCTATGAAGGTGAATTTAGGGTACAGCCCTTCTCTTTTATCTCAAAAAACAATCTCTTATGAACCGCTTTTATAATACAATACTTTTGTTGCTGCTGGGGTATGTCACTGCTTTCGCGCAGAATGATTTCCAACCGGACAGATATCGAGTGGTGACAACTGACCGTTCCGATGGACGTTTTATCAGTACTTATGGTATTGTTCATCAAATGTTGAAGGACATGAAACCTAAGTATGCTTTCAATCCGGCATTCACTCAAAATGATTTTTTGGGATGGCAGAAAGATGTTTCTCTGGCTATGGCGGAGATCATGTGTCACCCTCAGTCAGAAAAGCCTTGTACCTTTATTTGTGTCGGTCACGAGCAGAAGGATGGTTATAAAGAGGAAAAATGGGAATTTTATCCTTTGCCCTCTTGTGTTTCTACATTCTATGTTCTGATACCTGACAATGTCCGTCAATCATCACCTGCCGTGCTCTGCATTCCAGGCTCCGGTATGACCAAGGAGCATCTGATTGGGCGTATATCTTCCCAAAATATGCGCGCAGCTATGGCGCTCAATGTAGCGAAGCAGGGATATATTGCTGTGGCTGTAGATAATGCTGCTGCCGGAGAAGCTGCTGATTTGGAACATCTGTCACAGGTTGGTTATGATTATGACACTCCTTCGCGTATCCTTTTGGAATTGGGATGGAGTTATCTGGGCTATACCTCGTATCTTGATAAGCAAGTGCTCGATTGGATGAAGCGGCAAAGTATGATTCGCAAAGACCGGATAGTGGTCAGTGGTTTCTCATTGGGTACTGAGCCTTTGATGGTATTGGGCGCTCTGGATCCGGATATTTACGGATTTGTGTACAATGATTTTCTGTGCCAGACTCAGGAACGGGCAATAGTGATGACAGCGCCTGATGAGAACGGACGCCGTCCTTTCCCAAATTCCATTCGCCACCTGATACCGAATTTTTGGCGGTACTTTAATTTTCCTGACATAGTTGCTTCTCTTGCCCCGCGTCCGCTGATACTTACAGAAGGTGGACTGGATCGTGACCTTGATCTTGTGAGGCGGGCTTATGAGATCAGTGAACATCCGGAAAATGTGGAAATTCATCATTATGCCAAGTTTCAGATGGAGGAGGCCCGGAATAAGATGGATAAACTTCCGGAGGGAATGGATAGAAACAGTTATTATATTTCGGTCAATGTGGATGGTGTCAATCATTATTTCAAGAATGAATATGTGCTTCCTTGGCTGGAAAGGCTTTTCAATAAATAAAAAAATAATCCTATCTTTGCCCTAATTATTAATAATTTCTTTAACTAACCTTTTAAATACAACAACATCATGAAATCATTCATTTGTTTTTTAGCTTTGTTTTTTCAGGTATGCACTTTGTCAGCTAATGACAAGATGCAGGACAGCATATATATTAAAGAGATGTATGTGCCCATATTGATAGAAAGAATAGACAATGAACTGTTTGAGATACGCATTGATGCCAAGGAAAGCAAAATGCTTGACGAGCTTCAACTCACTTTTGACGAAGGTGTGAAGATATCTGAAATAGAAGCAGTGAAGCTATATTACAGCGGTACGGAAGCATCTAACCGAAAGAATGCGAATATTTTTGCTCCGGTGGATTACATTTCCAGCCATAAGGAGGGGCGGACTTTTGCTGCTAATTCTTCTTATTCCATTTTGAAATCGGAAGTAAAGTCACCCAAACACAATGTGACACTGAAAGCTGCTCAAAAGCTTTATCCCGGTATTAATTATTTCTGGGTAAGTTTGCAGATGAATCCTAAAACGTCTGTTCTCTCTAAAATATCAGTTGAAATCAAAGCAATCAAGGTAGATGGAAATACAGCTCCCTCCCGTCAAGTAAATGCCAAGAGAGAGCACTACATGGGTGTAGGTGTGCGGCATGCAGGCGATGATGGAGTTTCTGCTTTCCGTATTCCCGGATTGGTAACAACCAACAAGGGGACATTGCTTGGTGTGTATGACATTCGCTATAACAATAGCAAGGATTTGCAAGAGTATATTGAGATTGGTGTCAGTCGCAGTACGGACGGTGGGCAGACTTGGGAGAAAATGAGAACAGCCATCGGATTCGGTGAATATGACGGTATGCCGAAATCGCAGAATGGCATTGGTGATCCGGCTATTTTGGTGGATAAGCAGACCGGCACTATTTGGATTGTTGCTGCATGGACACACGGTATGGGAGTAGGTGCTGCCTGGTGGAATTCTTTGCAAGGTATGACATTGAATCAGACCGCCCAACTGATTATGGCTAAAAGTGACGATGACGGAAAGACATGGTCAGCTCCTATCAACATTACGGAGCAGGTAAAAGATCCCTCCTGGTACTTTCTGTTGCAAGGTCCGGGGCGAGGCATCAGTATGGAAGACGGCACTTTGGTGTTTGCGAGCCAGTTCATCGGAAGTGATAGAATACCTAACTCGTCCATCATTTATAGTAAGGATCATGGAAAAAACTGGCATATGGGTTCTCTTGCCCGCCCTAATACTACTGAAGCCCAAGTGGCAGAAGTTACACCGGGTGTGCTGATGCTGAACATGCGAGACAATCGTGGAGGTAGCCGTGCTGTTTCCACTACCGATGATTTGGGTAAGACGTGGAAAGAACATGTTTCTTCGCGCACTTCCCTGCGTGAGCCGGTATGTATGGCAAGCCTTATCAGTGTGAAGGCTAAAGACAATGTATTAGGCAAGGATATTTTGCTATTCTCTAATCCGGATGATACGAAAGCAAGGAGGAACATTACGATAAAAGCAAGTTTGGATGGTGGTGTGACATGGCTTCCTGCCAATCAGGTGCTGTTAGATGCCAATGATGGATGGGGATATTCATGTCTCACTATGATAGATAAGGAAACTGTTGGTATTCTATATGAAAGCAGTGTGGCGCACATGACTTTTCAAGCTGTAAAGCTGAAGGATATTGTACGGGAATAGTGGTTGTATAAGTATGGTTTAATACTGTATTAAAAACTTATTAATTCTATGGCGTATGAAAAATTCAATTGTATTATTGGTCATTCTATTAGGAACAATGTTTGTATTGCAGGCATGCAGTAGTGAGGATGTCTTTCCTGAAATTTCAGGAAAGACATTGAATAAGGAAGTCGAAATAAGTGAATTTCAAGTAGAATCAGTTTCAGATGTGTTTTCTTCCTCTGGATATACTTCTTGGAAGGATGATTTATTTAGGACAACGTATGTATGCGTAAATAGTTCTAAAGAGTTTGAAAGTAGTGTGTACCATATTTATGCGGATAAACTGCCGTCAGTGAACTGGGATGCTCAAACATTAGTGATTGTAATGATACATAGTCGCTATGGTATGGAGTATAACTCTTGCAATGTTTACAGTAACTCTTCCAAGTTTATAGTCGATGTGAAAGTCAATACCTTTCTGACGGACAATCTCTGCAATCTATTAGTTGCCATTGCTCTTGACAAGCATGAGGTGGTAGATAATGACGTGAGGCTTCAGTTAGAAACTATAGGCTTGTAATATAATTTATGTTTCACTACAGAGGATACTCTGTGATACTCTTATAAAAAATGCGAAAAATGAGAACTTATATTGTATATCTTCTTGTCTGTATGTTTCTACATGTTGCTGCGGTAGAGGCTTCGGGTGTTCAGAGTAACCTGTTGCCTCGCCCGCAGCAAATCTCTTTTATCGGGCAGCAATTTTCTATGAATAAGATACAACTTATTACTCCGGTTTTACGGGATGCATGGGTCGATTTTATTCAAAGTTCGGGTGGAGAAGTCAGGGAAAAGGCTTCTCGTTCGATAGAGGTCAGGCTGGTGGATGTGCTTGAAGGTGTAACTCTCAATGCCGGTGAGGCTTATAAATTGAAAGTTACCGGTAATAAGATAAGTGTTGAAGCCACCACTGAGCAGGGAGTATATTGGGCATTGCAGACACTTAGGCAGTTACAGGTGCAGAAGGGAAAGACGACTTGCGTACAGGGGTGTGAAGTGACCGACTGGCCGGCTTTCCGTGTGCGTGGCTTTATGCAGGATGTTGGCCGTAGCTATATATCTGTTGAAGAGCTGAAGCGTGAGATTGAGGTTTTGTCTCGCTTCAAAATAAATGTGTTTCATTTCCATCTGACAGAAAATCAGGCATGGAGATTGGAAAGCAAAATCTTTCCGATGCTCAATGACAGTGTGAACATTGCCCGCATGCCCGGCAAATACTATACGCTTGAAGAAGCGCGTGAACTGGTGGCTTTCTGCAAGAAGCATCAGGTGATGCTGATTCCCGAGATAGACATGCCGGGGCATAGTGAGGCCTTTGTCCGTACTTTTCGCCATGATATGCAAAGTGCTGAGGGGATGAAGATTCTGAAACTATTGGTGGAAGAAGTGTGTGAGACATTTGATGTTCCTTATCTGCATATCGGAACGGATGAGGTGAGATTCACCAACAAGAACTTTGTGCCCGAAATGGTGGCTTTTGTACGTTCTAAGGGCAAAAAGGTGATTTCCTGGAATCCCGGATGGAAGTACAAGCCCGGAGAAATAGATATGACTCAATTGTGGAGTTATCGGGGAAAGGCGCAACCGGGCATTCCTGCCATTGATTCCAAATTTCATTATCTGAATCACTTCGATACTTTTGCGGACATTATAGCGTTGTATAACAGCAGGATATATAACGTCAAACAGGGGAGTGACGATATTGCCGGAACCATTCTTGCCATTTGGAACGACCGTTTGGTGCAGCCAGAACAGAACATTATTCTGGAGAATCATTTCTATCCTAATATGCTGGCTATGGCAGAGCGTGCATGGATAGGAGGCGGAACGGAATATTTTGACAAGAACGGAACCATCTTGCCGGGAGAAGATTCGGAGGAATTTAAGGCTTTCGCTGATTTTGAAAAGCGGATGCTTTGGCATAAGGCACATACATTCAAAGGTTATCCTTTTGCTTATGTGAAGCAGACTGATGTAAAGTGGAGCATAACAGATGCTTTTCCCAACGGGGGAGATCTGTCGAAAGTGTTTCCACCGGAAGAGGCATTGAAGGAAACTTATACATACGATGGAAAGGAATACCGCACCCGTGAGGCCATCGGGGCAAGTATTTATCTTCGTCATGTATGGGGAACGATGCTGCCTTGTTTCTATGAGAATCCGCAGGAGAACCATACGGCCTATGCTTATACTTGGGTGTATTCTCCCAAAGACCAGGAAGTGGGTTTGTGGGCTGAGTTCCAGAATTACGGGCGATCGGAGAAGGATCTGGCTCCTTTGCCGGGTAAATGGGATTATAAAGGAAGCCGCATCTGGATCAATGACAAGGAGGTGATGCCTCCCTTATGGACAGCCACCCACCGGACACTCTCCAATGAGGTGGCCTTGGGCAATGAGAACTGTGTGGCACGTCCTCCTCTTATGGTTCATCTGAACAAGGGATGGAATAAAGTTTTTCTGAAGTTGCCGGTCGGTAAGTTCTCAATACCCGAGGTACGCTTGGTGAAATGGATGTTTACCGCTGTCTTTGTCACTCCTGACGGAGAGAAAGCAGCAGAGGGATTGATTTATTCGCCTCACAAATTGAGGTAGTTGATAAGGAATTATACTGTTTAAACAATATGAAAATGAAAAAATACTTCTTATTTTTGATTATTTTCTTGGGGCATGCATTGCTGTCACAGGCTCAATTTAAATGGAAAAATCCCCAAAACCAGTCTTTCCCTGTAATTCGGGGCAGGGCATGGCAAACTGATTTGCAAGGTACTTATGCCCGTCTCCCTTCCAAGGCTCAAAACAAAGTGCGTAAGCCACTCTGGGATCTGTCTTGTAATAGTGCCGGACTATCTGTGGCTTTCTATTCTGACTCGCCGGAAATCAAGATAAAGTATGTGGTGAAAGGAGCCAGAAGCATGGCTCACATGCCTGCTACGGGCGTTTCGGGAGTCGATTTGTATGCCACAGATCGCAATGGGCGCAGCCGGTGGTGTGCTGCAAGGTATTCTTTCGGAGATACGATAATCTATTCTTATGGCGGGCTTACTTATGAAGACAGCTCCGACAGAGGTTATGGGTATGAGTTGTTTCTGCCTCTCTATAACACAGTCTCTTTTCTGGAAATAGGCGTGAAGGAGAATGCCTCTATAAGTTTCATCCCGGTTTCTGAAGAGAAACCTGTGGTTGTGTATGGCACTTCCATTGCTCAGGGGGCTTGTGCTTCACGTCCGGGAATGGCCTGGACGAATATTGTCAGGCGAAAATCGGGTCACCCTGTCATCAATCTGGGGTTTTCCGGAAACGGAAAGTTAGAAAAGGAACTCTTTGATCTGCTGTCCGAGGTAGATGCCAAGTTGTATGTAATAGATTGTATGCCCAATATGACTGCCGATACTGCTGTCATTGCCGACCGCATTCTAAAGGGGGTAGAGATACTTCGTGCCCGGAGTAATGCCCCCATCTTGCTGGTAGAGCATAGTGGGTACACGAATGAATACACATCGGACGGCGTGAAAGCATCCTATCGGGCTACCAATCTTCAGTTACGCAAAGCTTATAATGCCTTGATGAATGCGGAGGTGGCCGATATCTATTACTTGACTAAAGAAGAAATAGGCTTGTCGATGGATTCCATGGTCGAGGGAGTTCATCCAAGTGATCTGGGCATGCAGCAGTATGCTGATGCTTATCTCAGGAAAATCTGCGAGATATTGGAACGAGGAAAAAGCAGATAATTGAGAGGAAGGAAAATAGAGTAACCTTAATATGACGACAGAGAAATGAAATACTATTTGTTCTTGATTTTATTTTTGCTGGTATGTGAAGCCTCTTTGGCTCAGAAACGGACAAAGGTGGCATGCGTGGGAAACAGTATCACATTTGGTTATACACTGGCCGATCCCAAGATGGATTCTTATCCCTCCCAATTACAACGGATGTTGGGAAATGCTTATGAAGTGGGAAACTTTGGAAAATCAGGCGCCACTCTGCTGAATAAGGGACATCGCCCCTATATGCAGCAGCAGGAATATCGGAAAGCGATGGAATTTGCTGGGGATATAGCCGTAATCCATTTAGGTATCAATGATACGGATCCGAGAGATTGGCCCTATTTCCGTGATTTTTTTGTAAGAGATTATCTGGCTCTGATTGATTCGTTCAAAACTGCCAATCCCCGATGTAGAGTCATTATAGCTCGGATGACTCCGATTGCTGACAGACATCTGCGTTTCGAAAGCGGAACACGCGATTGGCATGGTGAAATCCAATCGGCTATCGAAACAGTCGCCCGGTATGCGGGGGTACAGTTGGTCGATTTTCATGAGCCACTTTATCCTTATCCGTTCATGCTTCCCGATGCCCTGCATCCTACCAAAGAAGGAGCAGGCATATTGGCAAAGACCGTATATTCAGCGATAACCGGTGACTTTGGAGGCTTGCAGCTTCCTGCCGTTTATGGTAGCAATATGGTGCTGCAGCGCGATTGCCCTCTGAAGATTCATGGCATGGCTAATGCCGGTGATGAAGTAACGGTAACTATAGGCAAGCAAAAACATATTGCAAGAACCGGTCTTGATGGCAAATGGTCAGTTGTCCTTCGTCCTCTGAAGGTTGGTTCACCCTATATGATGACTATATCCACGGTTGGACGAAAGTTGGTTTACAATAATATTCTGGCAGGTGAGGTATGGTTATGCTCCGGACAGTCCAATATGGAATTCCGCTTGAATAATGCTTTAACGGCAAAGGCGGATATTCCGGAGGCCGTTAATGAGAATATCCGTTTGTTCGATATGAAAGGCCGTTGGGCGACCAATGCGGTGGAATGGGATGCATCCGTACTCGATTCTTTGAATCATCTTCAGTATTACAAACCTGCGGAATGGAAAAAATGTTCTCCTGCAGTAGCCGGAAACTTTTCTGCGGTTGCTTATTATTTCGGCAAGATGTTGCAGGACAGCTTGAAGGTTCCCGTAGGGCTGATATGCAATGCTGTGGGAGGTTCGCCCACAGAGGCGTGGATAGATCGCAGCAGTCTGGAACATGAATTTCCGGCTATTTTGCGCGACTGGACCCGGAATGATTTTATCCAGGATTGGGTTCGTGGGCGTGCTGCTTTGAACATAAAGAAATCAACGGACAAGCAACAACGCCATCCGTATGAGCCTTGTTATTTGTATGAAGCCGGCATTCGTCCTTTGGAACAATTTCCGTTGAAAGGGGTAATATGGTATCAGGGTGAGTCGAATGCACATAATAAAGACGCACACGGGAGGTTGTTCCGGCTGTTGGTGGATAGCTGGCGCAGGAACTGGGATAACGCCGATATGCCATTCTATTTTGTGCAGCTTTCAAGTATCGACAGACCTTCGTGGCCATGGTTTCGATACAGTCAGTTACGGCTTATGAAAGAGATATCCGGGATAGGTATGGCTGTTTCCAGTGATTATGGAGATTCTTTGGATGTTCATCCCAAAGCAAAGAAACCGATAGGAGAACGGTTGGCTCGTTGGGCATTGAACAAGACGTATGGAAAGAGTGGGATAGTACCTTCGGGACCCTTGTTCCGCAGTGCAGAGTGTCGTGGTGGCGCTGTATATATCGAGTTTGACTATGGAGAGGGATTGCGCAGTGCAGATGGCAAGCTCTTGCGGACATTTGAAGTGGCGGAGTCAGAAGGACTCTATGAGCCGGCAGTTGCCGAAGTGGAAGGAAATTACTTGAAGGTGTATAACGAGAAAATCAGGAATCCTCGTTATGTGCGTTACGGATGGCAACCATTTACTCGTGCCAATCTGGTAAATGCTGCCGGGCTGCCGGCTTCTACTTTCCGTGCCGAGCTATCTGTTCCTCGTGTCTGTTTCACCGATTTTCGGCAGATGCGAGGTTTTCCCTCTTGGAATAAAGACTTTTCTCAAGGTGTTTCCGCTTGTTTTGCGGGTATTGCCGGTGGAAAGCTGTTGATGGCAGGTGGTTGCAACTTCCCCGGGATACCGGCAAAAGATGGTGGAGAGAAAAAGTTCTATCAAGATATTTATGTGGCGGATATAACAGCCGATTCTGCATTTCATTGGAAAAAGGCCGGGCGATTGCCGTGCCCGATGGCGTATGGTGTATCGGTTTCTACCCCGGAGGGCATTATTTGTGCGGGTGGCATGAACAAGAACGGCGCTCTGAACAAAGTATTCCGTCTTCGCTTGAAAGGAAACAGCACGGAGATGGAACCGCTACCCGATCTGCCTTGTCTGCTGGATAATATGACCGGCGCTCTATGGGGTAATCTGCTGTATATTGCCGGTGGAAATAAAAACGGCACTCCTTGCAATGATTTATATTGTCTGGATTTGGACAGCCTTTCGGCAGGTTGGAAGCGGCTTCCCGATTTTCCAGGTACTCCTCGCATACAGCCGGTCAGCGCCGTTATGCTTGATATGTCCGGTAAACCCTCTTTCTGTTTATGGGGAGGCTTTGCCGCTTCCAAAGGCAATCGTCCGGCTTCATTGTCAGTCGATGGCTATGCCTATTCGCCTGCTTCGGGGCAATGGAAAGTGTTACCGGCTCCCATAAATGCCGATGGCGATACGGTATCTTTGGGTGGGGGTGCGGCTGTTGCCCTGTCGGATAGTCTGTTGCTTTGTATAGGAGGTGTGCATAAAGATATCTTTTTGCAGGCACTTCAGGAAACCATTCCCGGTTATATGACTCATCCGGCAGAATGGTATCGCTTCAATCAATGTCTGCTGGTGTATAACATGCGTCATGGGCAATGGACGGAGATTATGCGTACACCGGATACGGCCCGTGCCGGTGCGGCATTGGTGTTTGATGGACAGAATTGCTTCTGCATCAATGGAGAATTGAAACCGGGAATTCGTACACCGATGATAACAAGGATGAAAACAATCCTATAATCGTTTATGTTAAACCGGAACAGCCCTTTGTCAAAATAAAATGTATATTTACCAAATAGTTTAAGCATTGTTTTAGAAACTTTAAAAGATAATATTTATGAAAAAGCTATTCTTTTTCTTCTTGAGTACCATCTTCTGTATGTATATGGTAGCTTTAACCTCTTGTTCAGAAAATAATGATTCTGATTCAAAAACAGTATTGGGGCAGCCTTATACTATTATTGTTGCTTCTGAGTTGAGGCAAGTGGAAATTCCGATATCGGATACTGAAAATTCAGTTTATGACTGTATGGTGGTGAAAGTTCCCGAAAAGTATGGTAATAAGGAATTGTGCTGGACGCCGACATCCATCAGCGGCTTTACCTATGAAGTGGGGTATGAATACGAACTGTCTGTTGCTGATATCCATGTTCTGACTCTTGGAGAAACTTATTATGACGATAATGAAAATGTTCCGAGAGCAAGATTGATAAAGGTTATATCTAAAGTAAAAAAGAACTAAAAGAGGATAATTATGAAACGAATAATGATGGTGGCACTTTTGTTGGTTGCTGTAGGCATTGCCAATGCGCAAAAGAAAAGCGAATTTTCTGTAAGCTACGGTGTTGCTACAAGTAGAAGCGTAAACTCTTCATTGGGAGATGCTTTTGATTTCCATTGGCTGAAGACGGATAATGCTTCTTATACTGGAGCTGTTAATATGGAATATATGTACAGGTTGAATTCTCATTGGGCTGTCGGTGTGGATTTTGGTTACGAACATGCTCAATGTGATGCAATGGATGAAACTGACGCAGACAACATCGCTAAATATAAGGATGATTATTTTACTGTAATGCTTGGGGGAAAATATTATTGGATCAATGGCGCAAAGTTTCGTATCTATTCTAAGGCTGCTGTCGGGGTTTCCTTTGTAAGAGAGAAAATGACGGGAATTGTAGATTATACTTCATCTGTGATGCCCGATGAGCAAGAACTCTTTTCGGATAATGCAACTGGCTTTGCTTATCAGGTTTCTCCTGTGGCATTGGAGATAGGAAAGGATTTCTGTGGCTTTCTGGAACTGGGATATGGCAATCAAGGGGTTGTGCAGGCAGGGATAAGAGTGCGTTTTTAAGAATTCTATGATATCTGGCCTTTAATTTGACTGATTTTTTTAGAAGGGTGTCAAAATACGCTTGATGATTTCTTTTAGGCACGGAATAACGCGGATTTCACAGATTTTTTTTATTCTTTTTCCGTGAAATTCGCGTAATCTTAAAAAGGACAAATAGTAAGTGAGTCTTTGTTTTGACCCCCTCTTTTGTGGCGCTTTTAAAAGTGTTTTCTCCTTTTTATTTCAGTGCTGACAGGTCATATCTGATAATGGCATCATCGCTGTTTACGGCATAGAGAAATTTCTGGTTATTGTCAACAGAGAACATTCGGATCTTGTCACCGAGGTCGGCCTTATAAACATACCTTCCGTCCCAGTTATAGATATCTATTTGAGAGTTGGAGGATAACGCAAATATATATTGGTCGGTGCATTCTCCTTCGTCGAGGCAAGAACTGCGATTATCTCTTTTCAATTCATCTTGTATGTCGAACTTCCTTCCTTCGGGATATATCTGCTTGATTTGGGCTTTTTCAATATCGACAATGCTTATAAGATTGACCATGGAATACAGTAACGCTACTTTTTTACGGTCCGGTTTCAAGAGCCTGTTCGATGACTTGGAGAAAGGATCTATCAGACCGGTGAAGTTTTCGTAAACAATCTTACGATTGACTTTGTCCTTGCCATAATCATAAAATTCCCAAAAGTCGTTACTGTTGTCTTTGATGCCTGACCTGATAGGATCCTTGGTCATCATCAACTCCGATTGATTGTATTCATAGACACTGTTGGAGGCTATGAACAAATGTTTCCCTTGCTCTGTCTCGAATGTGTATTTGCGGTCATAAACCGTTTCTTTGGCTTCAAGAGACTTTTGTATATTCAATACAGCCAAATAGTTAGGGTAGGACTGAATAACGATTTTAGGCTCACCGTCTTCCATGAACCACTGGCTGATTCGCCCGAAGGTGACCACTTCATTCGGTCCTCCTCCTTTTCGCAGGAATTCTCCCAAGAACTTGCATGTATTGGTACTGAATACTTTGATGATCTTCTCTTCATGATGTTGCATGAGGAGTAAGAAGGTGTCAATTGCAACCATATCGGTCGGAAGCATCCGGTCAATGGGAAGAGTGTCATGCGGCAGATTTATGACAGACGGGGTATCGGTTGCCAACACGGTTATAAAGTCTGAAGACTTTGACGCATGGCGGCATGATGCCAAAGACACCATGCCGAGTAGTAGAATTAGTATTTTCTTGTTCATGATTGCAAGTGCTTAATGTTCTCTAATGCATTGAAGGCAAGAGTTTACCTTTGACATCCCGGCAGGTTTGTGAGCTTCTATAGCACCACATTCAGCTATACCTCCCATTGTTGTGGGGGCACATGAAGCATAATAATTATCTCCATATTCAAGGCTGAATACCTCATAACAATTTTTAATTGCCCATTCTGCGCAATCGCTGCTATTTTCATATTGAGCTAATGCTTCAATATTTTGAAGGACAATATCACTTAGAACTGCTTTTTTTTCCAGCTTCTGGTAAGCAACTAATGCTGTTATGACAGCAAGAGTAATACAGATCGTAATTTTCTTTTTCATAATCATTAAATTTAAAGGATTAATATTTGGTTTAATAGCACTCTTGCAGATATTCATTAATGATAAACGGGCGTTGCATCTTTTCCATTCGGTTGTTACCGCATACCAAAAACAGACCGTAATTGGGGATAAAACCGAAATCTATAGAAGTAGAGTCACAAGGATTCTTTTCTGAGATTTCTTTCCATCCTTGATCCCATCCCAATAGTACATAGGGTTCATTCCTAAGTGGAAGGATCCTCTTTGCGTCATACAACTTTATGATGGGAGAAGATATAATTTCTTCAGGGGATGATGTTATATACAAGATTTTCCCTTCTTTATTCACAATAAAGGGAGGTGTGCTTGATGCTATTAAAGAGTCGTTTCTTTCTCTCATGGGAAAATAAAGAAGTTCACATGCTACATTCTTGAATACACTTGTACCGGCATCAGTTTCGGCATTCATTACTTTCTTGAATTTTCCTCTGTTGAATGTAGCCAAGCATAAATTTTTCTCCGGTAAATCAATACAGGTGGTTTTGTAATAATATTGCGTGACGTTCTCTCTAACAGGCTCCTTAAACCGAATTCTATAGACTATTGGTGCAATCCATAGTTTGCGTTCCGGCTCACGCTCATAAGGAGAAAAATAGATGAATTTTTTTTCTTCATTTGTGAAACTGTTATAGGCATGTCCTCCATTAACTTTTCCATGATAAGGTATGACATCCAAGTTTAGTGGAATTCCTATTGCACGAAATAGCAATGCTGCATTCAAAGCCAGATGGTCACAAGTTCCACCTCCCATGTTTTCCACTATTTGATAGGTCTGTTCACCAAGAAGATAGTCTGCATTGCTGATATATTTCTTTCCATGATATTTGTTAAAATAGAAAACGATATCTTCCATTTTAGCATGATTGCGTTCTAAAGAATCTGCAATATCTTTGAACTTATAATAATAGAACCTTCTCCAATTACTTAAAGGTTCATTTTTTACTCTGTATGGGAGTATTGTAGAATAAAATTCCTTCTTAGTAAGATGTTTGCACCAAGAATATTTCTTTCTGACTTCAAAGGCAAGTTCTATATTCTCTATAAGGAAATCAGCCGTTATATGTTCCAGATCGCTTTTGATACTACGATTGATAAAATTTCCTTTGCCGATGATTGTTTTTATAGCTTGGGGATTCTTCAGTGCAGAGCAAGTATCAAGTAACATTATATTCCCTGTACTGTCAAGAAAAGAATATTCCACACTTACTTTTCCGTACATGTTTTGAATGAGAAAATATGCGCAATCTAATTTCTCTTGTTCTTGATTTGATTTATAGTAGTCTATCACCTTTTGCAATTCTATACTATTTTTTCCAGCTATCTCTAAATTGATAGTTGTTAAATCCTCCTTTTTGTATAGTACATAGAAAAGTAAGATTATGCAAATTCCTATAATCAAGTTGAAAAGGATTTTTAGCATAGAATGTAGATTTAATTTTTCCAAAGATATTGTATTTCTTTTAGATATACAAATCTTATGTAGTGAACATAATTGAATCACTATGTAAAATATTCGGCAGTGTAAGTAGATGGAGTTTCTCCACAACTTACACTGCCGAAAAGAATTTATTTTTTATTTATTAAAAATGAATGCTGGTAGTATGTCAGCAGTTATTCAAAAAGACTCTTGAACTTCTTGAATATTTTTTCTTTGATTGATGTGTTTGGTTGGAAGTTGTCTGATGCTTCCATTTCTTCCAGAGTTTTCTTTTCGTCCTTATTTAGAGTTTCGGGCACATATACACTGACATTTACCAGTAAATCTCCAGTTCCGTAACCATTCACACTGGGCAGACCTTTGCCGCGCAGGCGGAGGACTTTACCAGGTTGCGTGCCCGATTCTATTTTCACTTTTACCTTGCCGTCGATGGTAGGTATTTCTACCGCACCGCCCAATGCGGCTGTGGGGAAACTTAGGAGTAGGTTATAAATCAGGTCATTTTCATCGCGTATCAGGTTCGGATTCTGTTCTTCCTCCACAAGAATCAACAAGTCTCCCGGCACGCCGTTGTGTTTTCCGGCATTACCTTTCCCTCCCATGGAGAGTTGCATACCTTCGGCGACACCTTTGGGTATTTTTACAGTTACGACTTCTTCTCCATATACAATACCTTCGCCGGCACATTCCTTGCACTTATTTTTGATGATTTTACCTTCACCGTTGCAAGTAGGGCAAGTGGTACGTGTCTGCATGGTTCCGAGAATGGTCTGTTGGTTACGGATCACCGTACCGTTGCCTTTGCAGGTTGGACACGTTTCTGAACCTCCGTCTCCTTCGGCTCCGGTTCCATGACAGTGGGTGCAGGGGACATACTTTTTCAGTTTGAATTTCTTTTCTACACCGGTAGAAATCTCTTTCAAGCTAAGTTTTACTTTGACACGTAAATCCGAGCCACGATAGCGTCGCTGCTGTTGTGCGCCACCGCCAAATCCACTAAAACCGCTAAAGCCTCCGCCGAATCCGCCACCGCTATGTCCGCCAAATATATCACCAAACATAGAGAATATATCATCCATGGACATACCGCCGCTAAAGCCACCGAACGGGCCTCCGTTGCCAGCAGCACCACCAAGTCCGGCATGGCCGAATTGGTCGTATCGGGCACGCTTGTCCGGATTGCTTAGCACATCATATGCTTCTGCCGCTTCCTTGAATTTTTCTTCAGCCGTTTTGTCGCCCGGATTTTTGTCCGGATGGTATTGGATGGCTTTTTTGCGATAAGCTTTCTTTATTTCTTCTACCGTTGCAGTCTTTTCGACTTCCAATACTTCGTAGTAATCTCTTTTTTCCATACTGTTTTATGTTATTCTCCGACTACCACTTTGGCATGGCGGATTACTTTATCGTTTAGCATGTAACCGGTTTGCACGCAGTCCAGTATTTTGCCTTTCAATTCTTCAGTTGGTGCTGGAATTACGGCAATGGCATCGTGATAGTCCGTGTCAAGCGGTTTTTCTTTTGTTTCAATTACTTTTACGCCGTTTTGTCCCAATACAGACATGAATTTGTTGTAGATGAGCTCTACTCCCTCCTTGACAGCAACCACATCAGTCGCTGTTTCCATATTCTTGATAGCACGTTCGAAATCGTCTACGATGGGAAGGATGCTACTGATACTTTTTTCACCACCATTCAGGATTAGTTCAGCCTTTTCCTTCATGGTGCGTTTACGGTAATTATCAAATTCGGCGGACAGACGCAAGTATTTGTCTTTCTGTTCTTCGATCTGTTCGTTGGCTTTTTCTAACTCCTGCGTGAGTTTTTCTTCTTCCGTCAGAGGAGTTTCATTTTCTTGTGCAGTCTCTTTTTCGGTTGTTTCTTCATCACACTCATTTTGAGCAGCCTGAACTTCCAATTCTTCTTCGTTGATTTCTTTTTCTTTCGGATTCATATCGTTATGCTTATTTTTCTTGTAAAATGATTTCTTTTTCACTGCTATAAGGATTTAAGTTAATATGAATGCCCTAACAAAAACTTTGCCAAAATGGATGCTCTTGCTAAAAACGGTGCAAAGGTAGCACTTTTATGTCAGATTGACAGAGGTTCTCCAATCTATTTATAAAGAAGTGTAGAAATCTTCCAATATAAGTGCGAATCCGTGGAAAGAACTGAAATCTTTTGCTGTCAGACAAACAGGAAGTCCCTGTTTGCGGGCATAGTCCGCTGTATAAGGTCCGAAACAGGCAATGTCGATTCCGAAAAAGAAATCGGTTATCGATTCTTCCGGAGAAAGACTTTCGAGCAATGCTTTGATTTCTGCTCCACTGCTGAAGGCGATACACCGGAAGTGCCTTGACAAGATAAGTTGATGGATTTGTTTCTGCTTCGAATGGATTGTTGCACGGGTGATGTATGCCGGTATCCGATCTGCAACCATCCCAATGTCGTGTAATGCCTTCATAAATAGAGGTACAGTGTCCGGTTCCTCCATACCTGTCACTAAAGGAGCGAGTACGGCAACCCGCTTCCCTTCTATGCCGGCTATCTTCGAAAATTTACGTACAATACCTGCCGGACTTGGTTCGTCCGGAATAAAAGAAGGATGTATTCCTAAGCATTCTTCCAAAAATTCATTGTCTTTACCTATAGCACAGCATTTCATCTTCTCCGGTAATTTTCTATTTGCAACAGTATGGTATGCAGCTACGGCCTCAATGGCTTTGCGGCTGGAAAAGACAATGTAGTCAAAGGAGCCAATTATTTCCATAAATGCCTTGAAGGTGGGAGATTCATATGCGACCACCGTTTCAATCATGGGGATGCAAGTTGGCTTGAAAAGCTTTCCCGAAGAGTTCGATACGGATAGCAAGGCTTCTCTGAAGCGCTGTGCATATCCTTCGGGGGCGGTTATTAAAATTGGAATTTGATTTTGCATTATTTTGATCTTAAACAAGTTGTAAATCGGATGCCAGGGCTACTGCTTGGCGAATGCGGTCAGCTATTCCGATTCCGTCTCTTATATTACCTCCCAGAACCAGCCCGGGATATTGCTTTTGCAAATATTCGATTGTGGCCAGGCGTTCGCCACAGCCGGCATCATATTGTGGAATTGCTTTTTTGTGCCTGAAAATGCGGATCATATCGGGATTGCTTTTCAAGGGGTAATGAAGCATGGAATGTAATGCATCTGTGACTAATGCTATGATTTCATCATCACTTTTCATCAGGTATTCAGGGTGGCGCACTCCTCCGATAAAGCAGGAGAACAAAGCTCCTTCTTCCGGAGCTCGGTTTTTGAAACATGCAGAAGGAAAGAGGATTCCCAGCAAAGGTTTGTTTTCGCATGAGGGTATCAGACCACCGAAAGCTGCATGGTGTATTCCTCCTGTATGATGTAATCCAACACTGACTTGTATTACTGGAGCATAATGCAGATTACAAATCTTATGCATTTGTTCTTGGGCAATGAAGGGTAGAAGATCGGGCAACGCGTATGCTCCTACCGTAGTGATCACTTGGGTACAATGTATTTCTTGCATCCTGCCCGTACTGTTTGTAAAACGGACTTTCCAATGATTGTGATGTGGCAGGATAGTGATGTCTTCAACTCCAAGTGTGATCCGTCTTGAACCTATTTGCCGTTCTAATGCCTCGATCAGCCGGCTGAATCCGTTTCGAGGTGAAAACACTTGTTTGGTAGCCAGTTTGTCGCGGTTGTTTTTATGTTCTCTTATCTTTGCAATTGCTCCTTTGACAAAACTCCCGTAACGTTGCTCCAAATGGTAGAGCTTGGGTAATGCGAAGCGAGTGACCAGCCTCATCGGGTCACCAGCATAGACTCCAGATAGGAAAGGGTCAACAGCATAATCAAGAAATGATTTTCCTAAACGACGTTTTGCCAACATACCTATCGTTTCATCGGGATCATCTCCTTTGGGGCGGAAAGGTTCTCCCAATATACGCAATTTGTCTTTCAGGCTAAATAGAGGAGTGAAAATTGCACTTGTAATTCCTGAAGGAAGTGGATGAAAGCATTCTCCTTTCCAAATAAGCCTCCGTTTGGATGCTTCAAAAGCTGTTTCAGGCTCACAGTCACCAGAAAGATCCGAAAAAAGTTCAGCTACTTCCGGACAAGATATCACTCCTGTGTTCGGACCGCTTTCAAAGACAAATCCATCTTCGTGAAAAGTTTGAATTTGTCCGCCGATTCGGTTCTGCCGTTCAAGCACTTCTACATTTTTTTGCCTGCGGGTAAGATAAAATGCTGTTGTCAGTCCGGTGATTCCGGCTCCGATAACGATAACATCACATTGGCGTGTTTCGATAGTCGTTGCTTTTGCCATAACTCTTTTAGTATTAAACAGGTTTGGAAAAGGAATGTACAGGATGTAGCATTAACGGATCTAATGATGCAGCCACATTACGTACAAAAGGCGAACCTGTAGAAGTCACTGCCAAATAATCCGTAGAAAAATCAATCAGTCCGTCTTGAGAGAAGACTTTTAATTTGTTTTCGTCATAGGCCGTGGCCGATTTTACTTCTTCGATGGAAAGAGATAGATACTCCGACAGTTGTCTCCAATCGATATAATAGTTACACATCAGGTTTTCAATGACTTCTCGGACTATTTGTTCCTGCCGATTCAGTGAATACCCTTTGCAGATGTACCACATGCCATGTTCCATTGCATCTATGTATGCGCGAATATCTTTACCATTCTGTGCATAAGCTGTGTCCAACTGACTGATACCGGTTACTCCAACCGCATAGACTTGTCCTGTGGTTCGGCGGGTACAATAACCCTGGAAGTTGCGGTGCAGTTGACGGGTTTCGAGAGCAATGTTCAGTTCATCTTCTGGCAATACAAAATGATCAAGCCCTACTGAGCGATATCCTGCCCTGTGTAATGCTACGGCTGCTTCACTAAACATCCTGCTTTTTTCTTCACTTTCCGGTAATCCGGTCTTTTCGAGAATTAGTTGGCGTTTATGAATCCAGGGGACGTGGGCGTAACTAAAGGTTACCAGTCTATCGGGAGCTAAATCAATGGCACTTTCTATGGTATGCAGAAAACTTGCTGCTGTCTGTTCCGGAAGACCATATAAAAAATCAAGGTTGATGCTTGCGCCTTCATTGCGCAATAAGAAAAATATTTCATTCAAAGGAATTAAAGGTGGACGGCGGTTGACTGTTTCAAGCACCCTTTTATTCAAATCTTGTACTCCGATACTGAATCTATTAAATCCGCATGCTGCCAATTCCTGCCAATCCTGATGAGACAGATAGCCGGGATGGCATTCAATTGCTATTTCCGGCGATTCTATCGTGCGAAAAGCAGAAAGCAGATGCTCGTTCAGTTCCTTGATGAAATGCGGTGGTATTGCAGTTGGGCTTCCTCCGCCGTAATGAATTTGTGAAATCAGCCGTTGGGGATTTAATAATGGTATAAGCAAGTCTATTTCTTGATGCATGGCACTGACATATTTTTCTATCATGCCGGCATTCATCATCGGATAAGAGTTGCAGCCACAATAGTAGCACAGATGATGGCAAAACGGGATGTGCAGGTAAAAAGAAATGTGGCTGTTGCCTGAAACTTGATTGGATTTTTCTATGGCTTCCTGATAGTAAGTGCCGGAAAACGGTTCAAAATAATTGGCAGGCGGATAACTGGTGTATCGGGGCACTGGTACGTTGTACTTCTTGATGGTTTCAGAGTTCATATATTTGTTTTTTGTTTTCTTCACTACGGCGGAAAGCGAATAAGATATAAATCAATGATATTGATGCCAGTACTGTTTCAGATAGAAACAGTCCATGGTATCCCGCCTTGTCGGCTATTATTCCGCTGAGAAGTGCGATAAGCAATCCACTTAAATGTGTTAATACGGTCTGGATGGTAAAATCTGTTCCTTCACGGCCAGGGCGCACGCAGTCCATAGCAGTGGTATATACTATGATAGTAGCCATGCCATAACTGCTCCATAACAGTACGATGCCGATGTAGAGAGCTAATGTAGAAGGATGTCCCCATGATATTCCCATAAAATAAAGGGTAGTCAGAAGAATGAATACGGCAAATGTGATGCGTGCCTTGTAGCGCCCTATATGTCTTACGATGAATCCGGCGATGAAAGAAGTGAAAAATGCAGCGGTTGTGCCGATTATTCCACTCATCATACCAATCTCTTTCATGGAATAACCCAAATCAACCAGATAAGGACGCAAAACAGACAGGATACCGATGATACTGGAGTAATACAATGTCAGAAAACCGATCTGGCGCCAAATGCTGCGTCGGGTAAAGAACCAAACGAAGTCAGTGAGACGTGCACGTTGGGCTCTTTCTTTCGGAACTATCTTTATCTTCGTGTTAAAAATCAGAGGTATAATAGCCAACAGTACGAAAATACATAAACACGGAATTACTATATGCCAACCGTAATGTTGGAGGACGAGCAGCAATAGTCCGGCTCCTATTAATGTCCCTCCGAAACTTCCCATTGACTGCATACTGTTCACCAGACTTTTATCATGTTCTCTAAAAGATAGTACTGCCAATGCGTCCGTTGCAATGTCTTGTGTGGCAGAAGCAACTAATGAAAAGAATATCAGTGCCAGTATCAGATGAAAATCTGATTCGAGACTCAATAACCCCACTAATAGGATCATTAAAGCATAAACTATTTCCGAGATGATGATGCAGCGTTTATAGTCTTTCACAGCGATGCACTGCCGATCGACCAGGGGTGACCAAAGGCACTTTAGTATCCAGGGAATCTTGACTGCCTGTAGGAGAGCAATAGTAGAAAGGGAATAGTCTGCCTGTCTCATCAGTACCTGCAGGGAGGTTGAGAAAAAACTCATTGGTATGGCTTGTGCTATGTAAAGACAAAAGAATGTTCCGAGATTCCATATCTTTCCTTGTGTGTGGAATTGGAGATGTTGTTTTGCTTTTATCATGGTGCATTATAAATTTATGATGAAGGAAGCTCCGAAGGTGATAGGTTTCCCTCGTTGGGCAAAAGCTCCGGAAGAGACAAAATAATAACTTAGGTAATTTGTGTCTGACAAGTTTTTGCCCCAGACTTCCCATGTGAACCATCCTTTGGAGGCACTGACTTTGGCATTCAGCAGTGTGTAGAAATCCTGTCTGACCTTATTGTCTTCATTCCAATAGATAGGACCGATTCCTGTCAGCCCGGCACTGAACGTGAAGCGGTCAACAAGTTGTGATTGTATGTGGAATGTATAACCTCCATTCAGTGAGAGTGTGTGCCGGGGAACCATAGGCAGGAAATTCCCGGAATAATTTTGCTTTTCGCTTTTTATGTAATTTAGGAAACGAGCATACGCATATCCATAATTCAATTGCAAGGATAAGGAAGGCAGTGGATGCACCCGGCAAGAAAATTCAAATCCTTTGCTGTCAGAATGTCCGGCATTTCGCAAGATATTCCCTACTCCGGGTATGGTCTGAGTGATCTGTTGATTACGCCAATCGATGTAAAAAAGGGAAAGTTCGGCTGTCAGCATATGGTTGAAAAAAGTAAGTTTTGTTCCCAATTCATAATTCCAATTATATTCAGGACGGTATGTGCGTTCGGCTTCCGATTCGAAAGAGGTATTAAACCCTCCTGTTTTGTACCCTTTTGTTAAAGAGGCATAGAACAATTGTTCATGAGGAGAACGGTACTGCAATGTCAGCTTTGGGGTAAACTGGTTAAAACTTAGCCTGCTGTCGAAGCGGTTAGTCAGCTCAGGTTCTTTGCCTGATATTTGTTTGAACTGTGAATAATGATCACGGGCATATTCGTAATCATATCGTAATCCCGCCAATAAAGATATTCCTTTATAAATATGAAAAGAAGATTGGTGATAAAAGGCGATTCCCCACACCGGAATATCGTAGAATTTCGGTGTGCTGTATCCTTGGGCATAAAGTGTGTTTTCTACCCGGTTATGAACATCCTGAACAAAGGTGAAAATTCCTGTGATCCATTGGTAACGTCCTTTCCTCATGGACTTCAATGTGGTTTCCTGGCTGTACATCTTTTGACGGAGTTGTTGCGTTACATAGTATTTGTCTGCTGGCGTAAAGTCCTGATCGATTCCTTGACGGTCACTGATATTCTGGTATGAAGTTTGACTATTGAAACCGAAATTTTTGCCTTCATAACGTATGTTCAATCCGGTAGTGAATATCTCTCTGTGATACGAACTATAACGATTGTAGTTGACTGCTCCTACTGTGCCGTTTTCTGCATTATAAGGTCCGTAAGGATACCCTCCCTGCTCGGAATAATCAAATGAAGCATTCAGCCTCAATGTCCAATTGTTTGCGGGCTTCCAGACAATCCCGGTTCGTACCGCACCATTATTTATATTATCGGACTTTTTGCCGGTGTATAGGTTGGTGAAGAAACCATCATTCTGATGATAATTACCGGATACCGAAAAACCGAATGTCTTGCTGAGCTTTGTATAATTGGAAATCAATAAATTTAAATCATTGTGGTTGCCATATCCTGCTTTTATGCGTGTATTTTGATAATCAAGGGGAGAGTGGGTATATACGTTTATAATTCCTCCGATGGCATTTCGCCCGTACAATGTGCCTTGGGGGCCCCTGAGAACTTCAATATTACTGATATCCGACAAGTCGATATCAAAGGCCGATTTCTCAAAATGCGGCACTCCGTCCACATAGAATCCTACTGAGGGAGCATTTGTTTTCGATCCTATTCCCCGAATGTAAACCGGAGCATTTTGCTTTGAACCGTAGTCGGGCATATAGAAATTGGGTAGCAGCGAGCTAAGTTCCTTTATGCTGGCTATCTCGTTGTTCTTCAGGAAACGATTGTTCAATGAAGATATTGATAATGGTTCGCGTTCTTTCTGTTCTCGCTTAAAACCTACAATGGTGACTTCCTGTAGCTCAATCCGCCTGACATGGGTCGTGTCCGGTTCGTTGGCGGAAAGCCCTAATGGGAAAAATATTAAAAGGAGAATTCTTATCATATCTGTTTTCTGTTTGCCGCAAAGGTAAAGCATACTTTCAGCCTGTACAATCCTCATTTTTGAGGATGTTTTCGTTTCTTTTCATGCCGGGATGGGAGTTTTACGCTCAATTTGCACTATCTTTGCACTCGCAATTTGCAGACTAATAGGTATTAAATAATAATAAATCGCATATATAAAGATGATTACAGTCTCTAATGTCTCGGTACAGTTTGGTAAAAGAGTGTTATTTAATGATGTAAACTTGAAGTTTACAAGTGGTAACTGTTATGGTATTATCGGTGCTAATGGTGCTGGAAAATCCACTTTCTTGAAAACAATTTCCGGTGAACTGGACCCTACTACTGGATCTATCGTTTTAGGACCGGGAGAGCGCCTTTCCGTATTGAGTCAGGATCACTTCAAGTGGGATGCTTTTACGGTGATGGATACTGTTATGATGGGGCATACCATATTGTGGGACATCATGAAGCAACGCGAAGAATTGTATGCCAAAGAGGACTTTACAGATGAGGATGGATTGAAAGTTTCCGAACTTGAAGAAAGGTTTGCTGAGTTGGACGGCTGGAATGCCGAAAGTGATGCTGCTACATTATTGAGTGGGTTAGGCGTCAGGGAAGACAAGCATTATTTGTTGATGGGTGAACTGAACAATAAAGAAAAGGTGCGTGTCATGCTGGCGCAGGCATTGTATGGAAATCCTGATAACCTGTTGTTGGATGAGCCTACCAATGACTTGGATATGGACACCGTTACCTGGCTGGAAGAATATCTTTCTAATTTCGAACATACAGTATTGGTTGTAAGTCATGACCGTCACTTTTTGGACTCTGTATGTACACATACGGTAGATATCGACTACGGTAAAATTAACCAGTTTGCCGGTAATTATAGCTTCTGGTATGAGTCCAGCCAGTTGGCTCTTCGCCAGCAGCAGAACCAGAAGGCCAAGGCTGAAGAGAAGAAGAAAGAATTGGAAGAATTTATTCGTCGTTTTAGTGCAAATGTGGCAAAGAGCAAGCAGACCACCAGCCGCAAAAAGATGTTGGAAAAGTTGAATATAGAGGAAATCAAGCCGTCTTCACGCAAATATCCGGGTATTATCTTTACTCCGGAACGTGAACCGGGCAATCAGATTTTGGAGGTTTCCGGACTGACCAAAGTATTGGAAGATGGGACTGTATTGTTTCGTGATGTCAATTTCAATGTGGAAAAAGGCGATAAGATCGTATTCCTTTCTCACGATCCCCGTGCAATGACAGCGCTTTTTGAGATTATCAACGGCAATATGAAGCCGGATGCCGGTACATTCAATTGGGGAGTTACTATAACCACCGCTTACTTGCCTGTGGATAATACTGATTTTTTCAATACCGATTTGAATCTGGTAGATTGGTTAAGCCAGTTCGGAGAAGGTAATGAAGTATATATGAAAGGCTTTTTGGGACGTATGCTTTTCTCCGGTGAAGAAGTGCTGAAGAAAGCAAGCGTGTTGTCCGGAGGAGAGAAGATGCGTTGTATGATTGCCCGTATGCAACTGCGCAATGCCAACTGTCTGATTCTGGATACACCGACCAATCATCTTGATCTGGAGTCTATTCAGGCATTCAATAATAACCTGAAGCAATATAAAGGCAATATTCTTTTTTCATCCCATGACCACGAGTTCATTGAAACCGTTGCCAACCGTATCATTGAACTGACGCCGAACGGTATTATCGATAAGATGATGGAATATGATGAGTACATCACTTCAGACCATATCAAGGAACTAAGAGCACGTATGTATTGATTGTAAAATAATGCAACAAGTATCTGGTACTTATAAAACCTGCTCTGTAAATTTACTAAATTGCCACCGGATTTTTACTAAAAATCTTTTGAAGTTTTACTAAAAATCCGGTCTAATTTTACTAAAAAAAAATAAGCCCACTCAGAATACTTCCTGAGTGGGCTTATTTTCTTATCATCTTTTAATTGAGAAAAATATACAAGTGCTCTTTATTCCTTATAAATTAGTCTGTCTTTTCCCCCTCCAAAGAGGTTGTCTCCCAATGTTGTAATCTTGTTTCCTGTAACTTGTACATAGCGCAGGTTATCGCATCCGATAAAGGCTCCATATTCAATAGCGGTAACGCTTGAGGGAAGTGTTAAAGTTCCGCAAAGACGGCTACATCCACTGAACACACGTTGTCCGATGGTTCTCAAGCCATGGGGTAGAAGTATGTTTAATAGATATTTCTTCTGTGTAAAAGTATAATCAGGTATTGCGGTAGCATTACTTTTAGAAAGATCGATTGACACCAAATTAGGCATGTAGTCGCGTATCAACGTGAAATCTGCTTCGTCCAACTTGCCCTCTATGGTTAGGAAATTCACATCTTTGGGTTGCATGCCCCCTCTTAGCAATTCGCTGGCGAGGCTTCCCATTTTTCCTATTTGCACGGTAACTCCTAATGGCTCTCCTTCGATAAAAGCGAATGTTTCCCATTTCTTTTTACTTCGATATGCATCGCTGCTACCCAATGGGACAAATATGGCAGTAATACTGTCTGCCAGTGCTTCGGACATTAAATTAGGAGCGCTCTTCTTTCTTATTTGACATATTTTTAAGTTATTACATCCTTTGAATGCGGCATCTTCGATATTCTTCGTCTTGTCGGATAGAATTACCCGGGTCAATGACTCCTTTCCTATATACGTACTATCGTTCAGACGTCTGCAAAAAGCATAGGCGGGAATGCAATTTGCCGGATAAATATAAAAATGTCCGGAGTATGTGCCGTTTTTGCCGGCATACAAGCTGATGGATGCATTTGATATATCCAGTGATTCCAGCTTTTTGAATTCATCCCGCAGGTGGCGGAAGTCAACCGCATTCAGCCTGCCTTGCAATGTCAGATGGGTGATGTTATTGGCTTCGTTTTCAGTCATAAGTTCAACTAAAGTACCGGGTTTGGCTACATAATATGTTTTTATCTTTTGTGCATAAGCATTTAACAGTACGCCTAAACCCGCAGCCATCAAGAGTATTTTTTTTAGTCTCATGCTTTGAATACAGATTAATATATTTTTCAAATATAAGAAGAATATATTAAGGATGAATAAGTTTTTTCTTTTTATTGTTATTTTTGTCGGATATTAATCAAAATGAAAATAGAAGATGGAAATGGAAGAAAAAGAGGATGGGACGTTTGCTGCGGTGACAAGGGGGAAGTGTTTATGGCACACAGTTGTCGATATCGTTTTCTTTATGCTGCTGTTCGGTATCCTTATGATATTTGTAATTGGCCCTTTCGGAATATTTTTTGAGGGAGTAGAGAAAAAGGCATCTATGGATAGTGTTTCTGTGCTTATGATGCAGGAAGCATTGATGCTGGTTTGTGCTTTGGGGGCTTCATGGATTGTGCTGAAGATGCGCAAATTGCCTTTTGGCAGATTGGGATTATCCTTGAAGGGGCATTGGAAAGATTTGTGGGTCGGTATGCTTTTTGCCGTTTCATTGTACGTGGCAGGCTTTGGCCTTTCCCTGTTGCTGGGTGTGGTTGAGGTTGCGGAAGTCACATTCCATTTCTTTTCTTTATTGACAAGCCTGGGGCTTTATCTTCTGGTAGGCATTATGGAAGAATCGATGATGCGTGGTTTCGTATTGGGACGTATGCTGGATGGAGGAGTAAATAAGTTTTGGGCATTGTTCTTTTCTTCGGTACTGTTTTCGCTGATGCATATCCAGAATCCGAATTTTGAATTCGTACCCTTTCTTAATATTCTATTGTCAGGATTTCTTTTGGGAGCTTCCTACATATATACGCGTAACCTTTGTTTTCCTATTGCTTTGCACTGGTTTTGGAATTGGTTGCAAGGTCCGGTGTTAGGTTATGAAGTGAGTGGAACTCGATTTGGAGACAGTATTCTTACCCTTCATCTTCCTGAGGAAAACCTGATAAACGGAGGAGCCTTCGGGTTTGAAGGCTCCGTTCTCTGTACCGTTTTGGTGGTGGTAGGCACGGTGCTTATTATCAAATATTACAAAGATTTGGGGGCTAAGAATTAGTACCTTTCTTGTTCCACTCCTATTAATGTCAACTGTATGCGTTTGCGGGCTATGTCTATACTGAGTACTTTGACACGCAGATGTTGGTGAATGGAAACTACTTTATTAGGATCTGATATAAATCTTTCGGCAAGCTGAGAGAGATGTATCAGACCGTTTTCCTTGATACCTATATCGACAAATGCACCAAAGTTTGTGATGTTTCCCACAATTCCCGGTAGTTCCATGCCTTCACGAAGGTCGTTGATGGTGCGTACATTCCGGTCGAACTCAAACATTTTGATGGGACCGCGAGGGTCACGTCCGGGCTTGTCTAATTCTTGAAGAATGTCTTTCAGAGTCGGCATGCCCACGGTAGGAGAGAGATAGCGTTCCGGATTTATTTTCAGACGCAGTTCCTTGTTGCTTATCAGTTCTGCCACGCTGCATTCCAAATCCTTTGCCATTTGTTCTACAATGCAGTAGCTTTCAGGGTGAACAGCCGTATTATCCAACGGATTCTTTGCATCGGGAATGCGTAAGAAGCCCGCACACTGTTCAAAGGCTTTAGCTCCCATGCGTGGAACTTTCATTAATTCTTTGCGGGAGGTGAATGCACCGTTTTCAGCCCGGTAATTCACTATGTTTTGTGCCAATTGTGGCCCTAAGCCGGAAATATAGGTTAACAGATGACTGCTTGCTGTATTCAGATTTACTCCTACCAGGTTGACGCAATTCTCCACAGTCTGATCCAGAGATTTCTTCAGTTTTGTCTGGTCCACATCATGTTGGTATTGGCCTACACCAATGGACTTAGGATCAATCTTAACCAATTCGGCAAGCGGGTCCATCAGCCGTCTTCCTATGGACACCGCACCGCGCACTGTGACATCGTATTCAGGAAACTCATCCCGTGCTATTTTAGAAGCAGAATAAATGGACGCTCCCTGCTCACTGACAATGAATACTTGCACTTCCCGGTTGAAAGACTGCCGTTTCAGAAAGTCTTCCGTTTCCCGGCTTGCCGTTCCATTGCCGATGGCAATAGCATCTATTTTATAAGCTTCCATCATTTTCTGCAGTTTGGAGAATGCCTCTTTACCCTTGTTTACCGGAGGATGCGGATAGATGTTTTCGTTGTGCAGCAGATTGCCTTGCGCATCCAGACATACTACTTTACAGCCGGTTCTGAATCCCGGATCTATGCCCATTACACGTTTTTGTCCCAACGGAGGGGCAAGCAACAATTGGCGGAGATTTTCAGCAAACACACGGATAGCTTCTTCGTCGGCTCGCTCCTTACTTTGATTGGCAAACTCTGTTTCGATGGCAGGTCGCACCAATCGTTTGTAGGCATCTTCCACAGCCAGACCTATGTGTTGGCTGCAAGCGTTTCTGTGGCGTTGGAAACGTCGTTGCAAACGTTCCAGCGTATTTTCATCGTCCGAAGTAATAGACACCCGCAGCAATCCCTCGGTTTCGCCCCGTCGGATGGCCAGCAATCGGTGTGAGGAGCACTTCTTTAGCGGCTCGTGACAGTCAAAATAGTCGCGATACTTAGCCGCTTCCTCCTCTTTGCCATTAATCACTTTTGCATTCAGCGTTCCCCAATGGTCAAAGGAATAACGGGCGCATTTCCTCACTTCACTATCTTCGCTGATGCGTTCGGCCATGATGTCGCGTGCGCCTTGCAGGGCTTCTTCCACGCTTTTTACATCTCCCTTTACGAAGGCGGATGCGCATGCTTCCGGGTTGTCTTCCTGTTGCAGTCTTAGCAAGTCGGCCAGTGGCTCCAGCCCTTTCTGGCGGGCTGCTTCGGCGCGTGTCTTGCGCTTGGGCTTATAAGGCAGATAAATGTCTTCCAATGTCGTATTTTCCCAAGTCTCATCTATACGCTTCCGGAGCTCATCGGTCAACTTTCCCTGCTCCTGAATAGTGCTGAGTATGGTTTCCTTACGTTTGGCTGTTTCGTTCAGTTTTTCGTATTGTGTTTGGATGGCTTCGATTTGTACTTCGTCCAGTCCTCCTGTAACTTCTTTACGGTAACGGCTGATAAAAGGTATGGTAGCCCCGTTGTTCAGCAGTTCGAGGGTTTGATTAACCTGTCTTTCAGATATACCGAGTGTATCGGAAATCATACGGTGAAATAATTGTATCATTTGAATTCATTTTAATTGGGTGTCAAATATACGAAAAATAGTTGTTTTTGGGGATACTTCCAACTTTATACTGTATATTTGCCACAATAACGAATGAATTGGAAGGCCGTGCTTAAAAATAGATTATATAAAATATTATCATTACTGTCTGTGTTTTGTTTTTTTTCTTGCCTGTTTATTCTATAATGGGTGGCGGTCGGCCGGTGCTGATAATCAGCTCTTATAATCCGGATGCTCGTCAAGCATCGGGAAACATCTCTGATTTTATGGAGGAATTTCAACAGTTAGGCGGCACTAATACTATTGCGTTGGAAAACATGAACTGCAAGAGTTTTTCAGAGTCTCCTTGGTGGACGGAAAGGATGAGAGCACTTTTGACAAAATATAAGGGGATAGAAAGACCTTCATTAATTGTCTTAATCGGGCAGGAGGCATGGGCCGCATACCTTTCTTTAGAAGATTCAATGCGAAGTGATATTCCGGTATTGAGTGCATTGTCAAGTAGAAATGCCATCTTGTTGCCTGACAAAACAGAAAATCTGAAAACATGGATGCCCGAGTCCGTCGATTTCTTCAGTGACTTTCCCGAATCACCCATCAAAGCCGGTTTTTTGTATGAATATGATGTGATTGCCAACATCAATATGATAAAAAAGCTCTATCCTAAAACGAAGAATATCGCTTTCATATCGGATAATAGTTATGGAGGTGTATCTTTGCAGGCATACGTCGTAAAAGAAATGAAAAAATTTCCGGAATTGAAACTCATTCTTTTGGATGGACGTGTAAATACCATTTATACAATAACCGAGAGGCTGCACGAACTACCTGAAAATACGGCAGTGCTGGTGGGAACATGGAGGGTGGATATGAACGATGGCTACTTTATGCGTAATGCAACGTATGCCATGATGGAAGCGGTTCCCGGTTTGCCGGCCTTTTCATTGACATCGGTTGCTTTTGGCTATTGGGCCATTGGCGGTGTGGTTCCGGCCTACCGTCAGTTAGGAAAAGAAATGGCAAGGCAAGCAGTTCGTTTATTGTCGATTTCGCCGGATAACAAAAGTAGGATGGAGATAATACCCAATGAAACGGTGTTGGATAATAAACTTGTAAAAGAGAAGAAACTTGATGTCTCCACTATTCCGGGACCGATAAGATACTTGAACGTAACTCCCTCTTTTTATACGCAATATAAATATCAGATATGGACTGTTGTGGCTGTTCTGATTGTTTTGTTAGTGGCATTGTTTATATCTCTGTATTTTTATTATCATACGAAGAAATTAAAGGATGATCTGCAAGAGTCCGAAGGAGCTTTGCTGGAGGCAAAGGAACGTGCGGAAGAATCGAGCCGTCTGAAAAGTGCTTTCCTTGCCAATATGAGCCATGAGATTCGGACACCGTTGAATGCCATTGTCGGATTTTCGGATGTTTTGTCTGCCGGAGGAAGCTCAGAAGAGGAGCAACGCAGCTATTTTGAGATTATTAAAACCAATTCAGACTTATTGCTCCGTCTGATTAATGATATACTCGACGTGTCCCGGTTGGAAGCAGATCGTGTCAAGTTTAAATCGGAAGACTGCAATGTGGCACTTGTTTGTCGGCAGATAGTAGCCTCGGTAGCTCAGGCGCGTAAGTCTGATAACCGTTTTCTGTTTGAATGTGGCAGTGATTCTGTAAAGATACGAACAGATGTACAACGCTTGCAGCAGGTGGTGATTAACTTACTTTCCAATGCCGATAAGTTTACCAAGAATGGCACTATTACTTTGAAGCTTGAGATAAACCGGGATGGGAATATGGCTGTGTTTTCTGTGACTGATACTGGTTGCGGAATTCCTTTGGATAAGCAGGGATTGGTATTCGAACGTTTTGAAAAATTGAATGAATACATGCAAGGAACTGGATTGGGCTTGTCTATCTGCAAGTTGACAACAGAAAAATGGGGCGGAAAGATATGGATCGACCCGACTTATACCAATGGGGCAAGATTCATCTTTACTCATCCCATGAACTTGTAAGCTATGCATCTCAATAGAAAAAAAGAGGATAGAGAATAGATATACGAGATATGAAAAGATTTAGTTGTTTTTTAGCGGGAATTTTACTTTTGATAGGCTTGCTGCCTGCTCAGGAAAGGGTGGTGAAACTTAAGATTGTACAAACCAGTGATGTGCACGGTAATTATTATCCTTATGACTTTATTCATAAGAGAGATGCCGCAGGAAGTTTGGCACGTGTACACGCTTTTGTACAGAAGAAGCGTGAAATATATAAAGATAATCTGATTTTACTGGATAACGGTGACCTTTTGCAAGGACAGCCTGCGGCCTATTATTACAATTATATTGATACTGTCGCCCCACATGTAGCAGCAGAAATGATGAATTTTATGGGATATAATGCGGGAAACATGGGTAATCATGACATAGAGACGGGGTGTACGGTTTTTGGCCGTTGGTCGGGAGATTGTAAATTTCCGATATTAGGCGCTAATATTATAAATACCGATACAGAGAAACCTCATTTTAAGCCTTATGAAGTATTTGAAAGGGATGGAGTGAAGATCGTTGTTTTAGGAATGATTACTCCTGCTATCCCGGTATGGTTGTCTGAAAATCTGTGGAAAGGACTACGTTTTGATGACATGGAGGAGACTGCCCGTAAATGGATGAAAATCATCCGTGAAAAGGAGAATCCGGATTTAATAATCGGTATGTTTCACGCCGGTCAGGATGCCCAATTAATGGCAGGTCGGTATCGCGAGAACGCGTCTGTTGATGTTGCCCGTAACGTTCCCGGTTTTGATATTGTACTGATGGGGCATGACCATGCGCGCGAATGTAAGAAAATAGATAATATTACCGGTGATTCCGTTCTGATTATGGATCCGGCAAGTAATGCTGTTGTAGTGAGCGATGTGGATGTAACATTAAGGCTACGTGATGGTAAGGTTATAGATAAGAAGATTAATGGAGTATTGTCTGATACCAAGGATTATGGCGTTAGTGAAGAATTCGTCGACCATTTTTCTCCACAATATCATGCGATTCAAAATTTCGTGTCCAAGAAGATCGGTCATTTCACGGAGACAATCTCTACACGTCCTGCTTATTTTGGACCTTCGGCTTTTATTGATCTGATTCATACATTGCAAATGGATATTAGCGGAGCCGATATTTCGTTTGCGGCTCCCTTGTCATTTGACTCTGAAATAAAGGAAGGTGACGTGTTTGTAAACGATATGTTTAATTTGTATAAGTATGAGAATATGCTTTACACAATGAGACTTTCCGGAAAAGAGATACGTGATGCCTTGGAAATGTCGTATGATTTGTGGACAAACCGAATGAAATCTCCGGAAGATCATCTGTTGCTGTTTCGTGAACAGCGTCGTGAAGGTTCTGAAGACAGAGCTTCGTTCAAGAATTTCAGCTTTAATTTTGACTCGGCGGCAGGCATTGTCTATACTGTGGATGTGACGAAACCGGATGGTGAGAAAGTGAATATTGTCAGCATGGCAGACGGCAGTCCGTTCGACATGGATAAGGTTTATAAAGTGGCGTTGAATTCATATCGCGGCAATGGCGGAGGTGAGTTGCTGACAAAGGGCGCAGGTATTTCTCAGGATGAATTGAAAAAACGTATTATCTGTTCTACCGATAAAGATTTGCGTTATTATCTGATGCAATATATTGAACGTAAGAAGGTGATTTCGCCACATACTCTGAACCTGTGGAAATTTATTCCGGAGGAATGGGCAGTACCGGCCTTAAAGCGTGATTATGATACCTTGTTTGGCAAAATAAAAAAATAAATCGCTATCTTTGCGCCTCAAATTCGTAATATGAGCTTTTTGAACGTGAGGCAAGAAAAGAAAATCATAGGGGCTTTATGCTTGCTGGCATTATTTATAATGTATCAGGCAAGCATAACGGCTTTTACCCACGTTCACTACATTAACGGAGTGCTGGTAGCTCATTCGCATCCGTTTCATGGTACTCACTCGCATTCCAAGACCTCATTAGTCGTTATCGGGTATTTGTCAAATTTCTGTTCTTCGGGAGTTGACGTATATGAAGACCGGCATCCCATGCGTGCCTTGCAAGCAGTGCTTAAATCAGCTCCGGCAACCCCTACGGTAAAAGGGGAGGTCATACGGACACTTTCTCTTCGCGCTCCTCCCTCCTTTTTGCTTTCATAAAGACAGATTCGAGATGTCCGATATTCTATGGATATTCGGAAAATATAAGTATCTCATTGTCAGCGATAAGAAACTTTATTTCTCTTTATCGTAAATAAAGTGCTGCTTTATTAGCATTAAAGCGTTACTTTATTAGTGTTAAAGCATTGCTTTATCGGCATTAAAGCAACGCTTTGGTAGTAGTAAATCGCCGCTTTATAGTTGGTGAAGATGAGACAAGCAATTATTTTATAATCAAAAAAACATTGGTTTGATGAAACATTATATATTGGCGTTGGTATTTGTTATACTGGGCGCAGGCGTAGTGTATGCCGTAAATCCTATTAAGGAAGGCAATATGATTTCCGGTCATGTGATTGGGAAAGGAACAGAAGAAAATATACCCTATGCCACAGTTTTGATTGTAGGAACCGGGCAGGGAACAGTGTCCAATGAAGAGGGACAATTTGAATTCCGCAAGCTTCCGGCAGGGAAATACAAGCTCCGGGTGTCTGCTGTGGGATATAAGACACAAGAGAAAGAGGTGGAAGTGAATAGGGATTTCACTGCGGTTGTACATTTTCAGATGGTAGAAGAAAGTTTTATTACCGATGAAGTGGTGGTATCTGCCAATCGCAATGAAGTGAGCCGTAAGGATGCTCCGGTAGTTGTCAATGTGATGAGTACGAAGCTTTTCGAGATGGTTAATTCCACTGATTTGGCCAAGACATTGAATTATCAGTCCGGACTGCGTGTGGAAAACAATTGTCAGAACTGTGGTTTTCCTCAAGTACGTATTAATGGTCTGGAGGGACCTTACTCTCAGATATTGATAAACAGCCGTCCTATAATCAGTGCACTGAGTGGTGTATATGGTTTGGAACAAATTCCGGTGAATATGATTGAACGTGTGGAAGTGGTGCGCGGTGGTGGCTCTGCTTTGTTTGGCGCCAATGCTGTGGGGGGAACAATTAATATCATCACTAAAGATCCGGTCAATAACTCTTTTCAGGTATCAAGCATGTTTTCTAATATGGATGGAAAGTCCTGGGAGCAATATATGGGAGGCAACGTGTCAATGGTTTCCAAAGATAACTCCTATGGCATAGCTCTTTATGAAAGTTACCGTAACCGTAATCCTTACGACCGTGATGGTGACGGCTTTTCTGAATTGGGCAAACTGAATATGAACACTTTTGGCTTTCGCGCCTATTACCGGCCTACCCATTTCAGCCGTATTAATCTGGAATACCATACTACTAACGAGTTTCGTCGCGGGGGTAACAAATTTGATTTACAACCTCATGAAACAGATATTACAGAGCAGACCAAACATGTCATTAACAGTGGAGGAATGAGTTATGATTTGTTTTGGAAAGAATATAAACATAAGATTTCAATTTACGGATCTATTCAGCATACAGACCGTAACAGTTATTATGGCGCCCGGCAGGATATGAATGCATACGGCAAGACTAAAGATTTGACCTGGGTGGTCGGTGGCATGTATGTAGGCAATATGGATAATTGTTTCTTTGCACCTGCCACATTTACCGGCGGACTGGAATATCAGGATAACTCTTTGCATGACATCATGACAGGCTATCACCGTGATATGCAGCAGGATGTACGCATTGCCAGCGCTTTTGTTCAGAATGAATGGAAGATGAACTATTTCACTATGCTGGTTGGCGCCCGCCTGGATAAGCACAATCTGATTGACAATCTCATCTTCAGTCCTCGTGTCAATCTGCTCTATAAGCCTGCGGACAATTTTCAGGCGCGCTTGACGTATTCTACCGGTTTCCGTGCCCCTCAGGCATACGATGAAGACTTGCATGTTACTGCTGTGGGAGGTGAAGGTGTACAGATTAAGCTGGCGGACAACTTGCATGAGGAACGTTCCAACAGTTATAGCGGCTCTGTGGATTGGATTGTTTATATGGGGCATTGGCAGGCGAATATTCTTGTAGAAGGTTTCTATACGGACTTGCAGCACGTTTTTGTTTTGGAGGAAATCGGTAAGAATCAGCAGGGTGATGTTATCAAAGAACGTCGTAACGGAAATGGGGCCCGTGTATATGGAGTTAATCTGGATGCAAAGTTTGCTCATGGGAAAAAAGCCCAATTCCAGTTGGGATTTACGGCGCAGCGTAGTCGTTATACTCAAGAAGAAGCTTGGACGAAAGTAAATGGGGTGAATTTGACAACCAAACGCATGCCGCGTACCCCGGATTATTATGGTTATTTCACGTTTTCGTCTGCGCCGGTGAAGAATTTTGACTTTTCATTGTCGGGCACTTATACCGGCAAGATGATTGTTCCCCACTATGCTCCTAAAGATGCTCCTGAAGGTGCATTCTGGAATATAGAGAAAGACCGTATGGAGAATACTCCTCAATTTCTGGATCTGAACCTGAAATTGAACTATACCTTCGTACTTCGTGATCACATTAAGTTACAACTGAATACCGGTATGCAGAATATTTTCAATAGCTTCCAAAAGGACTTGGATAAAGGGACGTTACGTGATTCCGGTTATTTCTATGGACCGACACAGCCCCGAACCTTCTTCATCGGGTTCAAAATCATGAGTTAGCCTTTTCTTTAAGGATTTTTAGAACAATATTCCGAGAGATAGTCTTATTTTTGTCTGCAAAGTATGGAAGCAATGGAAACTAAAAGCATACGGAATGTAGATATCTCTTTGATACAACATTTGCCGATGATTGACTTCATCGGCAATGATTTTGCCATTTTCGATGATATAAAAGACATGCCTTTGTCTCCTTATCCCACTCGTTTGAATGCTGCCTGTTTCAGTATCTGTCTGAAAGGGTGGTGCAAGATGCACATTAATTTGCAGGAATACGTGTTGTCCGAAGGCATGATGGGTATTATACTTCCTGACCAGATTGTTCAGCAAGGAGAGCGTTCGGAGGATTTCTCGGGTATCTTCATTGCTGTTTCCAAAGATTTTATAGATGGGGTGCAGCCTGCTATGCAGCAATTGCTGCCTTTGTTCTTTCTCATTAGAGAGCGTCCCTGCGTTTACATTACTCCGGAAGAATTGCAATCGTTTAAGGATTATCATTCTTTTCTTTGGAGCAGGGTGAAATTAAAGGATAATCCTTTTCGTATGGAGATTACACAGGGCTTGCTGCTGTCCTTGTTTTATGAAATTTATTATATTTATCAAGGGCATGCCACAAAGGAGCGCATTCCAAAGAGCCGGAAAGAAGAATTGTTTGAACGTTTTCTCCGTCTTATTTCCGAATCCTATAAAGAAGAACGTAGTGTATCCCACTATGCCGGCAAGATGTTTCTTACCGCCAAGCATCTTTCCACCGTAGTAAGAGAGGTCAGTGGAAAAACGGCAGGAGAGTGGATTGATCGTCTGGTAATCTTGGAGGCCAAGGCTTTGTTGAAGTCTTCGGAGTTAAGTGTTCAGGAGATTGCGGATGAATTGCACTTTGCCAATCAGTCATTCTTCGGTAAATACTTCAAGCATCACACGGGGGTGTCTCCTAAAGAATATCGTAAGCAATAAAAAAAGGCAATATCCGGTCATAGATATTACCTTTTCTTTTAGTGTCTCCTAAAAAACAATCTTTATTCTTATAAAAACCAAATCTTGCTCTTATTCTTTATATTGATGGTGCAAAGTTAGGGTGTTCCTGTGAGTTAGAATTTGATATAAATCAAAAACAGCATGAAGGTTGAAAAAAGTGTGGATTACAGTATGCCCGAGCGTACTCGACTCAACGTTTCCGGTGTCATCAGCAAGTAAGATGCAATGTGTGAAAGAGGAGCCCTTTTGATGACTTCCGGCTGATGCTCCATAAGCTGGTTGTAACGTTCGCGTGCCGTTTCAAACCTCCATGAGTCTGCTTTGACTTGTGAGACGATGAGTGAATACTCCAGTATCTTGCGGTAGAACATGTTTATTTCCCATGATATTTCAGTGAGTCGTAGCAACTTGTTGTATGGCAACAGATAAACGACACTGGATTCCAATGCTTCAATCATGAGACGGGTGGGTTCTTGCTTCAGGGTACTTTCTATGCAGATGATGATGCAACCTTCATAAGAAAAATGTTCGGTCACATCTTTTCCGCTTTTATAATAGAATTGGCGTAGCATGCCTTTGCCTACAAGCACTATGTTATGGCTGATTTGCCCTTCATTAAGGAGCAGTTCACCCTTTTCAACTTCTTTGCGAATGAGTATTTCTTCTATCATCTTTCTGCTTTCGAGTGTCATGCTCGGATAGCGAGAGTTGACAGTTGCATCTACGGTTTCTTTCAATAATGCTTCCATAATGCTAAAATTGTTCGTTTTATAGCTTATCTTCGCTATTTTGGGCAAAGATAAGAATTAAAATTGAGACTAAGCGCAGAACGCAGTAATAAGGCTGATGAATAGTTGTTTAGGTGATCCATCACTTTCTTCTGGCTGGCAGATGATTTTTGAATGGTTTTCAAAGGGCTGATTTCTTATTTTATCTCAAGCGCAATGCCCCAAAGAAGAACGGGCTTGTGCCGGTCATGTGCTGTGTGACCGTGAACGGCAAAGTATCTCAATTTAAGCCGTAAAACTTGCCTGTTCCCTCTTCTTGCACAGAGAAAAGCCCCTGCAACGAAAACGACCGCCCCGACAATGACGCATAATTCCAAAAGCCAAAGAAGCACATTCCCAAACGGATGTGCTTCTTTGGTACAAGTATGATTGAAAGGATAAATAAGCAAATTAATTAGTCTATTATCTAAATATCAGGCCACCATTGGCGTTATCTTTATCGCCAATATATTGCTTATAAAGCGTAAAACGCCTATATTTGCACCAAAAGCATTGATAGAAAGCGGATATAGCCGGTATAAATACAGTATAAGGAATGAAGCAGGAAGAGAAAAGAACTCGAAACAGACGAACCAATGAACAATTGGACACGGATGTCATGTCCGAACTCGAAAGACTTGTGGCGGAACAGGGCTTCGGCAACGTCAATCTGAGCACCTTGACGAAAGCCGCAGGGATAGAGGCCAACGTATTCTATAGAAGATACGGGTCGATGGACAATCTCTATGACAAACTGGCCAAGCAATATGACTTCTGGATGAACAACGCCATCGACATTTCCAACATACATGTATTGGGCCCTAAAAAGTTCTTTGCCGAAACCTTCAAGACGCTTTTCAGGAACTTGTCCGAAAATCCCGTCATGCAAAAGCTGTTGCTTTACGAAATGTCAGTCGTCAATGACACCACTAAGAGAACGGCGGAGACGCGAGACATCATGAACCTTAATTTGATAACGTATTACGAAACGCTGTTTAAACCGGCGAAAGTCAATATAAAGAGCATTGCCGCCATCCTAATCGGAGGAATTTACTATTTGATACTTCATAAGGAGTGTGCCAAAATCTGCACGATAGACTTCGATACCCCGGAAGGAGAAAAGGCCTTTTCAGAGGGAGTGGACTTTCTTACGGATGCTGTTTTCAATAGACTGGAAGCGTATGAAAGAGACCGAAACGCAGTCCGGCAAATGCTGGCCGACGGCATAAGCGAACAGAAGGTCTGCAAATACATGGGCATCAGTAAGAACGATTTGAAAATATTGCTCTCAAAGTAACTGCTCTTCTTTATTTAGCTATATGGGGTATGGTTATATATCTTCCTTGTACAATGGGAGTGTGTCAAAACAAGAGCTTGCTTACTGTTTGTTCATTTTTAGGCGCGGATTACACGGATTACACGGATTTTTATCTTCTTTTTCCGTGAAATCCGTGTAATCCGTGCCTAAAAGAAATCTTTAAGTGCATTTTGACACACCCCCATTTTCTTTTTTAGAATGGTTTAGGCGAGGTGTGGACGCCTTTTTCTATGCTCAAATCCTGTAATAATTAAAGTGAATATCATATTTTTAAGCAAAATAGATTTCTTATAATATATTTGTACTACTTTTGTCGGTCAAGGAAAGAAACTCAAGTAATACAATAAAAAAGATGAAGAAGATTATGTTACTGCTCCTTTTCGGAGCAATGGTACTCACGGGTACGGCACAGGAGAAAGTTTACCAGATAGAAGAAATCACCGTCATCAACTATGGGGATGGCCGGATGCTCTTTCGCCTGAAAAATGAAGAAAAGGCCCCGCTCAACGGCCCGTACCGCCTGATTGACGGCTACCACTCGGAGTACATTCTTGCCGACTTTAAGGAGGGTATGTATCACGGCGATTACCGACATTTCAAGGAGAACAAACTGCTTGAAGAGTGCCGCTACAAAGAGGGAAGCAAGGAGGGGCTATACAAACGCTATTATGGTGATGGACAGACCGTGCAGAGTGAGCGAACGTTTATAGACGGCAAGGTGGATGGCGTGAGCCGGACATACCACTCGAACGGCAAAGTGGAAACCGAAAAAGTATATAAGTTGGGGGTTGAAGACGGCTATGACCGCCGATACGACAGCGACGGCACTTTGACGCTCGACGAATGTTATAAAGACGGCAAGCGAGATGGCAAATGGACTGAACATTTGTCGGGCAACGTAGGAGATGTGACCCGCATCAGTTTCTATAAGAACGGCTTGCCCGACGGTCAGTGGAGCGAAACGTGGAAAGACGGCAAGCCCCGTAGCAAAAGCAGCTATAAAGACGGCAAAAAAGAGGGTGTCTGGATGGAATATGGTAAAGGCGGCAAGCCCGAAAAGTCCATCACTTACAAAAATGATGAAAAGAACGGAGAAGAGATTACTTATTTCACCGACGGCACTCCTGAAAAGTCATCAAACTACCTCAATGGCAAATTGAACGGAGTAGCAAAGGAATTCTATTTTGGTTCAGGCCAATGCAAATCGGAATATACTTTCAAGAACGGTGAGCGTGAAGGAGCCTATAAACGCTACTTTGATACCGGAAAGTTGCGGGAAGAGGGCCGTTGCGAAGCCGATAGCGAGGTCTATCGCAAGGAGTATTACGCCAACGGCAAGCTCAAATCGGTTGCCGAGCGCAAGGGCGGAGGTTGGAATACCATTGAAAGATATGATTCGGAGGGTAACAAAGAGTGAAAAAAAGGAAATTGATAAGGGAACCGTATAAACCGGGAGAATGATGGTGATTTTACCCGAAAAAATAACTGGAAAATAATGAAAGCCTTATTCTTAATCGTATTATTCATGGCATTTGGAAATAACAGCAATGCCCAAGTGAAAACAGAAAGAGAGACGGAAGTGGAAAAAACAAAGCTTAAAGAACTGATTCAACAAGAATTGGTAATGGTAACCCGGTATTCTCACCATCCGGCTTACTATGTACAAGTCAATAAAAACGGTTGTCGGATTGTAGTAAAAGTGAACGATATTCCACTCGGGTATAATTTTGCTGAAGATGAAGGGCAGAGCATGCTCTATCCTATCAATGACCATTTGTTTGGAAGTGGTGAACATATTCTGAGTGTGGAAGTATATCCACTGACTACCCAGCAGACAATCAGTGCAGATACGTGGGTCAATCTGAAAGTGATTCTATTTCCCGAAAAGCATGGAAACGAACGGGATATGATAGCAGAATTGAATGTACCGAGGGATATAGGAGAGCAAAAGCTGCCTATCTATTGTGATTCCATCAATTTCAAGTCCACTCTTCCGTTCAACCATAAGCAGGTACTGAATACCGCTAAAGACTTACGTAAAGTACCCGATTTGGAAGCAAAAGTGCTGGCACACTACAATAAAGTTCGGGGCATGATGATTGCCGGAAAGTATTACGAATATAATAAAATGCGGTTAACCAGTACATGGGTGCTGACAGATATGTACTATTTGACTGAAGATTATCTTGAATCGACTTATTTACAACCAGAAGAACTTTTCCGTTTTAGTTGTCAAGTTACAGATTGGAAGGCTGTACCCATTGAGAATTACGAGATGGTAATCTGCAGTAATGGTAAATTGGTTTATCTGCAGCGTAAAGGTACAATGGACCAAGTGTTACGGGCAACATACAGTGATATGGATGAGGAGTATGAATATCTTTCTACTAAATTTATTGCTCTTTATATGCCGCAAGGCAGTGATGAACTGTTGGAATTGTATTAAAAACAAATAAAGGAACAGCATGAGAATTATAATTATAGCAGTACTGCTGATACTTAGCACTTACAGCAATGCCCAAGAAACATCTGCCCAGACAGTGCTTGATACGCTTTGTGCAGGTCCGTACTCAGAAGAGTATAACCAATATTGGAACCGACACCGAACTCGGTCAAGAATCTTTGAAGGGAGATGTGTTCCTGAATTGCACTCAGGAGGAGGAGGTGGAGACATGCTTATTTTACCAGAATGGTTGTATGTATTTGATTCAACAATCACAACACCCCCCAATATAAAGTTCTTTAAAAAAGAAGAGGTGGGCAACGATGACTCGCTTGATGGATGGTATATTATCACAGAAAACTTTCGTGGTGAAAGAAGAGAAGTTGGCTTATATCCTCTTGAATCTGATGCAATGGACGCTGTTCGTGCATTTTCCTATACGACAAGGGAGATTTTGGCCTGTTTCTATAAATGTGTGCCATGCTGCACATGGCACTACATTTATAGAAAGTATGGTAATCTCAAAGGAAAAGAGTTGGTAGCCAGAGGAAGAGGCTGGGAACAGGACAGAGATTTAATCGACTCCCTCTTTAAGAGTGTAAACTTTGATAATGGTCTGTTGCATGGAGATTACACTGTTTATAAAGGTGCGGATACTATTTACCATACTACATTCCATCATGGTACAGGACGCTATAAAGATTTCTACGTCGACGGTACACTGATGATGGAAGGAGATGTCGTAAATGGATATCGGGATGGAGTTTGGGTCTATTATTTTTATGAAGAGGATAAGAAGTCGTACAGGGAGGTTATACTCGAGCATTTTGACCGGAGTAATCTCTCTACTTTGAAAAATCCCTTTTATATTAAGAGGCACCGTTTTATAACAGACAGTTTAGTTCGTAAAGCATTAAGATGGGAAAATGAAACGCCGAAGCGAATAAAGAGAAAAGAGAGAAATCCCTATAGACCGGGAGGATTATGGTGATTTACCCGAAAAATAGAAATTTAAAGTTTACGATATATGGAAATGATATTCATTATTATTGGAATAATAGTTGCATTGGGTTTGGTCTTGAAATCCAATCAAACGAGTACGAAAAAAAATCAAATTATTACCGCATTGGCTTTGTCTGTCACGCTGACACTAATGTGTCCCCTTATAGGCATAATCCCCCTTTATTACAGTATAAAAGCCTGGATAAAGCAAAGAAAGGATAATCCCTTATGGGAAAAGGAACTGAAAAATGCATATAAATGGGCAAAAAGATGTGCTGTAATTTATGCAGTGTTTATGTTTGTCTCTGTCATATTATATATTATACTTATGTACTGCGCTTACTATAATGTAGATTTATCTTGGCTTTTCTGATTAAAAATAAATAATGATGAACAGAAGGGTTATTATAACTATTGTGTTGACCATCTGCCTGTTTATTAATACAGTGGGTTGCAATGGACAAATTAAAAAGAATAATATGGGAACAACATTAAAGGAACAAATGGCAAGTTATACGAGCAAACCGGTCTACTATGTAGAGTATAGCAGCAGCGGGTGTCTAGTAGATATAAGAATAAATGACTGTAGCGTCCAAAAGGATTACAACCCAGGGGCAGTTGGCGGAGCCGTAATTACAGCAAACACTGCTATTCTAAAGAGTGGAAAACAGAGAGTTACCGTAAGACTTATTCCACACAGAAATGAGACCCTGATCACAGAAAAGGAGCCATTTACTATGCGTATAGGCTACAAAGATTTCATGGAGCCATCGGGAGATGAAGGTCGCCGCTGGCACTGGGTTATGGAGATGCCGCCAATTGTTATGCCCGAAGAGGGACTGCCATACTATGAGTGGAGCGGAGAGTTCGAGGCAAAAGTTCCTTATCAAGTCGTAGGTTGGAGCGACTGTATAGATTTAAGGGAGATTCCCGACATAGAGCAACGCGTTGTAGCTAAATTTAACGAGTTGCGCCAATTGTACATTGATGGCAAATATGATGAATTAAAACGTCTGCAACACCCTAAGTATTATGAGTTAGCTGTTATGCTGTATGAAGATGAGAATGATATAGAAAAAAAGCATATGAGTGATGTTGCAGATGGTGAATCTCAGGATAAATCAGGTTATCAGCCTATAGAGGATTATAACTTGGTGTTCTATGCCGATGGCAGATTAGTAACACTTGAAAAGTATGATAAAGAGTTTGAATATTACCATGACAGCGCCCTATTGTGGTACTCTAAAAAAAATGAGGATGGAACTGCAGATTATCACTCATATCTGTTGCAATTTGGTATTCGTAAAGGCACAAACGAGTTGGTATTAATACGATAATAATAACAAATGAAACAGTATCCTAATATGCGAGTTTTCTCTGCATCTAAGTTCATCGCTCTTTATATGCCTAAAGACAGTACCGAGTTATTTGAGTTATATTAATTCTGTATCTATGAATGATTAGCGTTATGATTCTGTATGATTATTTATTTTACTGTTCCTACAAAATGGGTATGAGGTCACATAACTTTGACGGATTGCCTGTGTTGGCAGGCATGATGATGGTTATACCCAATATGGCTATACATATACTCATTATTCAGTGGATATTAAGGTGCTTGGGCTTTTATTGGCATGACGCTTTGTTGCTTCATGAGGTTTGGGGGCGTGTTTTTTACTTAGCGTTTTTCTCGGTCATTTATTACTACTATTGGCATAAAGGCAGATATAAACGAATCATTGAAGAATATAATTTAAGAAAGGATTCTAATTGGAAGAAGCATCCATTTGTAACCATTGTTGCATATACAACTGTGGATATGATATTATTTGGCTTGGTGTGTATTATCGCGAAGTAGAGACTATGAATTACAGAATACACTTTCCCTTTATTTTAACTATATTTGATATGTCTATATCTGTTTCTTATACAATGCGATTGGATAGTCGCATTTTCTCTTTCGAAAAGATTTAGATAAAAAGTTATTTAACTGTAAATCAGTAAATAATGTGCTATGTGGTTGCGAAATTATTAAAAGCGCAGGCGTGAATACTTAACTCAACTCCTATAATAATCAAAACATATATCATATTTTTAAGCAAAATATATTTATTATAATATATTTGTGCTACTTTTGTCGGTCAAGGAAATGAAAGTACGAATAAACAGCTAAAAAGGATATGCAATGAAAGTGAAATTGTTGTTTTTGGTCTTTGTCCTGTACGCGTGCGGAACTAAAACAGTTTCGGAAGAGGAATCTTATGACCGAATCACCATAACGACTTATGAAAACAAGTACGATGAAAACAATCGTTTGTCGGAGGTACAAATGACCCGAATATCCCACAGTTATGAAAAAGGTGCTGAAACAATTGATTTGATTGAAGATAAAAGTACGGATTATTATACGTACATCAATAATGAAGAGTTTACGGTAAAAAGTAGGTCAAAGATGTCGGGAAATACCCAGTTCATGAGATGTACTCCCCAAACGGAGGAGTTGTTAACATTGAATGTCAAAGGAGATACCGTTTATTATTCATTGTGGAAATATTGCGACAAAAGCAAACGCGAATTGTTCTATGCCAGAAACATAGATAATGGCTATATAGTGCATGAGGACGACGATTATGAGGAAAAGAATGAATACGACGGAGGCGGGATTCTAATAAAAAGTGTGAGATGCTATTTTGACACGGGGAAGAAAAGAACCACTTACTTCTTTCGGGGGCTATCTTATGAAGAAGCTGAAAAAAGGATTCCCCATACAGACGGGGACTATGACATCGTGTGCAATATAGAGAAAATATCAGGAGACACTCTTATCAATGAATGTATAAAGAATGGTATTGTCAGTCTTATCGAAAAGACGATTGTCGAAGAAAGTGGAAAGAAGAAATTTATGTTCGATGCTGACATGAAGCTCACAAGCAGTTTCACAGAGCTTAAGTCGGATGGTTTTGATATTCACGTTGAGCGTTTCGTACAGGGAGATTACACGAGTATTGATAGCACTTATTATAAGAACGGGAAAGAGGTAAGAAGCGTTAGTCTTTGGGACACGTCTAAACATATTGTACTTTTTAAATATGATAAACGGGGAAATATGGTAGAAAGGGTGGAAAAGACAAAGTATTTTGATACACGCAATGGAGTGGAATTAATAAATGAAATGCTGCAAGTAGTCAAAGAGAATGAAGAAAAGAAAAAAAGTAGAAAGCGATTGAAAATAAAATAGGTTATGGGAAGTAAATATTTAATCGGGACATGAATGGATTTGACAAGTCCTTAGAAAGAATGACCATTATTGTTACGATAATCTTCACGATATTCGTAATCATCAGAATCGGCGACTTGTGGATCGGGCTCCATATCCTCGTCATCTCACCCATGACTGGACTTTTTGTGCTTGCCACCTATGAGTACTGTGCCGCCGAATACAGGAGGTCGATGGAACAATACAGGAAGGTGCTGGAATCCGACAGGGGGATACTGGAACGAGCGAGAAGACGGAATTTGAAAAAAACATATCACGATTTTAAAAAAAGAGTTGAGAAAATTCGTTCAAAAGAGTTAAGAGAAATCCGTTGGAAATATATATTTTGTGTCATCATTGTAATAATGTGGAATATAACCGAATTCATAATAATGGCACTTTTCCTGATGGATAAACATAAGTATTGTGTAATAGTCAAGACTTAATCTGACAGTTGGTTTACGATCGGACAAAAAAACTGTCGGCAAATTTTCGGGCATAGTTCCTCCAAGCTCTTTTATTGTCTGTCGCACTTTTGCGCCTACTTCATAGTGTACACGGTTCAATTGCTCATACTCTTGCATTTGTTTGACTTCTGCAATTCTTGTTTGTATTGCGAAGTAAGTTTGAGCTTGTGCGACAATTGTTTTTGATGGGGCTGAATTTTGTACTGCTAAATAACAAGCATACGGTGTCATAAATATCGTATGCGCCTGTTTTTCAATATTATATCCTATAAAAACCTTTTCGGTGACATCAACGAAATGGTCTTGTACTGTTTGATTACTATTTTCACACGCAATTTTAGCCTTTGAAATTACGGAAAGAAAATTTCTATAATCAGTATATTCCAGTGCTTTCACCAAATCGTTACCGACAACTTATTACTTCTCAATTACAATTTATCAGTCAGATAGATACAAGAAAGTTTCTTATCCTTTGCAAGGATAAGAAAAAAAAGTGATTAATTTGTAGCCTCATAGTAAGGAATACCAGAATGAATCTACCTGATAGATATATACAAGATTTAGTAGATTGCCTGACTCGCAGCGGTTTCGGTTTTGCCTTGTACCGCTTGCCGTGGACTGATGAATGTTATTTTATAGCGCAGCTATCGGGTGAAGTGGAGCAGATGGCGGATATTCATAATTTAAATGGAAAGAAAGGATTTGTCATGGCTCCTTTCCAACGGTCAGAGAAGCATCCTTTGGTGGTGATTCGCCCGGACATCACTGCTTGTGGGTGGAGTGAAATCAGGGAAGCGCTTTTCTTGATGGATTGTAAGGCTGCTGTACAGACTTGCTGCGATGTACGCGACGGAACATGTCCTTCGGAAGTGAAAACTGTTGAAAAAAAGCAATATACAAAGGCTTTTGAACATTTTATCACTCCTTTGAGGGAAAAATGTTTTCAGAAGCTTGTTCTGTCACGTTCGGCAATGAAACATATTAGTGCTGATTTCTCACCATTGGGCACATTTGTCCATGCCTGCAACAGCTATCCGCGCATGATGATTTATTTGTGCCATACTCCCAAGTCGGGTACTTGGATGGGAAGTACACCTGAAATTCTGTTAAGCGGGTATGGAAAGAGATGGCATACAGTGGCCTTGGCGGGCACTATGCCGGTGAAGGATGAGGTGATGCCGATGGAATGGAACAGGAAAAATCGGGAAGAACAAAGCTATGTGGCCGATTATGTTCGTCAGATAGTTTTGAAGTTTGGAGATGAAGTGACTGAAGAAGGACCATATACGGCACGTGCCGGACAATTGGTACATCTTAAAACGGATTTCCATTTTCTACTGAATGATATTCATCAATTGGGAGACTTGTTGCAGGAGTTGCATCCTACTCCTGCTGTGTGTGGCTTGCCAAAGGAGGATGCTTTCCGGTTTATTTTGAAGAATGAGGGCTACGACCGTAGTTATTATTCCGGTTTTATCGGTTGGTTGGATCCGGAGGGGCATACTGATTTATATGTAAACTTGCGCTGTATGGAAATCATTTCTAATGCGGCGGTACTTTATGCAGGAGGTGGAATTCTGCCCTTGTCGGAAGTTGAGTCGGAATGGGAAGAAACAGGGGAGAAAATGAAAACTATGAGTAATATTTTAAGCATTTGATAATAGAACAAGGATTATGTATTCAAACAAGAAGAATATACTCCAATTGGCGGCTTTGCTTAGAGCGCACGGGGTACGGAAAATAGTGCTTTGTCCCGGTAGCCGTAACGCAGCTATTGTGCATACACTGGTCAACATGGAGGATTTTAACTGTTATCCGGTGACCGATGAACGGAGTGCTGGCTTTTTCGCTATCGGATTGTCGTTGCAAGGCGGAGTGCCGGTTGCGATCTGTTGCACTTCCGGATCGGCGTTGCTGAACCTGCATCCTGCCGTGGCGGAAGCGTTCTATCAGCAAGTTCCGTTGATCGTGATTTCTGCCGATCGTCCGGCAGCATGGATCGGGCAGATGGACGGACAGACTTTACCGCAACCCGGTGTATTTGGTTCGCTGGTTAGGGCATCGGTCAATTTGCCCGAAATACAGACAGAAGAGGATGAGTGGTTCTGCAACCGGCTTATAAATGAAGCGATATTGGAAGCGACGCATCATGGCAGAGGGCCGGTACATATCAATGTGCCTGTTTCCGAACCCATCTACCGGTTTACGGCAAAAGTGTTGCCGGAGGTACGTGTCATTACCCGTTATCAGGGCTTGAGTGTTTATGACCGCGATTATAAGGAGTTGATAGAACGTCTGAACAAATACAACAAGCGTATGGTTGTGGTAGGACAGATGAACCTGATTTATCTGTTTGAAAAGAAATATGTGAAGCCGCTTTACAAACATTTCGCCTGGCTGGCAGAACATTTGGGCAATCAGACTGTGCCCGGTATTCCGATCAAGAATTTTGATGCTGCTATCTATTCTATGACGTCTGAACGGCAGAATGAACTGTCGCCCGAAATTTTGATTACTTATGGAGGGCACGTTGTATCCAAGCAGTTGAAGAAATACTTGCGCAACCATCCACCCCGTGAGCACTGGCACATTGCCGCCGATGGAAAAATAGCAGATTTATATGGTTGCCTGACCACTGTCATTGAGATGGATCCTTTTGAGTTTTTAGAAAAGATTGCTTTTCTGTTGGAAAACAGGCCGATCAGTTATCCATTGATGTGGGAAAATTATTGTAAGACTATTCCGGAGCCGGAACTTCCCTATTCGGAGATCTCTGTAATCGGAGAGCTCATCCGGTCGTTGCCGTCTCCGTCAGCCTTGCATTTGGCAAACAGTTCGACGGTACGCTACGCACAGTTGTTTGCCATCTCGCCGGATGTGGAAATTTGCTGCAATCGTGGAGTGAATGGTATAGAAGGATCGCTTTCTACGGCTATTGGTTATGCTACCGCTTCGGAAAGATTGAACTTTATTGTCATTGGTGATTTGAGTTTCTTTTATGATATGAATGCCCTTTGGAATAAAAATTACGGTGCTAATGTTCGCATTTTGCTGCTGAATAACGAAGGTGGAGAGATCTTTCATACATTACCGGGTATGGATGAGTCGGCACGCTCTCGCGAATTTATTATTGCAGAGCATCATACCACTGCCAAGGGATGGGCTGAGGAACGTGGGTTTATCTATATGAAAGTGACGGGAGAAGACAAATTAGAGGAGGCGATGACACAGTTTGCTGCTTCCGAGGCATTGCCGAAGCCCATACTTATGGAAGTATTTACGGACAAAGAGAAAGATACGGTACTGCTGAAAGAATATTATCACGGATTGAAAAACAAAGAATAAATATGAAGACAAGAGAATGGACAACGATTAAAGTGTACCAGGATATACTTTTTGATTTTTATAATGGAATAGCGAAAATCACAATCAACCGTCCGCGTTACCGCAATGCTTTTACGCCAACCACTACTTCGGAAATCAGTGATGCACTGTATTATTGCCGTGAGTGTCCGGATGTTAATGTTGTGGTGCTGACCGGAGCCGGAGACAAGGCATTCTGCAGTGGCGGGGATATGCATGTGAAAGGGCATGGAGGCTATATCGGTACGGATGGTGTGCCGCGTCTGAATGTATTGGATGTGCAGAAACAGATTCGTTCATTGCCGAAACCTGTTATCGCTATGGTGAATGGCTATGCCATCGGTGGAGGACATGTGCTGCATGTGGTCTGTGATCTGACGATTGCTTCCGAAAACGCTATTTTCGGACAGACAGGTCCCAAAGTGGGAAGTTTTGATGCCGGATTCGGATCTTCTTATCTGGCACGCATTGTGGGTCAGAAAAAGGCACGTGAAATTTGGTTCCTTTGCCGGCAGTATTCTGCACAGGAGGCGTTGGATATGGGGCTGATAAATACGGTTGTTCCTTTTGACAGTTTGGAAGATGAAACAGTGGAATGGGCAGAGAAAATGATGGAACACAGCCCTCTTGCCCTTCGTATGATTAAGGCTGGATTAAATGCAGAATTGGACGGGCAAGCGGGAATACAGGAACTTGCCGGAGATGCGACGATGCTCTATTATATGACGGACGAGGCACAGGAAGGTGGAAAAGCTTTTCTGGAAAAACGTAAGCCGAGATTTAAGGATTATCCCAAATTTCCGTAATTCATTTTCTTATATCATAGTATGTATCATATAGAGACGATAAGAAGACAATTGCACTTCAGGCAACCGGCCGGCACATCACGCGGAGTATATATCACACGTAATGTATGGTACATACTTCTTACTGATACAGAGAATAATGCTTATGGCGTGGGCGAGTGTGCCCCATTGCCTGCTTTAAGCTGTGATGATGTGCCCGAATATGAGGCTGTTCTGAAGAATGCCTGCAAGCGTCTGGAGGAAAGAGGGATGATAGACCGGAAAGCACTTCTGTCTTATCCTTCCATCTTATTTGGACTGGAAACTGCGCTACAACATCTTTATGCCCGCAGCCTGCAACTATGGCATACCCCTTTCAGTGAGGGGAAAGAAGGCATTCCTATCAATGGCCTTATTTGGATGGGAAATTTTGAAGACATGTATCTCCGCATCGAAGAGAAGATACAACAAGGATTCCGTTGTATCAAACTCAAGATCGGAGCTATCGACTTTGAAAAAGAATTGGAATTGTTGGCGTATATACGCAGACATTTTACTCCCCGGCAGATAGTCTTGCGTGTGGATGCCAACGGGGCTTTTTCTCCGGTGGAGGCTCTTGAAAAGTTGCACCGTCTTTCTGAATTCGACCTTCATTCTATCGAACAGCCCATTCGTGCCGGTCAGTGGCAGGAGATGGCGAAACTTTGTGCTTCTTCATCTCTTCCCATAGCTTTGGATGAAGAACTGATAGGAGTCAACAAACGGGAACGGAAGATAGAACTTCTGGAGACAATCTGTCCTCAGTATATCGTTCTGAAGCCTTCTTTGCATGGAGGCATCAGCGGCTCGGAAGAATGGATGGAACTGGCTACCGAAAGAGGTATTGGTTTCTGGGTAACATCGGCACTGGAGTCAAATATCGGACTGAATGCCATTGCACAATGGTGCGCTACCATGCATCCCTCTGTGCCCCAAGGATTGGGAACTGGATTGCTGTTTACAGATAATATATACTGTCCACTTCATGTCAATGGTGATTGTCTCTGGTATCATCCCGAAGAGAAAGAACCTGATATCTTGAATTGGTTGCGATGATGAACTTTCATACAGATATAGAACAGCAGTCCATTCTGATAGAGGGCATTCGTTACTCCGGGAGGGAAATCCGGGAGAAAGGGTCGGATATTTTTACGGGGGGAACGGACTTCAAACGAGAGCTTTTTACTTTTTTGTCCGAATGGTTTGATGCCGGGGATACAATGCTTGTCCATACTTCGGGATCTACCGGCCAGCCCAAGGAGTTGCGGGTAAAAAAAGAGCATATGATGGCAAGTGCTTGCCTCACCTGTTCTTTTTTGGAATTGCAAGAGGGAGATACGGCCCTTCTCTGTATGCCTTTGAAATACATTGCGGGGAAGATGGTAGTGGTGCGCGCTTTGGTAGCAGGATTGGACCTGCTGCCTGTCACCCCTTCAGGACATCCGTTGGGAGCGACGGGTGCAGTTCCTGTCTTTGCAGCTATGATTCCGATGCAGGTTTATAATTCTCTGCAAGTGCCCGGAGAGAAAAAAAAGTTGTGCCGGATAAAGCATCTTATTATCGGTGGAGGTGCTATTGATGTCCGGTTTGCCGGAGAATTGAAAGAACTGCCTAATGCTGTTTGGTCCACTTACGGCATGACGGAGACTTTGTCGCATATTGCTCTGCGCAGGCTGAACGGACCTATGGCTTCCGATTGGTACACTCCGCTTAAAGAGGTGGACATCCGGTTAAGCAGAGAAGGTACGCTCGTTATACATGCCCCTCGTGTGTGCAGTGACGAACTGACTACAAATGATATTGCCGAAATTGATGTTTGTAATCGGTTTCGTATTCTGGGCAGAAGGGACAATACCATCAACAGTGGTGGAGTTAAAATACAGGCAGAACAAGTGGAGAACGCTTTATTGCAGCACATACTTCCGCCATTTCTGGTTACTTCTGTTCCAGACGAGAAGTTCGGGGAAATGGTGGTGCTGCTGGTAGAAGGACAGATTCCTACTGATATCGAGATTGTTTATGAACGGGTATTGCCGGCCTACTGGCGTCCTAAGCGTACGATTTCCGTGCCACGAATACCGCTTACCGGAACAGGCAAACCGGACAGGGCAACCGCTAAGATTGTGGCACGAAACTCTTGTTTGCCCATTTCATGCTGTTCCAACGACGGACAAAAATGAATCCACGTATGTTTTCGTCCAGTAGGAAGGCTATCCACATGCCGCAAATGCCCCAGCCGAAGGGAATGCCGAAAAGATAGCCCAAGCCCACAGCAATGCTCCACATCACTATCAGACCTACATAGAAGGGATAATTGACATCGCCTGCTGCACGAAGGGCATTTGTCGCGAAAATATTGATGGGACGGCCGATTTCCAGAAGCACATCTATTATCAGTATAGTGGTTCCCATGCGGATGATTTCGGGATTGGAAGTAAGCCAGCCGAAAAGACTGTTCCCGAAAGCGGCAATAATGCAAGAGAGCAGGAGGGTGATCATTACTGACTTCTTCATGACATACTTACCCATCAGAAAAGCGGCGTGAGGTTTTTTCTCGCCGATGAGATGGCCGATGCAAATGGCGCCTCCCTGTGCCATAGAGATGCTAAACAGATAGGCAAACATAATAATATTGACGCAATAGGTACGTGTGGCAAGTGCTTCTACTCCTAACATATTGATGAAAAAAGTGATGACTACTTGTGAAGAGCTATATGACAATTGTTCTCCGGCAGAAGGAAGTCCTACTTTCATCAGGTTTTTCAGTTCCATCCACGGGAATGGGCGAAAATATGCCAAAGGAAAACGGTGAATGTGCTTGCGAAATAAAATAATGAATAATATGATCATAGATATGCCACGGCTGAATGCGGTAGAGATGGCAGCGCCTTCAACCCCCAGTTCAGGGAAACCGAAACGTCCGAAAATCAATGAGTAGTTGCCAATGATATTGAGTATATTGACTACTACTGTCACCAGCATAGGATAGATAGCTTTGTTGGCACTGCGCAATGAGGCAGAAAGCGTGAGCGACAATGCTTGAAAGAATGCAAAAGCTCCTACAATGCGCATATAGTCCATTCCGTCCTTCATTAGTTCGGGAGTCAATCCCATAAGATGAAGAATGGGGCGGGCACAAGAAAACAGGAAAAGACTTACGATAGCACCTATCACCATATTTACGATTATGGATACACCTACCACCTGTACCACTTTTTTGTGTAGTCTGGCGCCGAGGTATTGAGAACAAAGAACGGATGTTCCAAGATTGATGACTTCGAAAACAAGAAATGTCAGCATGACAATCTGGTTGACTACCCCTACAGCAGCAACACTGTTGTCTGAGTGACGGCTGAGCATGATGGTATCTACAGCACCGAGCATCATGATGAGCAGAGTTTCAATAAAAATAGGAGCAGCGAGCTTGGTAAGCTGTTTTTTTAAGCTTTCTTGTTGTATCATTTTCTGTATGAGCATACTATATAAAAGTCGTGCAAAGTTACGGAAAAGGATGGGGAAGAATGGTTGATATAAGTCAAATAAATAACTTGTATTTTTTTTCTCTATTATGTTTTGAGTGTTAATGTGTTATCTTCATTTGACGAAAAACACTGAAAAAAATATTATAGAAAGATTTGCACAGTCCAAAAGTTTGCCATACATTTGCACCGCATTTGAGAAGAAATGCTGGTTACAAAAAGGAAGTTTGGGTGAGTGGCTGAAACCACCAGTTTGCTAAACTGACGTACGGGTAACCGTACCGGGGGTTCGAATCCCCCAGCTTCCGCAAGTTGCACTCTTAGCTCAGTTGGTAGAGCAACTGACTCTTAATCAGTGGGTCCAGGGTTCGAATCCCTGAGGGTGTACAAAGAATGCGATGGTGGGTTCATCTAATGGTTAGGATACATGCCTCTCACGCATGACATACGGGTTCGATTCCCGTACCCACTACCAATGAGAAAAACAAGAAGCGGTTATCTGTTAAAAAGATAATCGCTTTTTTGTTTTTCTCATTTTCTGCTTTGTTACACTTTTCAGCAAAGTATTCTTATTGTAGAGCGTCTAATAAAAAGCAGACAGTTTACATTCGGACACACCGCACTGTGAATGCATGTTTTCGCAGGGTTGGTGATCTGGTTACGGTAGAATGTGTAAAAGCCATATAGTACGCTTTTTGTATATCAGTACTCGCACTACTGCTCCAGTAGAGACTGCTTGTACCAACTGGCTTAATGTACCGACACCTTTACTCTGATCTAATAATCCCATACACACCGCACCACGAATGCGTCATGCCGATAATAGCAGCGAGCGAACACACCGCCGATTGACGGTTGAAGAAAGTCCATGCGCCATGCGTTAATAATCCCCGTGCTACTGCTCCAATAGAAGCCTTCTGGGCCGGGGAGCTTCAAATTTCCACTATAAATACCCCGATAGCCAGACGCGGGAAAGCGTACAATACTGCCATCGGAAATGTAAGTCCAATAACTACTTGTTATCAAGGCGGTTCCTTCGTTGTTTGTAGGAGGAGCGTTATTGAAATTTCCACTGTGGGTATATTGGTTACCCTCTCCGAATTCTTTCGAGGTGGGCATGCGCCAATTGCCCGCCACAGCACCGGTCTTGCTCAGATACTTACAAATGTCTCCCTTGTAGGCCTGATAAAAGGCATCGGTGTTGCGGGCATTGTCGTTAAGATAGGTATTTCCTCGGTCATTAGTGCTGGCCAAATTTTCGTCCTTAAAGCAATAGATGTTATCGTAGTTGTATGTCTTTAGGGTCCATGTACTGCTTGTGGGAGAAGTGGCGTTGTAGGTGGGGATAAAGCATGAAATATCGCCTGTCGTTATTATGCCAATCAGTGATCCCCATTTGAAGAATACCCCTTGCTTCAGGTCCGAGTTCCCGGACACTGTTTCGTCGAACGTCAGCTTGCTGCCATCCCAATAGATATTACTGCCTGCCCATACCGTACCGCTTTTTTCGTATATTACTCGCGTGTCGGTGGTGGTGGGCTTCAGTACTATATTGTAAGTGTAGGCACAGTTGCGCTTGATGTTGAAGTTGGCGGTGTTGGTGGCGCCGAGGTATATTTTCCAAGACAATTTTTTGTAACCGAGTGCTTTGCCGTTGATCACCACGTAGGCGGCGGAATCGGCTGGGATTCCGGGAACCTTTGCCTTTCCCTTGTCTTTCTGGTCGGTAATGGAAGAATTTATCCCCGGCCGGTTCTCGAACATGTGGAATGTGATTCTTGTGTTTGTGGCGGAAGATGGGGTAAGAACCCCACTATTTGTCCAGTCCACAGGGATGGCAGGCCTTACGGCATCACCCGCACGGCTGGTTTGTGTATCCGAAGTGCTTGTTTCAGTGTCCAGAGGACGCAGAACGTAGTACGCTTTCCGGGGAATCCCGTAAATGCGGTAATTGTCGATGGTGATTCCGAAGCCGGGTGCAACAGTCACATTCAGTGTCACTTTTGCCGTCATGCGGGTCACCGTCAGTCCACCGGACAGAGTGCTTGTTCCTGCGGCAATCGTCACGTTTGTCTTGCTTCCCGTCATGGGCAGAGTGTTTCCCTCCGTCAGCTCATTCCACGAAGATATTGAACGGGTCAGTTTTTTCAGGTAGTTCTCCGAATGGATGTCATAGTGGTTGAATAGGTCGGAGTTTCCCGTATTGGCTATGGCATATATGGTGCAGCCAGTGGTGCTGCGGGTATTCACCGTAGCAGTGCTTCCCGTGGTATATTTTTGTCCGATCAGTTCGCCGTTGCTGTTGTATATAAGAATATGCAGGTCATTAATGACATTCTCATTCATGGTGCGTGTTGCGGCATCCGTCTGATTTCTGTTTTCTACATGCAAACGTAAGATGGCTGGTTTCTCCTCATAGGGCTCTTCAGGCACATCATACTCTTGCATACAGGAAATTAAAGAAGCGGATGCTGATAACAGCATAATTTTTAAAAAAGTTGGCATAATTCCCTTATTTGCTTATTATTTTCTATTCTTCATTTTCCAAACTTCTTTTTCTCCTACATTTCGATGTCTTGCCGAACATCTCCCCACGGTAACACTGTTATTTTTACCGAGGGATGGATATTGCGGAAGTCAATGTCTATGTTCGTCTGCCTGCCCGGAGGGGCATATAGTGGCTTGAAGTTGTTGTCCTCGGTCACGGTGCACAGCTTCCGCCCGTTGGCTGCATAAATGTCTATCTCGATGTGTCCATTGCCTGGAATGATGCGAAAGGACTGGGTATGCAGGTTTCCGGCCTTGTCAGTAATGACGGAAGGCGAATATTGGGCTTCCTCCCGCACTTCTCCGGCAAAGTTTATCTCGCTTCCGGAACCGCGCAGCATAAGACACCGCCTCCCACCTCCCTCCAGTTCATTTTTTCCGTACGGATAGCATTCGGCCAGATTGTGTGTGTGTATGCTTACGCCAGCCGCCACGCGTTCCATGGTTAGAGTAATACTTTCCTCCCGCATGCTGCGTGTCTGGACAGCAGAGGCGTCATCCACTTTATGGGTGGTTCCGTCCAGCTCTTTGTGGTCATAGAAGAGGTCGGTCATGGGCAGGTGCGTTCTGTCGGCATATTGTTTCACAGTCAGCTTTGCCTCCTTTAGTGAAGTGCCTACGGCTATTTCCGGTGTTATCAGAGTGTCGGCCTTGGCATTACCCCACGCCACGAGCGTGAGCTTTTCGCTTTTCCCGTGCCCGAATAGATAGTCCGTAGATATCCCGACGGGGATCATGCGTATGAAGCCTCTTTTACCGAACAGATAGACGTCCGTTTTTTGCAACACTTCACTTGTAACAAGGTTGTTCCCTTCAACGTCCACTACCTTTACCTTGATGGCGTACTGCACGCAGTCTTCTGTGTTCTCACGCACGCAAGAGACATGCAGAAGGATAAGCGCGAACAGCAGGCAAAGCCGTGCGGGAATGGCGGACGATGTTTTTTGGAAAAATATAGTCATTACTTTTATTTGTATGAGTCTTCTTAATGTTGTCCATTGTTCCGCAATCCGTTGTGATCGTTGCTATACGGAACACGACCTGACAACAGACCACCTGCGCCGGGTCCTCCGGTGCAGGTTACCACTTCTATATCCGCAAGAATGGGGATATAAAGTCTTTGAGATCAGTAGAAAAGCTCGATGCGCATGCCCGTGGTTACAATGCAAACAGCATCGGTATCTGTTATGAAGGAGGCTTGGACAAATATGGGCGCGCTGCCGATACGTGTACTGCTTTCCGAAAACATTCTCTGCGGGTACTTGTGATGTTGTTGCTGAGAGACTATCCCCATTCCTGTTTTTGTAGTTATTATGACCTCAGCCGGACTTAATCATAAAAGAGAGATAGAACCGAAACCAATACCGTCGAATCCGGTTTATCTGTAAGTTGGGGAGATGATCATTAAAATAAATCTTTAATGCATTCTTCTCTTAAAAAATACTTTCTATCTTTGTCGCTGCTATGGTGAAGTATATCTTTTATATATTGTTAGGTATATTCCTTATATCGGTAGTATCAACTTCCGATGACATGAAGGAATATAAGATGCCACATGCCATAGGTGCACAATATAGCTTCGAGCATTTGCACTCTTTGTCAAAAACAGACTTCAAGCACCGGGATGGAGTGCATAGCGGATATTATAGCTGTAAAGCGGAGAATGCCAATATTGGGAATTTATTTTCGTTTCATTGTATCGCCCCTACGAAAATATTGAGAAATAATGCGGCTTTCAATGCTATCAGATTTGTGAAATGTTTGAAGATTCTGCTTCCCGAAGACAAAACACCCTCTTTTCCTTTTACTATAAATTCTTTCAAGTTTTCTTGCCGATATTACGTCTATACACTGAGGCGTATTCTTATCTAATTTCATATTTTCCTTTTTTCTCGGAAAGACTCCTGTCTTTTCGCGAATGCTTTTATCTCTATTTAAATCACTGATAAATAATATATAATGGATTTTCTGTTGGATTTTATTCTCCATATCGATCAGTATATGATCGGTATTGTGCAAGAATATAATACTTGGACTTATGTCATTCTGTTTTTGATTATATTCTGTGAAACCGGGTTGGTAATCACACCTTTCCTTCCGGGAGATTCTTTGCTTTTTGTGGCAGGAACTATTGCGGCATTACCAAATATGCCTCTCGAAATCAATGTCTTGGTTGTTATTCTGTTTGCAGCGGCCGTATTGGGAGATTCCTGTAATTACATGGCGGGACATTTTCTGGGAAATAGCTTGTTCAGCAATCCCAGTTCTAAAGTATTCAAGCAAAGTCATCTTGAGAAGACACATGAGTTTTATAAAAAATATGGTGGCAAAACAATTGTTATCGCACGTTTTGTGCCTGTCGTCCGCACATTTGCTCCGTTTGTGGCTGGAATGGGCAAGATGCACTATTCTAATTTCATGTTGTACAATCTGATAGGTGGAGGGCTTTGGATTGCTTTTTTCTGCTATGCTGGATATTTCTTTGGTGATCTTCCATTTGTTCAGGACAATTTGAAGTTGCTGGTAGTTGCTATCATAGTGGTGTCTGCACTGCCTGCTTTAATAGAAGTGATTCGTGCTCTATTGCATACTGTAAACAAATAACAATAACTTAAAATGCATACATTAACTTAAAATGCATACATTTATGAAGAATTCTTTTTTTAGTCGGTTTACTCCCAAAGAACCTAAGTTTTTTCCTTTATTGAAACAGTTGTCTGAAATATTGCTTGCCTCATCGGTTGTTTTGGTAGAAAGTCTGGAACATGACCTGCCAGAAGAAAGAGCCGATTATTACAGGCGTATCAAGGATATGGAACGTGAAGGAGATAAGCTTGCCCACTTGATTCTGGATGAACTTGGTACTACTTTTATTACCCCTTTTGACCGTGAGGATATTCATGCTCTTGCTTCGAGCATAGATGATGTGATTGATGGAATAAACAGTTGTGCAAAGCGCATTACGATTTATAATCCACATTCTGTCTCCGGAAGTGGAAAAGAGCTGAGCCGTATGATTCAGCAGGAGGCAGAGTATATTGTCAGGGCTATGGATGAGCTTGAAACTTTCCGGAAGACGCCAGGGGCTTTACGCGGATATTGTTTGAAAATGCATGATATAGAGAACCGGGCGGATGATATCTATGAATTCTTTATCACTAAACTTTTTGAAGAAGAAAAAGATTGCATAGAGCTTATTAAAGCCAAGGAGATTGTGCATGAACTTGAAAAAACGACTGATGCTGCGGAGCATGTGGGCAAGATATTGAGAAGTTTGATTGTAAAATATGCATAAATCGGGTAGGACACATGGAATTATTAGTGATAATCATTATATTGGCTTTGATATTTGATTATATCAATGGCTTTCATGATGCTGCGAATTCGATAGCAACCATTGTATCTACCAAGGTACTGACCCCCTTTCAAGCAGTGATATGGGCTGCATTCTTTAATTTTGTAGCATTTTTCATAGCTAAATGCATCATCGGAGGCTTTGGCATAGCTAATACTGTTTCGAAAACGGTAGTGGAGCAATACATCACATTGCCTATTATTCTTTCGGGTGTGATTGCTGCCATTACCTGGAATCTGTTTACATGGTGGAAGGGTATCCCTTCTTCTTCTTCGCATACACTTATCGGAGGTTTTGCCGGGGCAGCAATTATGGTTCATGGCTTTGAAGCCATTCAGCTTAATATCATTCTGAAGATTGCCGTTTTCATTTTTCTTGCTCCATTGATAGGTATGGTCATTGCCTTCGGATTTACCTTGCTGGTGCTTTACATCTGTAAGCGTACACATCCTCATACTGCTGATGTATGGTTCAAGAGGTTGCAGCTTGTTTCTTCGGCTTTGTTTAGCATTGGGCATGGCCTGAATGATTCCCAAAAAGTGATGGGAATCATTGCCGCTGCTATGATAGCGGGGCATTCTCAAGGTTTGGGTATGGGAATAAACAGTATCAATGATTTGCCTGACTGGGTGGCATTCTCTTGTTTCACAGCCATTTCATTAGGCACGATGTCCGGAGGGTGGAAGATTGTGAAGACGATGGGAACTAAAATAACCAAAGTGACCCCGTTGGAAGGAGTGATAGCGGAGACAGCCGGCGCATTTACTTTATATATCACGGAATATCTGAAGATTCCGGTGAGTACGACACACACCATTACAGGAGCTATTATCGGAGTAGGAGCTACCAAACGGCTTTCGGCTGTGCGCTGGGGAGTGACGAAAAGTTTGATGACAGCTTGGATACTGACTATTCCGGTCAGTGGATTGTTGGCGGCGGGAGTTTATTTCATTGTCTCCTTTTTCTTGTGATATCCGCAGATACTTTCTATCTTTGCAGCCTGAAACTATAAATTGGATACGCTTTGGATTGGCTGTATAGTTTGTTTGTTGAGCATTCCGCTTTGCAGGCGGTGGTAGTGCTTTCGTTGATTTCCGCCATCGGATTGGGGCTGGGAAAAGTTCATATTTGCGGTATTTCTTTGGGAGTGACGTTCGTGTTTTTTGCCGGTATTATTGCCGGTCATTTCGGATTATCCATTGATCCGCAAATGCTGAACTATGCGGAAAGCTTTGGGTTGATTATTTTTGTATATGCATTGGGCCTGCAGGTGGGACCGGGCTTTTTCAGTTCTTTCCGCAGTGGCGGGGTGAGGCTGAATATGCTGGCTCTGGGTGTTGTGCTGACAGGTACGTTGATGACAGTATTTGGAAGTTATGCATTAGGTATTTCCCTGCCGGATATGGTGGGAATTCTTTGTGGAGCCACAACCAATACGCCGGCCCTTGGTGCAGCGCAGCAAACATTGAAACAAATGGGCTTGGAATCCAGTACTCCGGCATTGGGGTGCGCAGTGGCTTATCCGTTAGGAGTGGTCGGAGTGATTTTGGCGGTGCTGATTATCCGCAAGGTATTGGCACGAAAGGAAGATTTGGAGAAGAAAGAGAAGGATGATGCGAACAAGACATATATTGCCGCATTTCAGGTGCACAATCCTGCGGTTTTTAATAAGAGCATTAAGGAGATAGGCGGATTGAACTATCCTAAGTTTGTGATTTCCCGTTTATGGCGGGATGGAAATGTCAGCATACCTACTTCCGAGAAAGTGATAAAGGAAGGTGACCGCCTTTTGGTAGTAACTTCAGAAAAGTATGCTCCGGCCTTGACCGTGCTTTTCGGTGAACAGGAACATACGGACTGGAATAAAGAAGATATAGATTGGAATGCCATAGACAGCCAGTTGATTTCACAACGTATCGTGGTGACCCGTCCCGAACTGAACGGTAAGAAACTGGGGGCTCTCCATTTGCGTAATCACTATGGCATCAATATCAGTAGGGTATATCGCAGTGGTGTGCAACTGCTGGCTACGGCAGAGCTCACTTTACAATTGGGAGACCGGTTGACGGTGGTAGGTGAAGCGGCTGCTATACAGAATGTGGAGAAAGTGCTGGGCAACGCTGTCAAGAGTCTGAAAGAGCCGAATTTAGTGGCAGTGTTTGTAGGTATTATCTTGGGATTGGCTTTGGGAGCTATACCTATTTCCATTCCGGGCATCAGTGCTCCTGTGAAGTTGGGATTGGCAGGCGGACCGATTATTGTGGGAATTCTTATCGGTACGTTCGGCCCGAGGATGCACATGGTTACTTATACCACACGTAGCGCAAACCTGATGCTTCGAGCGTTGGGGCTGTCTCTTTATCTGGCATGCCTCGGACTGGATGCCGGGGCTCATTTCTTTGCCACTGTATTTCGTCCGGAAGGGTTGCTGTGGATCGGTGCGGGTTTCGTGTTGACAGTGGTTCCTGTTTTGATTATAGGAATTATTGCCTTTAAATGGATGAAGGTGGACTTCGGTACAATGGCAGGCATGTTATGCGGAAGTATGGCAAATCCTATGGCGTTGAATTATGCCAACGATACCATTCCGGGAGATAATCCATCAGTGGCTTATGCTACAGTTTATCCGTTGTGTATGTTTCTGCGTGTAATTATAGCACAAGTGTTGCTGATGTTTTTATTGGGTTGAGGACTGAGGGTGGAAAAACAGATGAATCATAAATTATAAATCAATAATCATATCATGGGAAATACAACTCCGGAAACTATTGCAAATGACCTACGTTATTTACAATTATTGTCACGCAGCTTTCCTACTATAGCAGATGCCAGTACGGAAATTATCAATCTGGAAGCGATCTTGAACCTGCCGAAAGGTACGGAGCATTTTTTGACCGATATTCATGGTGAATACGAAGCTTTTCAGCATGTCCTGAAAAACGCGTCAGGTGCGGTGAAGCGTAAAGTGAATGAAATTTTCGGCCATACGCTGCGTGAAAGCGAAAAGAAGGAACTCTGTACGTTGATTTACTATCCGGAAGAAAAGTTGCAACTGATAAAGGAACAGGAAACAGATTTGGATGATTGGTATCTGATAACTTTGAACCAGTTGGTAAAAGTCTGCCAGAATGTTTCTTCCAAATATACCCGTTCCAAAGTGCGCAAGGCACTTCCGGCGGAATTCTCGTATATCATCCAGGAATTGTTGCACGAATCGACCATCGAACCAAATAAGCATGCATATATTAATGTCATTATCAGCACTATCATAACAACGAAACGTGCGGATGATTTCATTGTGGCGATGTGCAACCTTATCCAACGCCTGACAATTGATTCTTTGCATATCGTGGGTGATATTTACGACCGTGGACCGGGAGCACATATTATTATGGATACGCTTTGTGATTATCATAATTTCGATATCCAGTGGGGCAACCATGATATCCTGTGGATGGGCGCGGCTTCGGGCAATGACGCTTGCATTGCCAATGTAATCCGTATGTCTCTGCGCTATGCCAATCTGGCCACTCTGGAAGATGGATACGGCATTAATCTGCTGCCACTCGCTACATTTGCGATGGATACTTATGCCGATGATCCCTGTACCATTTTTGCACCGAAAATGAATTTTGCCGATGCAGAATATAATGACAAGACCCTGCGCCTGATTACACAGATGCACAAGGCCATTACGGTCATTCAACTTAAATTAGAAGCGGAAATCATCAGCCGACGTCCGGATTTCAACATGGAGGATCGTAAACTGCTGCATAATATCAATTTTGAGCGTGGTGTGTATGTATGTGATGGGAAGGAATACGCACTGCTCGACACCAATTTCCCGACCGTTGATCCTGCCGATCCATATCGCTTGACAGATGAGGAGCGTGAATTGGTGAACAGAATCCACACCTCATTCATGAACAGTGAGAAACTGAAGAAACACATGCGTTGCCTGTTCACGTATGGGGGCATGTATCTGGTTTGCAACAGTAACCTGCTATATCATGCATCCGTTCCTCTGAATGTGGATGGCAGTTTCAAGCATGTTCGTATTGGGAAGAAGGACTATTGGGGACATAAGTTGCTGCAGAAGACGGATCAGTTGATACGTACCGCTTATTTTGAAGAGGACGGTTCTGCCGAGAAGTTGTTTGCGCTGGATTATGTATGGTATATGTGGTGCGGATCTGATGCTCCTTCCTTTGATAAGGATAAGATGGCGACATTCGAACGTTATTTTGTGGCGGACAAAAGCCTGCATAAAGAGACAAAGGGCTGTTATTACTCTTTGCGCAATGAGGCGGAAGTCTGCGACCGTATTCTTAGCGAGTTCGGTGTGGAGCCAGGGTCTCATTCACACATCATCAACGGTCATGTACCTGTAAAGACCATCAAGGGGGAGAAGCCCATCAAGGCCAATGGCAAATTGCTTGTGATTGACGGCGGCTTTTCAAAAGCCTATCAGCCTGAAACGGGGATTGCCGGCTATACTTTGGTATATCATTCACACGGTCTGCAATTAGTGCAGCATGAGCCGTTTCAAAGCCGTCAGAAAGCCATTGAGGAGGGACAGGATATCAAATCCACTACTTTTGTTGTAGAATTCAACTCCCAGCGTATGATGGTGAAAGATACTGATAAAGGTGCTGAACTCATCACCCAGATAGAAGACTTGAAGAAGTTGCTTGTGGCTTATAGAACCGGGTTTATTAAAGAGAAACAATAAGGGAAACAGTGATATAAAGGTTGAATCTGCGTATATTGCAGATTCAACCTTTATATATGCACACTCTCATCAGTATTTAAACAGCACTACTCCGCCTTCTACAATTATTCCTTTGTTGTAAGTGACTCCCTTGGTATAGTACCGGCTTCCACCATAGCCTCCGGTGAGAAAAACACCGAGGCAGTCCGTCAGTCTGTATTCCAGATTGACACGGGCTTGAAGGGCATAGAGACGGGCAGGGATGCCATAGTTCTTGTTTTTGAAGGTTTCGATGTGCTGATAGCCTAAGTCGCCGCCGATGGACAACCGTCTGTAAAGAGGCAGTTCCAAACCGGCGCGGTAAAAGATGGAGGCGGAAAACTTGTCACCGAATTCAAGGTAGTGTGTACCGCCGCCGAGAATGGTATAGAACAGATTGTTCTTGAAACGGACACCTATGTTCAGCTTGGTGGCATTGCCGCCAAAAAGCATCATTTGTACCTTGGTGTTGGGATTGGCATTCACTAATCCTAACTGAAAGCCATCCAGGCTTTCTTTGTAGTAATTGAACAGCCCGATTTGAAGTCCTTTGGCACGGACAGCCATGTTGGCAGGTGAAAGTTGCACGCCCCGTGCCGTACCGCCTGTTACATTGCCCAGTCCGGAGAGCTGAATGCCGGTCATATTCTCGGCTGTAATGTTGGCAAGTCCGGCAAGCTGCACTCCGTTGAGGTTCTTGCCCGCTACACTCAGCAGTCCCGAAGAGGACAATCCTTTGAAGTTACCGCCGGCGATGTTGGCAAGTCCTGCAAAGTGTACACCCGAAGAACCTTCTCCACTGATGTTCAGCAGTCCACCCAAGATGACGCCTTGCACATTGTTGCCGTTGATGTTTGCCAAACCGGAGATGATCGCCCCACGGGCGTTGTTCCCGGTAATCCCTACCAAGCCTGATGCAGACAGACCCATGAGATTATTACCGTTGATGTTGCTGATGCCTGCCATCTGAATGCCATGCATGCTTCCGCCTGTCATATTAGAGATTCCCGCTATTTGCAGGCCATTTACGTCCCGTCTTGTCGCTGCCCCCAGGATGTTTACTCCCAAACCATTCAGTCGATTCATGGAAGAAAATACGCCGAGGTTGAGGCAGGTGCTTCCCAGCGTATCGGTGTGCTGTGTGGCGATGTCTTTCCATAAAGACAGGTTGATACTTGCCATGCCGTGACTTGTCCGTGGCGTACGATGTCGGTTCTGTCCGGCCTCTTGGGCAAAAGTCGTCCCTGCGATGAGCAGGGACAGGAAGGCGAGTGAAAGGGTATGTTTCATATCGGAGAATGTTATGTCATCCTTTGGCTTCTTGATAGAGGAAGCGTTTAATGGATTTCTTGGGTGTCTTTTCAAATTCTTCGGGGTAGATTTTCATCTTGGAGATCTGGCTGTATGCAGGCAGTTCAACATTAAGCGCTATGCGGTTTTCCTCCATGACACGTTCTATATCGTCGTTGTTCAGTCCGTGTGCAAAGGCGTCGTCGAAGTCGGGATAGACCAGACCCACTAATTTCTCGTTTTGCTGTACGATGATGCTTTCGGCCACGTATGGCATATTGTTCAGCTTGTCTTCTATTTCTTCGGGATAGATGTTCTGTCCGCTGGGGCCGAGGAGCATGTTCTTGCTGCGTCCTTTGATGGTGACGTTGCCATCGGCGTCCATCAGGGCAAGGTCACCGGTATGCAGCCAGCCGTCCGCGTCGAGCACCTGGTCGGTGGCTTCGTCGTTCTTGTAGTAGCCTAACATCACGTTGGGACCTCGGCAGATGATTTCTCCGGGTATGTTTTCGGGGTCGGGCGAGAGGATTTTCACTTCCATGCGCGGGGCTGATTTTCCGCATGATCCGGGCTTGAAGCGGCTCCAGTCTTCGTAGCAGATGATGGGACCACACTCGGTCATGCCGTAGCCCACGGTATAGGGGAAGTCTATCATTTTGAGGAATTGCTCCACTTCCTGATTGAAGCCTGCCCCACCGATGATGACTTCTACAAAGTTGCCTCCGAAGGCGCTGACTACCTGTTCGCGGACGGTGGCTTTTATCTTGTCGTTGATGATGGGCACTTTCAGGAGCAACTTCATGGTAGGTGTTTCCAGTCTGGGCAGTACGTTTTTCTTGATGATCTTTTCGATGATGAGAGGAACGGCTACCACGAGGTTGGGTTTTACCTCGGCAAATGCCTGGAAGATGATCTTCGGGCTGGGCATGCGTGTGAGGTAGTAGATGTGGCAGCCTGCGGAGAATTCATACAGGAACTCGAATGCCAGTCCGTACATGTGTGCCATGGGCAGCATGGAGATGGTTTTGTCGCCGGCTTTCAGAGTCAGTACCTCGAAGGCGAAGGCGGTGTTGGACCATAGGCTGCGGTAGGGCAGCATCACGCCTTTGGAGTAGCTGGTGGTTCCGGACGTATAGTTGATGGCAGCCAGTTCTTCGGGGCGGTCCTGATGATAGGCGATGTGTTCCTGCCGGAAGTTCTTGGGATATTTCTTGCCGAACATTTCGTTGAGGTGCTCGCGTGCATAGTCCAATTTTTCACTTCGTGAGACGAGGATGGAGAAATCCGTCATCAGCATGATGCCTTCCAGCAGGGGCATGGCACTTTCGTTGAGGTTTTCCCATGACTGGTCGCCTACGAAAAGGAGCTTGGCTTCGGAGTGGTTCACGATATTGTGCACGTTGTCGGCCTTGAATTCGTGCAGGATGGGGACGGCAACAGCTCCGTAGGTGAGCGTGGCGAGGAATGTGACGCCCCAATGGGAGCTGTTGCGGCCGCAGAGCGCGATTTTGTCGCCCGGCTCTATTCCACTTTCTTCAAAGATGATGTGGAGCTTTTCTATTTTGCGGGCCACATCTTTGTATTGCAGGGTGGCTCCTTTGTAGTCGGTAAGGGCGTCCAGATCCCAGTTGGTCTTAATGCTGTTTTCTATATAAGCAATAAAGCTTTGTTCCATAATATTGCACATTTGGTTGAAAATTGCGCAAATATAAGGGTTTCTGTATAGAAAGCCAACTTTTCACCGCTATTTCAGATACCAGTCATACATCCGCTGTACTCCTTCTTCGATTTCCACTTTGTGATGCCAGCCCAGAGAGTGGAGTTTGGAGGGGTCGGTGAGTTTGCGCATGGTTCCGTCCGGTTTGCCGGAGTCGAAGGTGAGGCGGCCTTGATAGCCTACGGTGCTGACGATGAGTTCGGCCAGGCGGCGGATGGTGATTTCCTTGCCCGTGCCGATGTTGATGTGGCAGTTGCGTATGTCTTTGTCACCGGGGCTGAAGGTGTCTTTGAAGTCCACTTGCTCCATGACGAAGACACTGGCGTCGGCCATTTCTTCGCTCCACAGGAATTCGCGCAGGGGAGTGCCCGTACCCCACAGGCGTACTTCTTCGGGGCTGATGCCGTATTTGGCGAGGATGTTCAGAATGTCTTCCTCGCTGTTCGCACCGCCGATGCCCTCTACCGGGCGTTGGTTCAGGTCGTGGCGCACGGCTTGCCAGTCGCCTTGCTTCAGGCAGTGGGCAAGGTGTATCTTGCGTATCATGGCAGGGAGGACATGGCTGCGTTCCAGGTCGAAGTTGTCGTTGGGGCCGTAGAGGTTGGTGGGCATCACGGCGATGTAGTTTGTGCCGTATTGCAGGTTGAAGCTCTCGCACATCTTCAGCCCGGCTATCTTGGAGATGGCGTAGGGCTCGTTGGTGTATTCCAATGCGGAGGTGAGCAGGGCGTCTTCCTTCATGGGCTGTTCCGCGTCGCGCGGATAGATGCAGGTGCTGCCCAGGAAGAGGAGTTTCTTGACGTGATGGCGGAAGCTTTCGCCGATGACGTTCTGCTGTATCTGCAGATTGCGGTAGATGAAGTCGGCGCGGTAGATGCTGTTGGCCATGATGCCGCCCACGAAGGCGGCGGCGAGGAAGACGTATTCCGGTTGCTCGTTGTCGAAGAATTGGCGCACGGCCACTGCGTCGAGCAGGTCGAGTTCCTTATGCGTTTTGCCTACGAGGTTGGTATAACCTTTCTCTTGCAGGTTTTTCCAGATGGCGGAGCCTACCAGTCCGTGGTGTCCGGCCACGTATATTTTTGCGTTTCTATCCATTGTATGTTAATGTTTAAGCGGGGTGTTTCAACACATCCCCGGGTTGTTATTATTACTATTTATTCAAGTTTCGCAGTTTTCGGGAGTTAAGGCGATTTTAGGAGTTAAGGCGATTTTAGGAGTGAAGATGATTTTAGGAGTTAAGGAGTTAAGGAGTTAAGGAGTTAAGGAGTTAAGGAGTTAAGCCGATAGTCTTGTGATCTATCAACTATCATCTATCAACTAAAGAAGACTATCGGCCTTTAACTCCTCAGCCCGCTTGCGGGCGATAACTCCCTTTAACTCCCTCTAACTCCTAACTCCCTCTTCCTCTAACTCCTAATTTCTTCTCCCTCTAACTCCTAACTTCCTCCTAACTTCCTATCCCTTCTAAAAGTTACTTGCGAGCAGAAGCGGAGTCGTCGTCGAGACTTCTCAGGTGCAGTTTCTTCACGAATTTCATGTCGTGTGCCGCCATGATGCGCACCAATTCCTCAAAGGTAGTCTGCCTCGGATTCCAGCCTAACAGAGTCTTCGCCTTGGTGGGGTCGCCCAAGAGCTGCTCCACTTCGGCGGGGCGGAAGTACTTAGGATCGACTTCCACAATCACTTTTCCGGTTTTCACATCAATGCCCCGTTCGTCAGCTCCCGTGCCTTCCCAGCGCAGGTCGATGCCCACTTCGCGGAAGGCGAGGGTGGCAAACTCGCGCACGGTGTGCATCTCGCCCGTGGCGATGACGAAGTCCTCCGGCCGGTCGTGTTGCAGGATGAGCCACATGCACTCCACGTAGTCGCGGGCATAGCCCCAGTCGCGGCGTGCGTCGAGGTTGCCCAGATAGAGCTTGTCCTGAAAGCCTTGGGCGATGCGGGCGGCGGCAAGGGTTATCTTGCGGGTGACGAAAGTCTCGCCGCGGCGTTCGCTTTCGTGGTTGAAGAGGATGCCGTTCACGGCAAACATGCCGTAGCTCTCGCGGTAGTTCTTCGTAATCCAGAAGCCGTATTGCTTGGCCACTCCGTAGGGGCTGCGGGGGTAGAAGGGGGTCGTCTCCCGCTGGGGCACTTCCTGCACCTTGCCGAAGAGTTCGGAGGTGGAGGCTTGATAAATCTTTGTCTTCTTCTCCATGCCGAGGATGCGCACGGCTTCGAGCATGCGCAGGGTTCCCACGGCGTCGGTTTCGGCGGTGTATTCGGGCACGTCGAAGGACACTTTGACGTGGCTCTGCGCGGCGAGGTTGTATATCTCGTCGGGCTGCACTTGCTGGATGATGCGGATGAGGGAAGAGGAGTCCGTCATGTCGCCGTAGTGCAGGTTGATGGTGCGGCTGCGCTTCATGTCGCGCACCCACTCGTCAAAGTAGAGGTGCTCTATGCGGGCTGTATTGAAGGAGGAGGAACGGCGCAGGATGCCGTGCACTTCGTAACCTTTCTGCAAGAGGAATTCGGCGAGGAACGAACCGTCTTGTCCGGTGATGCCGGAGATAAGGGCTGTTTTCATGTTGCTTTTGTTTTTTGGGGTCATTACATTTTTCGTTGTCACGCTGCAAAAGTAGTGATTTCTTTCGGGTATTTGTATTTTCAATTATCATTTATGCGCCGGGTGCTTCTGTCGTTTATCGGTCTGTCACGATGTTATTGGGATAGAGAAGGCTCCGGGAAATGGAAAAGCTCCGGGGTATCCAAAAGATTGGTACTCCGGAGCTTCTTCCTGATTTTTGTTCTTTGCTTTTACCTTGCGTGATTTCCGCTTTCACTCTGCGTGATTTTTGCTTTCAATCTGCGTGATTTTCGCTTTCATCCTGCGTTTTTTTTGCTCTCAATCTGCATGGTTTTTGCTTTCATCCTGCGTCTTTTTTGCTCTCAATCTGCGTGATCTCTGCTTTCATCCTGCGTCTTTTTTGCTCTCACTCTGCGTGATTTCCGCTTTCAATCTGCGTGATTTTTGCTTTTACCTTGCATGATTTTTGCTTTCAATCTGCGTGATTTCCGCTTTCATCCTGCGTCTTTTTCGCTCTCAATCTGCGTGATTTCCGCTTTCAATCTGCATGATTTTTGCTTTCAATCTGCATGATTTTTGCTTTCAATCTGCATGATTTCTGATTTCAATCTGCGTGATTTTTGCTTTCATCAGCATGGTTTCCGCTTATCCCAAGGGATTTTCGTTTTCGTCTCCTGAGCCGGAACCGCCGGAACCGCTGCCGCCCGTGCCCGAGCCGCCCTGCGCCTGCGCATCCTTGTAGGCGCGGGTGGTGGCGTAGGTGAAGCCCGCGTCCACCACGCCGGCATTCTCAAAGGAGAGCCCGTCCTTCACGGCGGACATCAGCTCCTTGCTTGGGGTGAAGATGACTTTGACGTTCTTTATCATCGAGGCGGTGTTGAAGTGCTCGATGTCGTCCACGCCCGCGCTGCCGAAGGAGAGGCGGAGTGTGCCGAGTTTGCCCAGTTGCACGCTGTTGCCCTGCTGGAGCTGCGGGGGGATGCCGTCGCACACGAGGTTGAAGGCGGACTCCAGTTCGGTGGGCGCCACGGTGGTGTTTCGCGTCACGGCGCGGCACACGGTGTTCGTGTTCAGTCGGTTGGTCACTACGGGCGAGGCGTACCATTTGCCCGGTTCATTCTTCGCGTTTGGTTTGCTTTTCTTTACAAATCTGAATTTAGCCATACGGTCTTAAATTTAGGGTTAATACTGTTGTTTGGTTCTCTGTACCCCCGTCAGAAGTGCTTCTGGAGGGGGTGAAAAATACGACACGTCGGAGTTAAAAATGCGACGTGTCGCAGTTGAAAATGGAACGTGACGCATTTTTAACTCCGTCACGTCGTATTTTTAGCTCCGTCGGCATCCCGTTTTCGGGGCTGCCCGAGGTGGCGAAAATTATTTACTTCCGCCGCGGGCGGGGCTGCTGTATTTCTTTTCATCGGGTTTTCCGCATTGCATTGCTTCTGCTTTCTGCCTTTCTTTTCATCGGGTTTTCCGCATTGCATTGCTTCTGCTTTCTGTCTTTCTTTTCATCGGGCTTGCTGCGTTGCTTCGCTTCTGCTTTCTGCCTTTCTGTTCATCCAGGCTTGCGGGCGGGGCTGCTGCTTTTCTGTCTTTCTTTTCATCGGGCTTGCGGGCGGGGCAGGCATCTGCCGGGGCTTCGCTTTATTCTGAGACGGAGCACACCCCAAAGCCGAAGGAACGATAGTCGCTGAGCCGGCTGGCGCTGCCCGTGTAGAAGTACAAGTAGTACGCGTTGACCGCACCGCCGGCCGTACCACTCCAGTAGTAGCCGTACCTGCCACGGTTGCTCGCAGCAGCCCCGTAGCGAAAGCCCGCAGCGGGAAACGAGAGCGTGTTGAGGATAGCATTGCCCGTACTGCCGGCATTGCTGATGGTGTAGGTGTAGCGGCGGCCTGTGTACGTTTTGCCTGTCTTCCAGTCGATACCGTCAGGAGACAGAGAAGGAAAATCGTTATCGCATAATGCTGCTATTTCAGTAGCTTGAGTGTTACCGCCCGTGGGAAGCCGCCAACTGCCGCCAAGCTGCTTGCGGGTGATGTCGTAAGCGTCATTGCCGCAGATACTTGCCTCGGCGGTAGCGATGGCGGAAGCGTAATCACTATTGGTTTTGCTTGTCTGCAATCCCGTGGCATCACCCCATCCGAACATGTTCCATTGCGCGCCCTCGGCGCAGGCTTGGTAGCTGTCGGTAGCGCTTACGCTGATACCGGCAGGCGCGGGGTAGGTGCTTGTGGTGGGTGCTTGCGCCAGGGTCTCCTCCGGCGTGGCGATGTGGAAAGCGGTGGTGGTGGCGGCACTGCCTGCTGCATTGGTCTTGGTGGCGATGAGGTTGCCCGTGGCCCAATAGATGGGGGTGGCATTGGTGGCTGTGCTGCCGTCCTTATTGACGCCCATGTAGAGGGCTACTATCCAGTCGTTCTCATACGGCTTGCCGCCTGCGGTGGGCGTGGCTTTCAGCGTGCTGCCCGCGTCCTTGTCCGGCAAGGTCAGGGTGTGGCTGCCGGCTTCCTCTGCCGTCAGGGTGTGGAAGAACTTCACCACGCCGGGGATGCACACCCAGATGGGTTTGCCTGCGTATGCAGTGAGGTCGGCATCAAGGGCGGCACTGCCTGCGGAGATGGTGGCGCTGCCGATGGTCACCTGTTCGGCGGAGTTCGCTTCGTTGAAAGCGCCGAGTTGCAAGGGCAGGCCGTTGTAGTTGTAACCGGCGGCTGTGCCGAGGGTGGTGTGGATGGTTGTCAATTGTTGCCATGTGGCGGTGGAGGCGGTTCCGTCTATCGCGGCGGTGTAGCGCAGGCCTGCGTCGTAGGCCTTCCCGTCGGTGGCGGTCATTTCTGCCTTATAGCTCATGTCGCCCATCAGTGTCACGGTGAACTTGCCGCCCGCTTTCAGCGTCATGTCGCCGGGGAGGAAGGCGAGGTAGGCGGTGAGGTCACTCTTTGTGGCATCGAAGGTCACGAGGTGGTCGCCCGTCCGGGGGAAGGCGAGTTCGAGGCTCTCCGTACCGTTAGCGGTCTCCACGCTCCAAGTCAGCGTCTTCAGCGTGCCCACTGCGGCGGGGATGCCGCTGAGGGAGAACTTCATGATGCTGCTCTGCATCTGTAGCTCGATGTTGCCGAGGTCGGTGACGTTGAGGGCTTGCAGCAGGATGTTGCCGCGCAGGTGGGCGGTGCTGTTGTCGCCGTCCTGCGTCTGTGCGCCGAGGGCGAGGGTGGCTGCGCCGGTGGTGGCATCTATGCCCACCGTAGCGGGATAATAGACGTTGAAGGTGGTGGCATCCGTTATCTCCGTGCCCGTGAAGGGGGCTTTGACCTTGCCCGCATCCTCGGCGGCTATGGTGTAGTCCTCGCTGCCTTTGTAGGCATCGGCTTCGCCAAAGCCTGCTACTTTCAGTTGGTCGTCGGCCTGCCAGGTCAGTGCGTCGTTGTCGGCGGAGCCTGCTTTGTCGTCATCGTATGCCACGCGGGTGCTTGTGCCTGCGGCAGTGCCCACGGTGATAGTCACCTGCTTGCCGGTTCCGGCGTTGCTTCCGTTGGCGGTTCCGTCCGTCAGTGCGTCGTCGGCGGCACAGCCTGCGGCGAGTGCCACCAATGCGCTCGCGAGGAGCGCGTTCATCAGTTTCGGTGTTTTCATCATTGCTCAATGGTTAGGATGTCGTTAATCAGGTCTTCAATCTCACTGCTGCCGGCGCTGTTGCTGCGGACATTGCTCTGGATGGCACTTCCGCCGTTGCCTACTCCGGGCAGGTTGCCACTTGCCACCATTACGGCGCCTTCGTTCTCTACTTGTATCACTTCAATCAGAGGTGATACGTACTTTTCTTTCTTCATACTTCAATTGATTAATGAGTAAATATTATAGTAGTTTTTTGTACACTTGTACATACCCCTGTTCAGAAGTGTATGTAGCCAAATCTTTTTTTGGAATTGTAGCATTTGGTAATTTTTATGAAGTCTCAATATCAGATAATTAAAGTGTCCTTTAAACGTTCGTTTAATGGACAAGTAGAAACGGGCATTTACCGTCTTTTCATTATTTTTGATATAACAGAAGCCTTATGTGTTGATAAGAAAATGATTAACTGATAGAAAAAAAGAGAACTAACTGTACAAATGAAAGGAAGAAAATACTTACCTTTACCCCGCCCATTAAACGAACGTTTAATGAACGTTTTTCCTTTGTAACTGCTTGATATTCGATATGTTTTTCGTTCCTGATACATACGGATAAGAAAATGGCGAAACTGCATGCAGTTTCGCCATTTATTATATAGTGACGCTTGAAAAACAATGCGACAAACCGAAGTTCTATTCTTATCTGTTCGTAAATTACTGATGTTTGCGTTTGCGGGAGACTCCATCCCCCATTATCTTGTCGATAATCAGTGCGATGGCTCCGTCACCCGTCACGTTGCATGCCGTTCCGAAGCTATCCATTGCAATGTAGAGCGCTATCATCAACGCTTGTGCCGATTCGTCGAAGCCCAGCATGGACTGCAGGATGCCCAGCGCCGCCATGATGGCCCCGCCCGGAACGCCGGGAGCCGCTACCATCGTGATGCCCAGCATGAAGATGAATCCGGCAAACAGAGGAAAGTCATAGGGAATCCCCTGCATAATCATCAGCGCCAGTGCACACGCCACAATCTTCAGCGTGCTGCCACTCAGGTGGATGGTGGCACAAAGGGGAATGACAAAGCCTGCGATTTGGGCCGACACACCGTTCCTCTTGGTCTGCTCCAGAGTTACCGGGATGGTGGCGGCACTGCTCTGCGTGCCCAGCGCCGTGAAATAGGCGGGCATCATCCGTCCGAGCAGTTTGAAGGGGTTGCGGCGGACAAGCAGCCCTGCAATGCAGTATTGCAGCACCAGCAGAAAGACATGAAGCAGGAAGATGACACCGATAATCTTGACAAAGACCGCCAGTACGCCGAACACTTGTCCGCTGTGTGTCATGTTGAGGAAGATCCCGAATATATAGACGGGCAGCAACGGAAGTATCACCACACCGATTGCGGCCACGATGATTTCCTGAAAGTCGCGGGCGGCGTTCTTCAGCGTGTCGCCCCGCAGATGCGCCAATCCCAGTCCCAGGGTGAACGCCAGCACCAATGCCGTCATCACGTTCATCAGAGGAGGGATGGCTACCGAGAAATAAGGTTGCACGCCTTGCGCCTCGCTCACTTCCTCAAGCGGAATGCCTGTTTCGATGAGTGAAGGAAACACCGACACCCCGGTGAAATAAGAGAGGAATCCTGAAAACAAAGTGGCGCCATAGGCTATGAGGGCCGTGATAAGGAGCATCTTTCCCGCCCCCTTTCCGATGTCGGCTATGGCAACGGTGACCAGGCCCACGATGATAAGCGGAATGGAGAAACCGAGGAATTCACTGAAGATGCCATTGAAGGTGACAAACAGCCGTACCATGGGGACGGGGAGGAAATGGCCGGAGAGGATGCCGATGACGATGGCAATGATGATTTGCGGCAGAAGGCCGATGTGGAGTGTCTTCATAAGAGCATGGTTTTTCTGGTTGATTCGTTTTTCTGAGCCCGGCAGGATAAGCCTGCCGGATGCAAAAGTAATGTTTTATTTTCAAACTTCATACGAACAAATTCCATAACCATTTTGTTCTCAATCTAAAAACAACATCAGCAGGTATATGGAAAATCAGAATAAATCGGACATAGGCCTTATCGGGCTTGCCGTTATGGGCGAGAATCTTGCTCTCAACATGGCGGATAAAGGATGGAATGTTTCGGTCTATAACCGTACTGTCCCCGGAGTGGAAGAAGGAGTGGTGCAGCGCTTCACGGGTGGGCGCGCCCGTGGAAAGAGCATTGAAGGTTTCACGGACATAGCCGGCTTTGTGGCTTCTGTTGCCGTTCCCCGCAAGATAATGATGATGGTTCGTGCCGGCAGTGCCGTTGACGAACTGATGGAACAGCTTTTCCCCCTTTTGTCGGAAGGCGATATCCTGATAGATGGCGGCAATTCTAATTATGAAGATACCGACCGCAGGGTGATGTTGGCCGAGAAGAAAGGATTCCGCTTCATCGGCGCGGGCGTTTCGGGAGGTGAGGAAGGAGCTCTGAACGGGGCTTCCATCATGCCGGGCGGCTCGGCAAGCGCCTGGCCGGAAGTGAAATCCGTCTTGCAGAGCATTGCGGCGAAAGCCTCGGACGGAACTCCTTGCTGCGACTGGATAGGTCCGGCAAGCTCCGGGCATTTCGTCAAGATGATACACAACGGTATCGAGTATGGCGACATGCAACTCATCGCGGAGGCTTATTGGGTGATGAAAAAGCTGCTTGGACTCGACAATGAGCAGATGGCCGACATCTTTGCCCGTTGGAATGAGGGTAAGCTTCGCAGCTATCTGACAGAAATCACAGCCGGTATCCTCCGCCATAAAGATAAGGCGGGAGGCTATCTGATAGACAAGATTCTTGATGCTGCCGGACAGAAGGGAACAGGCAAATGGTCCGTCATCAATGCAATGGAGCTTGGCATGCCGTTGGGGCTGATTGCCACGGCTGTCTTTGAGCGCAGCCTGTCCGCGCAGAAAAGTCTGCGCGATGCTGCTTCCAGACAATTTGCCGGTCAACGCTTACAGGCGGTATATAACAAGCCGGAGATGATACAAGATATTCATTCGGCCCTGTACGCCTCCAAACTCGTGTCCTATGCCCAGGGCTTCGCTGTGCTTCAGCGGGCTTCCGACGCTTTCGGGTGGCAGCTCGATCTTGCCTCCATTGCCCGCATGTGGCGTGGCGGTTGTATCATTCGCAGCGCATTCCTTAATGATATTGCCGCTGCATTTCAGGCACAGGACAAGGCAGGCATTCCCCGACATCTCCTGTTGGCCCCTTATTTTAAGAATGAGATACAGCAGCAGCTTCCCGGTTGGAAACATCTGGTGATGCAGTCCATGAAGGAAGAGCTTCCCGTGCCTGCCTTCTCATCTGCCCTGAATTATTTCTATTCGCTGGTTTCTGCCAAACTGCCCGCCAACATGATTCAGGCGCAGCGTGACTATTTCGGCGCCCATACCTTTGAACGGACGGACGAATTGCGTGGCCTCTTCTTCCACGAGAACTGGACGGGACGGGGAGGAGAAACGAAATCAGGTACGTATAATGTGTAAGATATATGCCCTTGCAATATAAATAAGATAAGAGCTGATATAATTATTGTAAAGTGTGAAGGCTTGATATTCGTATGAGCCAATCAAAGAAAAAGAATATTCTATGGATAAATTTGTAATGATCATATTCGGCGCTTCGGGCGACCTGACAAAACGCAAACTGATGCCGGCACTTTATACCTTATATAATGCCGGCCGTCTGCCGGATGATTTTTTCATCGTGGGCATAGGACGTACCGATTATACGGACAGCCGTTATCGGGAATATATCCTGAACGAACTTCACAAAAATGCATCCGTCGGGCAGCCGGAACGGAAGCCTGAGGATTTTTGCAGCCATCTGCACTACCTTTCTTTAGATCCAGCCGAAGCCGGAAGCTATGGCCTGCTGGATGCATGCCTGCGGAAACTCACAGGAGAGGAGAAGCCCGAAAATCTGTTGTATTATCTGGCCACTCCTCCCTCCCTCTATGGCATCATTCCCCTTCACCTGAAGGCAGCGCGGCTGAACCGTCCCCATACACGGATTATTGTGGAAAAGCCCTTTGGCTATGATCTGGAATCGGCGCAGGAGTTGAATCATATCTATGCCTCTGTATTCGAGGAAAGCCAGATTTATCGTATAGATCATTTTTTAGGTAAAGAAACGGCGCAGAATATTTTGGCTTTCCGTTTTGCTAACGGTATCTTCGAGCCGCTTTGGAACCGCAACTATATCGATTATGTGGAAATCACGGCAGTGGAGAATTTGGGCATCGAACAGCGTGGAGGTTTTTATGACGGTACGGGTGCGTTGCGCGATATGGTACAGAATCATCTTATTCAGTTGGTTGCACTTACTGCCATGGAACCGCCAGCCATCTTCAATGCAGACAATTTCCGCAATGAGGTAGTCAAAGTGTATGACTCGCTTGCACCTCTGACGCGGGAAGACCTGAACGAGCATATTGTCCGTGGGCAATATACGGCTTCGGCCGTAAAGCCGGGGTATAGGGAAGAAAAGAACGTCGCTCCCGATTCACGTACGGAAACTTATATAGCCATGAAAATAGGTATCAATAACTGGCGTTGGAAGGATGTACCTTTCTATATACGTACAGGCAAGCAAATGCCTACCAAGGTTACTGAGATCGTAGTTCATTTCCGGGAAACTCCACATCAGATGTTCCGTTGTGAAGGTGGGCATTGCCCGCGTGCCAACAAACTCATACTCCGTTTGCAACCCAATGAAGGCATTGTCCTCAAGTTTGGAATGAAAGTGCCTGGGCCTGGATTTGATGTACAACAGGTTATGATGGACTTCAGCTATGATAAATTGGGCATCCTTTCTGTGGGTGATGCCTATGCCCGCCTCATTGAAGACTGCATACTGGGAGATTCCACACTCTTTACCCGCAGTGATGCCGTGGAAGCCTCGTGGAGATTCTTTGATCCTGTATTACGTTATTGGAAAGAGAATCAGAATGCACCGTTATACGGATATCCCGCAGGTACTTGGGGACCGTTGGAGAGTGAAACAATGATGCGTGAACATGGTGCTGAATGGACCAATCCATGCAAAAATTTAACGAATACGGATGAATATTGTGAGTTATGAAAAGTTATATATACAGTACGGCTACAGAGACGGCGCATGCACTCGTCAAACATCTTATCGGCATGATGGGGCGTGAGCCTGAAAAGATTTTCTATTTTGCATTCAGCGGGGGAAGCACTCCCTCGCTTATGTTTGATATTTGGGCGAATGAATACAAGCATGTCACTCCTTGGGAAAGGATGCGCGTTTATTGGGTGGACGAACGGTGCGTGCCAATGGAAGACTCCGAAAGCAATTACGGCACTATGCGTCGCCTGCTGCTGGATGAAGTGGGTATGCCGGATGAGTTTGTGTTTCCTATTTTCGGCAACCATCCTCCCGAAGCCGAGGCAAAGCGCTATTCAGCGCAAGTATGCCGTACGGTTCCCCTTAAGAATGGTTTCCCCACTTTTGATGCTGTGATGCTTGGTGCGGGAGATGACGGACATACATCTTCTATTTTTCCCGGTCAGGAATACTTGCTTTCTTCCTTTCACCCCTATGAAGTGAGTGTCAATCCCTATAATGGTCAGCAGCGTATTGCCATGACAGGGTGTCTTCTGTTTGCCGCCCGAAAGCTTATTTTCTTTATTACCGGTAAGAACAAGGCTGGGGTTGTCCGTGATATTCTTGCTTCGGGTGATACGGGGCCGGCTGCTTATGTGGCCCATCATGCCGTAGACGTCGAGATTTTTATAGATGTTCAGGCAGAGAAAGCGGATACGGATATTTAGAGGATTTATAACCGAAGCGTTCTGTATATGTCTAAAGCAAAAGCATTGCCAACGTTCGTTTACGGAGGAAGTGCTTCACACAAAAGCTAAACAGCATTTTATAGTATTGAAAAATATCGCCATGATTTGTACATTACTTCTTTTGCAAGTTGGTTGATTCTTTTAGTTGACAATTTATATCTTTGCCTCCATAACACTTAAAAACAAACTATAATTTATGAAACGATTTCTATTTGTATTGCATGTCATTGGCATGCTTTCATTTGTGGGTGCATGCACACACGATGATAATAATGAAGCATTATCTTTCACTCCCCCTGTTGTAGAACTCAAAGTACCTACGGGTATTTATTCGAACGGAGATCAGTTAAGAATTTCCGTCATGCTATCTCACCAATTTTATACGATAGAATCAAAAGCGGAAAATAAAGGCTTTATTGAGCTAATAAAGAAAGCTATAAATTATGAATCCTTGCTTGCTTTTTATATTAAAGAAGGCACAAAGGAAATCCAATTAGTCCGAGAGGCTTCTGCTGAAGATACATCCAGGTTCAAAGCAGTATTCAGTCTTGTAAAAGGTGAGACTGCTTTTTCAAAACTTGAACCAATCATTCCAAATCCTCAAACTTTGAATGGTCTCTTTGCGAAAATACAGAATGCTTCCTGCTCTTTCCCCGTGAAGAAACCTTGTATTTCTTTTGATTATCCCGTGGATGGTTGCTATGCCCGTGCACATAAAATGCGTCAGTTGATAAATGAAAACGGCTATGAATGTAAGAAAGAATTTGTATATGGAGATTTAAGAGCAAGGTATGGTGTCAAAATGTCTAACCAAGATGGTTGCTGTGTCAGTTGGAGCTATCATGTAGCCGTGCTGTTAACTTATAAAGATGAAAAAGGTGTGCTTCAGGAATGTATTATAGATCCTTCTTTGTTTGATACTCCCATTTCTGATTCTGACTGGCGGAAAGCATGTGCTAATTCTTCCTGTGGCCCTGTATCAATATCCTCTTTTACTACCACGCCAGGTAATGTATATTATAGAAGTCCCAAAGGTACGCTTCTATACGATGATGGATATGTTAATACAGATTGCGTACTTGATATTTTCGCTGATTACTCAGGTTGTTATCTGCCTGCTCCATCTACAGTTTCATGTGGATTTTAATAGAGGTTGATTGTATTTTTAGTCTGCTCTAATAAGTTTTCTAATTCTCAGTATTTCATTGGGAAGTGGAATGTCTTAAATAGTCATTATTGTTTAATTATAACTATTCAATGTTTTGTTTTCATTTACATTATATGAGCATGTACCGACTTATTGGAGACAGGAGCATTAGGAATAAAATGATTGTTTTGAAAAAAACTGTATTTATAATGCAGTTTTTACCTTACTTTATTCATTTTAATAATGAACAAGAAAAATTATTTATCAACTAAAACTCTAACAGCTATGAACAAATTAATTATCTCTGGTTTTTACGTAATCCTATGCAGTGTCTTTATTTTCTCATCTTGCAGTAATGACGATAGCTTGCCGGGTAACGGTCTTTTGGGAGAGACAGCAAAATCTCTGGATGGGTATATTTCTTCCTTGCCATCCATCGAGCAGATAAAGCCCTTTAAGGAAAGGGTGGTGCAACAACCGGAGAGCCGCAGCAGTGTGTTCGGCGGAGCTTATCTGTACACCCGTGCTTCAGGAAATTCTTCCGGTCAGGAGTTTGAGCAGGCAAATGAGGTGGAGGAACAGTTACTTTTCAGCGAGGATCAGGAAATATTCTATCCGGGTGCGCTGATCAAGGCAAAGAATATAGTGAACGGGAGTTATACTCCTATCATTGTGCCTAGGAATCCTATAACCATCTCAACGAGCCTTGTGGGTGATAAGAAATCATCTGTCACCGTGGAGGACCCTAAGCTCTCTACCGTAAGGGACGCATTGAACGACTTGCTAACCCGTACCTATGACACCCCTTCTGCCAATATCACTTATTCGTCGGAGGAGGTGTATGACGAGACTTACCTGAAACTTGCCCTTGGGGCTAACTATACGGGCACTGTCGGTTCTGTGAAAGCGAGTGGGCTGTTTAGTTTCAAAAAAGAGAAAAATCATTTTTTGGTGAAGATACAGCAGGTGTTCTATACCATTGACATTGATTTGCCCTCCAAACCGTCTGACTTCTTCTCTCAAGCTGACTTTGACTATAAGTCCTTGTTGGGTGATGAAAAGCCTGTTTACATATCCTCTATCAAGATGGGTCGGGTATTCCTTTTGGGTATCGAAACGACGATGAGTAAGGTGGAGGCCGAAGCGAAGATTCAGGCCTCATTTCTGAGGGGTGCGTTTGATGCGAATGCTGAGACTGCTTTTAACGACCTGAGCAAGAAGTCTGTGATCAAGGCCCGTGTGCTCGGTGGTAACGCAAGCCTGAGCGCAAAGGCAATTTCAGATATCAAACAGCTCAAGACGCTTCTGGAGGATGGTGCGAAGTTCAGTCGTGATAATCCCGGAATTGCCATATCCTATAAGATGCGGGAATTGGGTACTAACAACACTTTCCGGACGGTTATCTACTCCAAATACCGTAAAAATGACTCTCGTTTCAATGACAAGCGGCTTGACTTCCATTTGTATTTTGAAAAGTCTTATCTGAAGACTGTGGCGGGGAAGGATGTTCCTTTTACGGGTCAAATTTATCTGGAAGTGCAGAAGGCAGATGCGCCTAATAGCCGGAAGGAGGCCATTTGGTTTTATCATGGTACTTTTGAACGTGAAATCATAGCCTTCGAGAAGGGTGACAAGATCATCCTTACATTCGACCGACGAGATAAGGACGATGAGTATCGAGATGAGTATGTGTTTGAGCTTCCTTCGTTTGAAAAGCTTATGGAAAGGGCAGAGGCCATAGACGGCAAATATCCCCATCTCTATGATATGCAGACAAATGGTGCTTTGGTTATCATGGATTCCACTAAGCAGCTCCTGTTGAAACTGGAACTGGAGAAGCATAGGATTTACGAGAAATAAACCACTGATGGAAAGATGTGGGAGGATATTGAGGAATATAAATTTTTATATATGAAAGCATATAAGAATAGCATTTATTTATTTTTTGAAAATATCTAAAACACGTGAAATAAAAGCACTTCCAACGTTCGCTTACGAAGGAAGTGCTTCACACAAAAACTAAACTAGACTTAACTAAACTATTCTATTGGCGGAGTTTCACAACTCCTATCTGTTCGTTGCAAAGGTAAAGAAACATCTTTTAATATGCAATAATCTTGCGCTATAAATCGACAAAATAATTAATTTCATCGACAAATCGGATAGACATTCAGCTTCTCTGATCCAAAAACTCCTGAAATGCTTGTTTGTAACTGTCACTGACAGGAATATAATTTTTGCCGAAAACGATTCTTCCCCGGTCTATAATGCGTATTTTGTCCTTTTGAACTATATAGGAACGGTGTACACGCATGAATCGGGAAGAAGGTAGCAGATCTTCCATCGCTTTCATGCTCATCAATGACAGGATGGGTTTTGAAATATCTTCCTCGTATATTTTGATATAATCTTTCAGTCCCTCTATGTATAGGATTTTCTTTAATTCGATTTGGATTAATTTGTAGTCGCTCTTTACGAAAATGCTTTGGATATCCTCTTTAGGTTGCTGCAATAGTTCAAACCACTGAACGGCCTTGTTAGCAGCCTGGAGGAAATCTACATAAGAAATGGGTTTCAACAGATAGTCCAATGCGTTGACTTTATAGCCATCTATTGCATATTGTCCGAAGGCAGTGGTGAAAACGATGCGAGTGTTGGGGTCCACCATTTTCGAGAATTCCAGTCCGTTCAGTTCCGGCATTTGAATGTCAAGGAAAAGCAGGTCTGCCTTTTTGTCGGACAGTTCCCTCATGGCTTGCACGGCACTGGAATATTTTCCTATTAATTCAAGGAAAGGAGTCTTGTTGACATAGCTTTCTAAAAGGTTCAATGCCAAGGGCTCGTCATCTACGATTGCACATTTCAGATTCATACAGATAGTTGTAAGATTGATTTATATTCTTTTCCGTCCTTACTTACTCCTTGCTGCCAGGTGTAGCGGCCGGGATAGGTTAGTTCGAGGCGTTTTCTCACTTGCTCCAGTCCGATGCCACTTCCACTTTTGTCAGTTTGGCTCTTGGGATGGTAGCTGTTGGTGATTTCACAGCACACCTTTCCGGGACTTTCGCTGAAACGGATGCGGATGAAGCTGGGTTCGGTAGGTGATATACCATGCTTGAAGGCATTCTCTATAAGAGAAATGAAGATAAGCGGTGCTATTTCTGTACGGCTGTCCGGCCGGACGTCAAACTGTGTATTTACGCTTACGTTATCGGCCAGACGGATGCGCATCAGTTCAATGTAGCTGCGGATGAAGTCCATCTCTTTGTCGAGGGTGACAAAATTCTGCTGGTTGTCATAAAGCACATGGCGAAGCAGTCGGCTCAACTCTTGTACGGCAGCTTGTGCCTTATCGGAATTGAAGGCTATGAGTGCATATATATTGTTCAGTGTATTGAGTAGAAAGTGCGGATTGAGCTGGCTGCGTAGGTTTTTCAGCTCGGCTTCTGTCCGGCTCTTTTCGGCTTCACGCCGTGCGGCATCCATTTGTATCCAGCGTCCACTCATCTTGATGGCAACGCTTAGACCTACGGTCAATACCATGGAGAATAGGTCGCGTGTGAAGAATATCCATTTGGGAGGTCCCTGATGTCTTCCTCCTTTGCCGAATGTGTGTCCTGCCTGGAACATATACTCTTGCCACAAGTGCGCTCCAGCGGCTATGCAGACTATCAGCAGTACGTTGAACAAGAGGTATTGCCGGATGTGTCCTTCGAAGAGGTAACAAGGGATGAGAATGAAATAGTTCACGTAGAATACGACGAGAAAAGAGAGAGGAACGACACTGCCGTGACGCACGTAGTCCATCCATGTGATACTGAATCCGCTACGGCTCATCATCAGGAAGGGGAATCCGAATACGATTCCCCATCCGATGACGTGTATCAGTGCCTCAATGATGCGAGGCTTGTTGTCGGGTATTTGCTTCATAGTGTTGCAAAGATAAGGTTAAAATATGAATTATTCATATCGTATGGCCTCTATCGGGTCGAGTCCGGCCGCTTTTTTGGCAGGATACCAACCGAAGAATACTCCTGTGGCAGTACAAACGGCGAAAGAGAGGAATACGCTCCAGGGTTGGATGAAGATAGGCCAGTGGGCTGCACTTTTCACAATCCAACTGGCTCCGCAACCTAATATCACACCGATGATGCCACCAGTGATGCTGATAAGTATGGCTTCTATAAGAAATTGGCTTAGGATGTCGATACCACGAGCGCCTACGGACATACGTAGTCCGATTTCGCGGGTTCGTTCCGTTACGCTGACGTACATGATGTTCATGATGCCGATACCACCCACTACGAGCGAAATGCCGGCGATGCAGGCTAACAGTGTGGTCATCAGGTCGGTCGTGGAGTTCAGCATAGTGCTGAGTTCCTGTTGGCTTCGGATGGTGAAATCATCGTTATCTCCGTCTTTCAGTTTATGGTTTTGACGCAGGATTTCTGTCACTTCTTCGGTAGCGTTGTCTGTCATGTCTTCACTGAGGGCGGAGGCGAAGATACCACTGAGGTAGGTCTGTGCCAACAGGCGTTTCATCACGGTGGTATAGGGGGCCAGTACTACGTCGTCCTGATCCATGCCCATGGAATTATAACCTTTGGCTTTGAGTATGCCCACTATGCGAAAGGGTATTTGGTTAAATCGGATAATGCGTCCTACGGGGTCTTCTCCGCCTGGAAAGAGATTGTCCTGAATGGTCTTTCCGATGACACACACTTTGGCTGAGGTTTGTATGTCCGATTCGGTGAACATTTCGCCGTTGGCCACACTGAGTTGGCGGATTTTAAGATAGTCGATACTGACACCACTCACCGAGGAAGGATAGTTGTTGTTGCCCGCAATGAGTTGCCCGCTGGAGGATACGTTGGGGCTGATGGCGGCAAGGAAGCTCGTTTTGTTGCATAAATCCTCATAGTCGGCCAGTTTCAGTGTCTGCATGGCACTGGCGTCTTGCCGAACGCCACCTCTCATGTCGGCTCCCGGATGTATCATGATCATGTTTGATCCCATCTCGGCAATCTGCGCCTGTATGCTTTTCTTGGAGCCTTGTCCGATGGCAAGCATGGTAATGACGGATGCCACACCAATGATGATGCCCAGCATGGTGAGGAAGGCGCGCAGCTTGTTGTTGGACAGGGCGCGGAGCGCTATTTTGAAAAGATTTGTCCCGTTCATATTGATAATGTTATAAGTAGGTTTTATGATTAGTCTTCCTCCTGCTGGGGCAGTGCGGCCAAGGCTGTGGCTGCATCCAGCACGTGGGGATTGAGGCTGTCGTCTTTTATTTGGCCGTCGCGCAGCACAATGTTGCGGCTGCTATACTGGGCTATTTCAGGATTGTGGGTCACGAAGATGATTGTACGCCCCTCGGCATACAGTTTCTGAAAGAGAACCAGAATCTCGAAGGATGTACGTGTATCGAGGTTTCCGGTGGCTTCGTCTGCCAGAATGACGGCAGGATTGTTGACCAGTGCGCGAGCGATGGCCACACGTTGCATCTGTCCGCCTGACATCTGGTTGGACTTGTGTCCTAACCTGTCTCCCAAGCCCACAGCTTGCAGCGCTTCTACGGCACGCTTGCGTCTTTCGGCTGCCGAAACAGAGGAGTTGTACATCAGTGGCAGTTCCACATTCTCCACAGCGGTGGTTTTGGCCAGCAGATTGTAGCTTTGGAATACGAAGCCTATCTTGCGGTTGCGCAGCACGGCTCGTTGAGGCTTGCTCATGGTGCGCACGGAGATTCCGTCCAATAGATATTCGCCGCTGGTTGGGGTGTCGAGGCAGCCGAGGGTATTGAGCAGCGTGGACTTACCGGAGCCGGATGTGCCCATGATGGTGACGAACTCGCCTTCGGTGATGGTGAACGATACGCCACGCAGGGCGTGGACGGTTTCGTCACCTACTTGGAAGTTTCGTTTGATGTTCTGAAGTTCAATGACTGTTTTGTTCATAAGCCCTTGTTCTTGATTGTTATTTCTTTTTGTTTCCTCCCGGACGTCCCGGCATGAAGGGGCTTTGCTCGCCGCTTTCGGATTTTGCTTCTGCGGTCGGAGTTCCTCCTTCACCAGGCATCATGCCCACAGTAGCTTCGGTCACTATAACAGTGCCTTCGCTGATGCCGCTTGTGATTTCCGTGTTCACTCCGTTGGAGATACCTATTTCTACGGCATGTGCGGTGAATGTGTTGCCTTCGCGGGTCCATACCTTGTGCTCGGCTTCACAGTCCTTCACTATGTCTTTTTCGCCGATAAGTGACCTTTCGGGCGTGAAGCGAAGGGCTCGGCTGGGGATGCAGAGTATGTCTTTGCGGTCGAGGGTATAAATGGTGACATTGGCTGTGAGACGGGGTTTCAGCTTCAGGTCGGGGTTGTGGGCGGAGATGACTACCTCATAGGTCACCACCGTGGTGGATGAGCTGCTACTACTGCTGGACGAACTGCTGCTGGCTTGACCCAAGCGGATCTGTGTCACTATGCCTTCGAAAGTGTCGTTGGGATAAGCGTCCACGGTGAATGAGGTGCGTTGTCCTTCTTTGATGTCTGCAATGTCAGCTTCGTCCACATCGGTCACTACCTGCATCTGCGTCAGGTCGGCAGCGATGGTGAAGAGGGTAGGGGTAGAGTAGCCCGAAGCCACCGTCTGGCCGGCTTCTACACTGCGACTGGTCACTACGCCGTCGATGGGTGAGGTGATGGTGGCGTATGACAGGTTGCGTTCGGCCTTGGCCAGAGCTGCTTGCGTGCTTTCAAAGGTGCTCTTGGCTTTCTGGTAGCTATAGAGTGACTGTTCGTAGTCGGTGGTGGCTATGAGTTGCTTGGCATGCAGGATTTTATTGCGTTCGTACAGCTTCTGCTGATATTCGTACTCTGCTTTGGCGCCATTGTAGGAAGCGCGTTGCGAGGCAAGCTCGCTTTGCAGGGTCACACGGTCCATCTCGGCTATGAGCTGGCCCTTAGTCACTACGGAGTTGTAGTCCACATAGATCTTGTCGATGATGCCACTGACCTGTGTACCCACTGTAACTTCCGTCACAGGTTCGATGGTTCCTGTAGCTGTTACTGACTCTGATATCTCACCCTTGCTGACGGTTGTTGTGGCGTAGGTCACTTTATGTTTGGCGGCCGGGCTGCCGAAAATCCATATACCTCCACCGATGACAGCTATGGCCACTGCGGCGATGAGGATAATCTTCTTCTTGTTCATACTATATATAATGTGTGTTTATAATTCAATATTCTCTCCCTGATAGAATTTTAGCAATTGCATGTTCAGTATCGCCATATATTTGGCTTGCAGCATGGCTTGTTGTGCATTGAGGAGGTTGCTCTTTTCAGTGAGCAGTTCCACGGTGTTTTTCATCCCCAGGTTGAATTGCTCTTGAATGAGGTCGTAGCTGGTTTGTGTGCTTTTCAGTTTCTCCTTGGCAGCGGCATAGCTTTGCTGGGCACTGTTGGCGTCAAGCCATAGGCTTTCGATGGTCTTGTACAGAGTCTTTTGTTCGTCTAACAGGTTCAGTTCGCTGGTTTGTTTTTGAATCTTGGCTTTCTCTACGGCGCTCTTGGTCTGGCGGTTGCTGAAGATGGGCACGCTGACGGTGAATCCCAATGAATTGTTCCAGTTCTGCTTGATCTGTTCACTGAAGGTATAGTCGCTGCCGTTGGAGTGGCTGGTCCCGATGCCGGCGCTCAGACTGAGTGTGGGCATATAACCTGCGCGGGCTATCTTGATGTTGAGTTCCGAGGCCTGCACGTTAAGTTTGCCCTCCTCTATTTCGGGGCGTAGGGTGAGCGCCGACTGATAGACATCCATTTTGCTGGGTAGTGGAGACAGCACATTCTCTGTGCCCAGGGCAGGGATATATAGGTTCATTTCTTCCTCACCGTCCAGTTCCAACAGTTGCTTGAGTTGCAGTTTGTAGTCCTGCAGGGTGGCTTGTGCCGTCACAAATTGATATTTGTCACTACTCACCTGTGCTTCTAATTGTGCGAGGTCGCTCCGGGCGATGCTTCCCTCTTTGAGCAATTGGCGTGATCGCTCGCATTCGGCCTGGCTCACTTTCAGTGTCGATTCATTGATCTTCACGGCTTCAGCGGCATAGAGTATCTGCACATAGGTCTGAGCGATACTCTGCTCAATGTTGTTTTCGCTTTGCGACACACTGAGTTGGGCGATGCGATTGTTCAGCTCCTGCTGCTTGATGGTGTTGAGGCGCTTTCCTCCGTTGTAGAGAGTCCAGTTGGCGTCTATGCCGTAGCTGCCATTGTAGCTGGTCTTGCTTTGGCTGCTGGTGATGTTGTCACCGTTGATGATGGTATTCGTCTCGCTTTGGGGGCGGTTTACGATGCGTTGGCTCACGCTGGCCGAGAGGCTAGGGAAGAGGGCGGCCTTGGCGGTCTTCACATCTACTTCGGCGCTCTGGGCGCTGAGGCGGTTTTTGCGGATGCTGATGTTTTGCTTGATGGCATAATCGATGCAGGCCTGCAAGTTCCATTGTGCAGGCAGGCTGTCTGTGTGCAGAATTGTTTCTGCGGTGGCTTGTTGCACATCGGTCCTTGTCTGTGCCGGGAGCCATGCGCAACTTGCCATGCAGAGTGTTATCACTGTCAATCTTCTTACGTTATCCATATCAATGTTATTCTATTGTTTTACAGATGCAAATGTAGGAGCTTCGGGCGTAGTGGGCAAATGAGATAGACGTTGGCAGAGTTTTTATCGCCCAAATACTTTTTTGTACCGACAATTAACTTTCTTGTCATTTGTTTGCTCATTATATAAAAGTATTCTATATTTGTAATCATTATAAATCCTATTTATTATGAAGCGGACTGTAACAAACATCTGGCGATTCTATCTGGAAGGTTTCCGAAGCATGACATTGGGCCGTACTTTGTGGCTCATTATTCTAATAAAGCTTTTTATTATGTTCTTCATTCTCCGCCTCTTTTTCTTTCCCAATTATCTGAATACTTCCGCCGTAGGCGATGAAAAGGACGATTATGTCAGTCGGGAGCTTATTCAGCGTGGTGTTGGGACGGTGGACGATTAATGTGGTTTTGCGATTCATATTTTAATAATAACTTAACTTTTATTCTTATGCTTGAAAACATTGACACTTCTCTGATTGACTGGTCGAGAGCTCAATTTGCTTTGACAGCCATCTATCATTGGATTTTCGTGCCGCTTACCCTGGGACTTGCGGTCATTATGGGTATCATGGAAACGGTGTACTACCGTACTGGTGACGAGTTTTGGAAACGTACCGCTAAATTCTGGATGAAACTGTTCGGCATTAATTTCGCTGTGGGTGTGGCTACGGGACTGATTCTGGAGTTTGAGTTTGGTACGAATTGGAGTAATTACAGTTGGTTTGTAGGCGATATCTTCGGTGCGCCACTTGCCATTGAAGGCATTCTCGCCTTCTTCATGGAAGCCACCTTCATAGCAGTCATGTTTTTCGGTTGGGAGAAGGTGAGCAAGCGTTTCCACCTCGCCGCCACCTGGCTCACGGGGTTGGGAGCTACCATTTCTGCCTGGTGGATTCTGGTTGCTAATGCTTGGATGCAGAATCCCGTAGGTATGGAGTTCAATCCCGATACGGCCCGCAATGAGATGGTGGATTTTTGGGCGGTGGCTACACAGCCAATGGCCGTCAATAAATTCTTCCATAGCATTTTATCTGGCTGGGTGCTGGCGGCGGTATTTGTGGTAGGAATCAGTTGTTGGTACTTGTTGAAGAAGCGTGACAAGACATTTGCTTTGGCCAGTATAAAGGTTGCGGCATGGGTAGGCTTGTGCGCCGCAGTCCTTTCTGCTTGGACAGGTGACGGCTCTGGCTATCAAGTGGCGCAGGCGCAGCCTATGAAACTGGCTGCCATGGAAGGATATTACGAAGGACGCACTGGAGCCGGCCTGGTGGCGTTCGGTATTCTGAATCCTGATAAGAAAAGGGCGGATGATGGTCGTGATCCTTTCCTGATGCGCGTAGAGGTTCCAAAACTGTTGTCGCTGCTTGCCGAGCGCAGTACGGACGCCTTCGTACCAGGCATTAATGATCTGCTGCGAGGTGGCTATACATTGAAAGATGGTACGGAAGCGCTGTCGGCGGAAGAGAAGATAGAAAGAGGAAAAACGGCTATCAGTGCTTTTTCTGCTTACCGCAAAGCTAAGGCGGCGGGTAATAGTACAGAGGCTGAGGTGGCTGCCAAGACGTTGAAAGAGAATGTAGCTTATTTTGGATATGGTTATATCAAGGACGTGAATGATTTGGTTCCCAACGTGGCCTTGACCTTCTACATGTTTCGTGTCATGGTGATTTTGGGTGCTTATTTCATTCTTTTCTTTATCGTGTTGTTGTTTCTGGTTTACAAGAAAGATTTGTCAAAGATGCATTGGTTGCATTGGGTGGCTTTGTGCACCATTCCTTTGGGATACCTTGCGGGACAAGCTGGCTGGGTGGTTGCCGAGTGCGGACGTCAGCCGTGGGCGATACAGGATATGTTGCCTACGGGAGCTGCCATTTCCAAACTGGATGTCGGCTCCGTGCAGACTACCTTTTTTATCTTTCTTATTCTTTTCACCATTATGCTGGTTGCAGAGGTGGGAATTATGCTGAAGGCAATACGTAAGGGACCGGAAAAATGATAATCAAATAAAATCTTTTCGATATGAATACATATATCTTTCTCCAACAATATTGGTGGTTTATAGTTTCTCTGTTAGGGGCCATCTTAGTGTTTCTGCTGTTTGTGCAGGGAGGTAATTCGCTCTTGTTCTGCTTGGGCAAGACAGAGGAACAACGCAAAATGATAATGAACTCCACAGGGCGTAAGTGGGAATTTACATTTACAACGCTTGTTACATTTGGCGGAGCATTCTTTGCTTCATTCCCCTTGTTTTATAGTACCAGCTTTGGTGGGGCATACTGGCTGTGGATGATTATTCTGTTCAGCTTTGTGTTGCAGGCCGTCAGCTATGAGTTTCAGTCCAAAGCGGGAAACTTGCTGGGCAAGACTACTTATCGCACGTTTCTGGTGATAAACGGAGTAGTGGGCCCCTTGTTGCTGGGTGGGGCAGTGGCCACATTCTTTACCGGTTCTGCCTTTTATGTCGAAAAAGGGAATATCGCGGAGTTTTCCATGCCTGTCATTAGTAGATGGGCAAATGCCGGACACGGTCTCGATGCTTTGCTCAATCCATGGAATGTGGTGTTGGGATTGGCTGTATTCTTCCTTTCGCGTATTCTCGGTGCACTGTATTTCATCAATAATATCAGTGATGATAATTTACTGAAGCGCTCCCGTCGATCCTTGTGGGCCAATACAGGACTGTTTCTGCTGTTTTTCCTTGCATTTGTCATTCGCACGTTGCTGGCCGACGGTTATGCGGTGAATCCTGAAACCGGAGAGATTTTTATGGAACCTTACAAGTATCTGATGAATTTCATCGAAATGCCATTGGTGTTGCTGATATTTCTTGTAGGCGTGGTGGCTGTGCTGTGGGGAATTGTTCGCACACTGTGGAAGGCGACGTTCGACAAGGGAATATGGTTTGCCGGTATCGGCACTGTCCTGACGGTACTTGCATTGTTGCTCATTGCAGGCTACAACAACACTGCCTATTATCCTTCTTCTGCCGATTTGCAAAGTTCATTGACACTGGCAAACAGTTGCTCCAGTCTTTTCACTCTGCGTGTGATGGCTTATGTTTCTGTTTTGGTTCCTTTTGTTCTGGCTTACATATTTTATGCATGGCGTAGCATCGACAAAAAGAAGATTGATGCAGCAGAAATGAAAGGAGGAGTACATACTTATTGATTATATACAAACCGTCACTCCGTTCCCTGCGAACCGTCACTTTGCATCCGTTGAAGTGGCGGTTTGTATTTTGATAAGTATCTCTTTGAACATTGCTCAAATACTGTTTGAATGGGGGGATTGGAACATCTATTTTTTATTCTTCTTCACCGCTTTCTTCACCGGTTTGTCCATCGGTGGAAACTTCGGAACTTGTCTCATCAGTTTTAATATCCGTTCCTGCCGTTTCAGTATGTAGGGCGAGGGGTGGGCGGAGTCGAAACGTATGGGATTGGGCAGTGTAGCTGCAATCAGGGCGCATTGTCCGGCACTCAGTCTGGCAGCGGTAGTGCTGAATTTGTGTTTTGCAGCTGCCTCTGCTCCATAGACGGATTTTCCCATTTCGATAGAATTGAGATAAACCTCCATAATTCGTTCTTTTGACCATACCAATTCTATCATCCAAGTGAAGTAAACTTCAAATCCTTTCCGTATCCACGAAGATTGTGGCCATAGGAATACGTTTTTTGCCGTCTGCTGACTGATGGTGCTTGCTCCCCGTCTTCTTTTCCCTTTTTCGGCTTCTTTCATGGCTTTCTTTATTTCGGTGAAGTCAAATCCGTTGTGTGTGGCAAAACGGTTGTCTTCTGAAGCGATGACCGCCATTGGCAAATGGGGGGAAATCTTATCAAAAGACACCCAAGTGTGATGCCATACGGGATTTTCTCCTTTGAAGATTTGTTGTACGCTCCGGATGAGCATCAGCGGAGTGACATAAACCGGCAGAAAGCAATAAGCCACTACCATCATGATAGTGGAGATAAAAAAGAAAAGTATCAGATTGCGTAAGTATCGTAAGGACTTGGGAAGTTTCATTGTCAGTGATATGTGTATATGAAAGAAACAGATGGTCTGTTTGGAGGAAACGCATGATCCGTTGCACTCGAACAGACCATGCGTTTACCCGAAAAGGAGCATCTGCTTCGTTAAGCTTTAATGGGATTATTTGCCAGCTTCTGCATTCTTTATCATCTGCTCGCTGGCGTACATATAGACTTCTACCCGACGGTTTTGGTCTGCTGTCTTGCTTTCATCATATTGGGCATATCCTACACCTTCCACTTTCTTAAATTGTGCAGGAGAAACACCGCAATCCTGCAAATAATTCTCTACGGAATAAGCGCGATTCTTTGAAACCTTCATATTGGCTTCATAGGTTCCCACCTTATCAGTATGACCGATGATGGCAATGTCTGTTGTAGAATCATCTTTCAAAATCTGTGCAAGGTCACGCAGAGAAGCCTTGGCATCATTGCTGAGTGCTGCGGAATTGAAGCCAAAGAGGATACCTGCCGCAAAAGAGACTTTCACTGCGGGCAATCCGTTGCTGTCAGTGATTTGCTCTACCTGTGCGCCTTCAATCTTGGCAGCTTCGGCAGCTTTTTTGTCCATTTTATGACCAATGGCTGCACCTGCACCTGTGCCTACGGCTGCACCGATGGCCGCACCGATGGCCGCACCTTTGCCTTTGCCTATCAATCCTCCAATTATGGCTCCGGCCGCTGCGCCCGAACCACCACCAATCACTCCACCTTTCGTGGTATTGTTCATTGTACTACAACTGCCCAGCAGTATAGTACCGCATAACAATAATGCTGTAATTTTCATTTTCATACTTTTACTTGTTAATTTGTTTCACTTAATACGTCACAAAATTATGTATTATAATAACATTATCATCCTGCATAATGTTTTTTATTGTGCTTTTTTTAGAGAATCCTCTATCAGTGTTCCCTGTTGCCATACGGCACGAATGTTCAGTTCCTTGTCCATGACAAGGATGTCGGCATCCTTGTCTTTCTGGAGTGACCCTTTGCGCTCGAATACTCCCATGATGCGGGCAGGGGTTTCGGAGGCCATACGCAACGCATCTCCCAAAGGGATTCCGGCTTTTACCATAGTTCGGACAAGTACATCGCTGGTGGCGATACTACCTGCCAGTGCAGAACGGTCGGCAAGTTTGCATACACCGTTTTCGATGATATAGCGCGGGTCACTGAAGTTTTTTCCATCGGTTGCAGTACTGGAGAGTGCATCGGTTACGAGACAAGTATGATCAGTGCCTTTCAACTTATAAGCAAGCCGCAGGATGGTAGAGGGCAGATGGATGCCGTCGGCAATGAGTTCAATGGTCATGCCGTCGGTTAGATAAACACTCTCTACTGTACCTTCATATTTGTATTCGCGGCGCTTGTGGAATCCCGGCATAGCGTTGTAGAAGTGTGCGGCATGAGTGAATCCGGCTTCATATGCCTTTTTGATACCGTCATATTCGGCTTCGGTATGCGATATGGCAACCAGTATCCCCCGGTCGCGAAGGTAACGGGCAAAGTCCAGCGCTCCCGGAAGTTCGGGTGATGCATCCCAACGGCGGATGCAATGAGTGCTTTCAGCGAGTTCCTTGTATTCTTTTTCATCAATTTCTTTCACTTGACCTGCAAATTGTTCACCTGCCATTTTGGGATTGAGATACGGACCTTCGAGATGCAGTCCGAGAATGGGGCTTGCAGGTTCTTCCATTAGCCTCTCGCACACTTCGGCGGCTTGATGCAGCTTGCTGAAAGGAGAAGAAGACAGAGTAGGGAAGATGCTCGTGGCTCCATGTCGCAAATGGGCGTTTGCAGCCGTGCGGAAAGCGTTTTCGGTACATTCCGTGAAATCGCGTCCTCCTCCGCCATGCGCATGCATGCAGACAAAGCCCGGAACGATGTACATTCCTTTGGCATCAATCATTTGTGCTCCTATCAATGCAAGATCACAGTTGGTTACTTCGAGAATCTTTCCGTTACGCATCAGGACGGAACCTTCATTCAACCAGCCTTCAGGGGTGAATATGCGTCCGTTTATAATTTGAGTCAGCATTGTTGTATATTGATTTATAAATTATATGTTAAGCGATAAGTATTATTTTTCTCTTTTCCTGCGAAGATGATGACGCTGCTTCTGCTTGTGTCTGCGTATCTTTCCGTACACCAGCCATACGAACAAAATGCCGAATACTGCAAATATCAGCAGAACGATGCCGTTGTTGAGATTGTCGCCCTTCACACGGCTCCACATTTCGAGTACCAGTTCCGTGCGGTTTCCGAAGTCACGTATCATTGCACAGCGTTCCACTATTTTCCTGTCGGGATATTGCACTGGATTGATTTGCAGACTGTCTGCTCCGGCAATGTTGCCAAAGAAATAACTCAGGTCTGAAAATCCTTTTATTGTGGTATCTCGTTTCGCCTCCATGATTTCGGAGGTTGCCACGGCACTGACATAGCCGATAGCATCCATGTTGCGCAGGGCTACTTCGGGCTGACAAAGGTAGTTGATGAAATAACTTGCAGCCTTCACATTGCGGGCATACCGTGGAATTACCCATCCGTCGTACCAAATGTTGCTTCCTTCGCGGGGAACGGCATAATCCAGTTCCACTCCTACGGCATCGGCTTCTTCTATGGCCCATACCGCATCACCACTCCATGTGAAATTGATCCATGCTTTTCCTTTGGTCATCATTTCCTTTCCGAAGTCTGCTTCCCAACCGGCAATATTTGGTTTCATCATTTTGAGATATTTTTCGGCGAGGTATATGGCTTCTGGAGAGTTGTCATTCATTAACTGTTCTACGGTGATGGCGCTGTCTGTCAATTGCTTGGCATGGGCGTAGATGATGGCGGTTCCATAAGCATCACGGTAGCTGTCTTTCATCAGAATTTTTCCTTTGTTCTTGGGATTCCAGAGACTGTGCCAACTGCTGGCTTCTTCTGTCGTAATGAACTTCTTGTTGAATAGAATTCCGGCCGTTCCCCACATATAAGGTACGGCGTAGTCTGTTGTTGTTCGTTCTGGTAAACTTATTTTATTTAACTCTTGCCGGATATAGGGAGATACATTTGGGGTGTAGTCTGGGGCTTTTCCGAAATTTCGGTCGATAGGCAGAAGCAGGTTTTTCCGAAGCATCCGTTCGATGATGTATTCCGAAGGGCACACGACATCGAAATCTTCGTGTCCGCGCTCAATTTTGGTCAGCATGATTTCGTTGATGTCAAATACTTGGTAGATGATGCGAATATCCTCACCTGTCTGCTGTTTGTACCAGATGGGGAATTCGGCGAGCACTTCTTCGTCAATGTAGTCTGCCCAGTTATATATTTTCAATATGTGGCTACGTTCTCTGACCAAGTTTCCACAAGAGGTCAAAAGTACGATGCTGCACAGTGAAATCAGTATGTTTATCAATCTTTTCATCATACAATTTTATTTCTCTTTCTTTGATTTTTCCGCTCGCTTGTTGATTACGACCAATAATACCAGCACTGTCACAAAAATGATGGTGGACAATGGGCGAAGTTCCGGTGTCAGTCCTCCTTTGCGTGCATCGGCATAGATATAGGTGGAAAGCGTTTCCAATCCTTCGTTGCCAATGGTGAAGATTGTTACGGCAAAGTCATCGATGGAGAGCGTGAAGGCGAGGATAAAACCGCTTATCATGCCTGGTAATATTTCCGGGAGAATCACTTTCCGTAATGCCTGAAACGGTGTAGCCCCTAAATCCAGTGCTGCTTCATAAACATTCTGGTTCATTTTCTTGAGTCGGGGCGTTACACTGAGTACTACATAGGGTGTACAGAATGTGATGTGTGCCAGTATCACTGTTGTGAAGCCTTGTGAAATGCCAAAGCTGACGAATAGCAGGAACAGTGAAACACCGGTGATAATGTCTGCGTTCATCATGGGGATGGCATTGGCGAAATTCATCACTTGCCGTGTGCGTGAGCGCAAGTTGAAGATGCCGATGGCTGCAATACAGCCAAGTGCCGTGGAGGCAGTAGCTGCTATCATTGCGATGGCAAATGTGTTTCCTATCGCACTTGCCAGTGAGTGGTGCATGCCGCCCGTAAAAAGCGAACTGTATAGCTTGGTGGAGAATCCTGTCCAGTTACCCAATACTTTAGCTTCTGTGAACGAGAAGATCATGATAATCAGGATAGGCGAATAAAGTAGTGCCAACAGCATCCAAAGATAACCTTTTGCCAAAATACGTGTCATCATATCACTCCTCCGCTTTCATTCGATGCTCCGTCTTCGTCACTGGTGAAGAGGATGGTTACGCCTATCAGCAATAACATGATGAGCGAGAGGGCGGCGCCGTAGTTCCACATTCCGTTGTAAATGTTCTCCTGCACTGTAGTTCCGAAAAGTTTGATGTTGTTCATTGTCAGTAACTCGGCAATGGCAAAGGTGCTGACCGTGGGCATGAATACCATCACAATGCCACTCATGATGCCTGGCATGGAAAGGGGAAGAATTACTTTGCCGAATACTTTGGCGGGTGGTGCTCCCAGATCCTGGGCTGCTTCTATCAGGTTGTGGTCCATCTTTTGAAGTGTGTTATAAATGGGGTAAATCATGAACGGCAGAAAGTTGTACACCATGCCGAAAACCAATGCACCTTGCCCTAATGGTAAGTTCAGGAAGTCGAACAGCGCTACCGTGGCAAGAGTACGTATCAGGATGTTTACCCACATGGGCAGGATGAACAGCACTACCATGGTTTGTGAAGTATTGAACTGTTTTTGGCTGAGAATATACGCTGCTGGGTAGCCGAGAATGAGGCAAGTAAGTGTTGTTATTACAGCGATTCCGATGGAATAGATAAATGTGTTCAGTGCTTCGGGATGCATCATAAACTTGCGAAAGTTGGCAAATGTCAACGCTCCTTCAGCATCGGTAAAGGCATAAAGTACGATGAGCAGCAACGGTACTATGGCAAATATGAGCAAAAACAGCGCGTATGGTACTGTCCAGTTGCGCCGGAGCATGAAGAAATTTAGCATAATCGGATATTGATATTTTCTGGAGCGATTGTAATGCCTACATGGTCGCTGTCATCCCAGACGTCATTGGTATCGACAAAGATATTTTCGTTCCAATCGGTCAGCACTGTCAGATGATAATGATTCCCTTTGTAGAGGATGAATTTTACTTCTCCTGTCAGATGTCCGTCTTCTTCATTATCTTCGAGAACGACGTGCTGGAAATCTATTTCCACCTGGACGGGTGTACCGGGAACTATATCATGAGTGGGAGAACATTCAAAATTGCACCCCAAAAACTCTACGTGAGTTTCATCTGTCAGTTTTCCTTTGAAAGTGTTACAGGTGCGTTCCTTTCTCATCACATGAATATCGAACGGTTTTACCAGCAGTCCTACTTCGCGTCCGGCTTCAAAACTATGGTAATCTTGCACCATGAGTTCATAACCTTCGCGAGTCTGCACCAACATTTCGTAGTGCACACCTTTGAATATACAACTGGTTACAGTACCTGTCAGTTGTGCAGCATCGGACGGCTCGAATATATAGATGTCTTCGGGACGAATCACCACATCTACCTGTGCCTGCTCGCCGAAACCTTCGTCCACGCATTCAAAATCTTTTCCACAGAAACTGACAAGTTTGTCCTTTGTCATTATGCCATTCAGGATATTGCTTTCACCTATGAAGTCGGCAACAAAAGAATTAATAGGTTCATTGTAGATGTCTATCGGAGTGCCGATTTGTTGAATCTTGCCTTCACTCATAACAACGATCGTGTCGCTCAGTGTGAGAGCTTCTTCTTGGTCGTGGGTTACGTAAACAAAGGTGATGCCCAGCTTCTGATGCATTTCTTTCAGTTCCATCTGCATGTCTTTGCGCATTTTCAAATCCAGTGCGGCAAGAGGCTCATCGAGTAGCAGCACTTCCGGTTCGTTGACGATGGCACGGGCGATGGCTACACGCTGCTGTTGCCCACCGGACAGGGAATCGACATCCCGATCTTCATAGTCTGTCATACCCACCATGCGTAGTGCTTGTTTTACTTTCTTTCCGATGGCAATATCGGGAATTTTCTTCAACTTCAAGCCGAAAGCGATGTTATTGAACACATTGAGATGGGGAAAGAGTGCATACTTTTGAAATACTGTGTTCACCGGGCGTTTGTGCGGTGGCGTTTGTGTTATGTCCTTTCCGGCGATGGTTATTATTCCTTTTGAAGCGACTTGGAAACCGGCTATGAGGCGTAATAATGTAGTTTTGCCGCAACCGGAAGGTCCCAGTATCGTTACAAACTCGCCCTTGCGGACAAACAAATTCACATCATCCAATACGGCTTTCTCTCCGAAAAATTTCGATACGTGTTCCACACCGATGATGCAATCGGATTTTTGCATAAGCGTTTCTTATCTTTTATCCAAACGAATTAAATAGATTTCTGCTTTTAAAAAGCGCTGCAAAGTTATATAATTTCTTGATATTTTCTGCTACACTCCGAAATTCATTGTCCTCATGTAATTAAAATGTAATTCCGTTCTGTTCGCACCCCTGCCACAATATGTTCCTACCTGTGTTATTATTAATAGGCTTTTAATTTATTGATAAAAGGCTTTTAATGATAGCAAGGATTGCGACTCTGCTATGCATCGTTCAAGGATGAATAGGAGTAAAGCGGCAATATGGCGTGGGACGATTGCCGATGAGTCTTAAGAAACTATTGCATCATGAGAAATGAGGCAACAAGTGTCAGGATATGATAAAATGGTATAGATTTATTAGTAAAAAATGACCTATATTTGCCGATATATAGTTGTATCATTGAATCTAAACAAAGAAAGACATGGATTTCAAGAAACGAATGAAGCTTTTATTTGGAGCATTGTTGTTGCTCGGCAACTTGTTTGCACAGAATGTGCATGTATCTACTCCTCATACATCGTTGGTATTATCGGCTCCTCAAGGGGGAGAACTGAGATATATGTATTACGGGCATAAACTATCTGAATCAGACTTCAGTAATTTTGAGATTGTCGGCGGAAAACAGCGAGTAGTGAAAACCATCGCGGCCGCTTATCCGGCATATGGAATGAATTGTCCTACGGAATCGGCTCTTGCCGTGAAACATACCGATGGCAATATGACTCTGCAACTGGAAGTGGTCAAGACTTTGGAGAAACAAGATGGTAATGCCACCGTCAACGTTATTGAACTGAAAGACAAGCTATATCCGTTTTTTGTGAATGTCTGTTACAAAGCCTATCAGGATGTTGACATCATAGAGGTATGGACGGAAGTCTTTCATCAGGAAAAGGAAACGGTTGTACTCAATCAGTTTGCTTCAGCCTACTTGCCTATTCGTCGCGGTGATGTATGGTTGTCTCATCTGTATGGCTCATGGGCCAACGAAGGACAACTCTCACAAGAGGCTCTGGCTCCTGGAATGAAGATTATCAAGAATAAGGATGGTGTGCGCAATTCTCATACATCTCATGCCGAAGTAATGTTTTCACTGGATGGCAAACCGCAGGAGAATACGGGTCGTGTGATTGGTGCTGCACTTTGTTACAGTGGAAATTACGAGCTTCGCATTGATACTCGCGATGATGAATACCACCATTTCTTTGCCGGAATCAATGAGGAAAATTCAAACTATTCTTTGAAAAAGGATGAACTTTTTTGTACTCCCCACTTGGCACTGACATACAGTGATGAAGGTCTGAGTGGCAGCAGCCGTAATTTTCACCGTTGGGCACGGCTGCATAAACTGGCACATGGCAGTACACTTCGCAAAATTTTATTGAATAGCTGGGAGGGTGTTTATTTTGATATCCATCAGGTCGGCATGGACCAGATGATGGCTGATATATCTTCTATGGGAGGCGAGCTTTTTGTAATGGATGACGGTTGGTTTGGCGACAAATATCCTCGCAATAGTGACAATTCTTCTTTGGGTGATTGGGCGGTTGATAAGAAGAAACTTCCTGATGGTATTGGAAGTCTGCTTGCGAATGCAGAAAAGCATGGTATTAAGTTTGGTATTTGGATTGAGCCTGAGATGACAAATATTGCCAGTGAACTCTACGAACAGCATCCTGATTGGATAATTAAAGCATCTGATCGCGAACCTGTATTGGGGCGTGGTGGCACGCAGGTGGTACTTGATCTTGCCAATCCTGCTGTACAAAACTTTATCTTTAAGATTGTGGATGATCTTATGACTGCTTATCCTGCCATAGATTACATCAAATGGGATGCCAATATGTCCATTATGAATCATGGCTCCCAGTATTTGACAAAAGATAATCAGAGTCACATGTATATAGAATTCCACCGTGGTTTTGAAAAAGTTTGTCAACGTATCCGTACCAAATATCCGGATTTGACAATTCAAGCATGCGCCAGCGGTGGCGGTCGTGCCAATTATGGTATTTTACCTTACTTTGATGAGTTTTGGGTAAGCGACAACACAGATGCACTCCAGCGAATTTACATGCAATGGGGGACTTCTTATTTCTTCCCTGCCATTGCTATGGAATCGCATATCAGTGCCACCCCCAATCATCAGACTTTCCGCGCCATCCCTCTGAAATATCGTGTTGATGTGGCGATGAGTGGTCGTTTGGGTATGGAAATTCAACCTAAAAATATGACGGAAGAAGAAAAAACTCTTTGCAAAAATGCTATTACCGAGTATAAGGTTATCCGTCCTATTGTGCAGTTGGGCGATATCTATCGTCTGATGTCTCCATACGATAAGCTGGGTGTAGCTTCATTGATGTACGTTGCGCCGGAAAAAGACAAAGCTGTGTTTTATTGGTGGAAAACAGAACATTTTGTGAACCAGCACCTGCCTCGTGTAAGGATGGCGGGTTTATGTCCTGATAAACAATACAAGGTACATGAACTAAACCGTATAGATAATACTCCTCTGAGCTTTGAAGGGAGATTTTTCAGTGGTGTTTATCTCATGGCGAATGGATTGGAAATTCCTTATAACCATCGGGTGGACTATCAGAAGCAGAACGATTATTCAAGCCGTGTGCTTTATTTGGAAGAAGTGGAATAATAGCCTTTTCCTCTTACGGTAATCAACTTGTATTCGGGAAAATCTTTTGCAGTATTAAGTCAAACTTCTGTATATTACATAATAGCATCGTTGATGTGGAGTTCTTTCCTGAGATTATAAAGTTGAGGATGTACCTAACTGAGAGGGGACTTTCAAATACAGTTCTGTGAGAGTGAAATGCCTGGGGCACTCCATAACATTGTGTAAATGGAAGACTATGAGATTTCTCTCATAGTCTTCCATTTGTATATTAACTTTGTAAAAAGCATATTTTATTTATCATGCTGATAACGCATTGGTCATCATCAAGAGTATAGACATTATGTGCCTCTCTTGTGGTTTTATCCCAATGCCACCATTCATACAAATCTGCTGATTTTGTTGCAGACATAATGAATGAATTGAGAACAATCTGCTTATCACCTGCTGTCGGTGCTAACTGCTTTTCCAAATCCTTGATTGTTTTGTGGAATTCAATCTTAGGGTCATCAGGCATAATACGAAGCAATCCTTTCGGATCGACAAATGTGATATATTGCTTTTCATGTGTGTCTATCCATAAGATATAATCAGGATAGAAATTACCTGCAACAAAGAATCCCATACCCACCTTACTTTTATTTCTTAGAAGATAAAGAGATTTGTTTTCAAGCATATCACCATTATTCTCTGTAAATTCCTTTAGATAATCAACAAACAGCTTTTCATCTTCATTCAAACTGACAGGAGTAATCTGTATATTGGTATTTCCCTTTTTCAAGCATACCAATGGCGCATACAAGTGAGAACGGAAATCAAACAGACACAGATTTTTGTTGAAGTCAAACTTCTTTTCGTATTCGTTCAATCCATTATTATCTGTAAGAATAGACTTTATATCTCCAATGAATTTATCCAATTCTTCACCAGTGGTATCTAAGCTATTTTGTGGTGTAACGGTGAAGGTATATTCATCTACAAAATTATTGTCGGTAGCCGATATTTCTTGGAATTCAAGTAATGGTGCTTCCCATCTTTCTTGCTCGAATTTGCAGAATTTGTCCATATAAGACTTTAATGCCATAATCGCATAGTCTGTGACATACTCTATTTTGCGAATTGAATCTATTTCAAGTTGCTTTTCTGGAATAATTAGTTCATACCAACCATCTGTTTCAAGAATAGGTTTCAGCTTGTTTCTATCAATGCTGATATTGAAATAAGACTTCTCATTCTTGTATTGCTGAATCTCATCAAAAATGCGATAGTAATCAAGCAAAGCAAGTGTTGACGCTGGAATCGTGAATCTTGTATCAATCACCTGAATATTCATTTTTAATGAGCCTGATGATTCAATGGATTGAATCTTGCTTCGGCAATCAAGTACCGACTTACTACGAACAAGGTATCGCATGAAGTCTTCTTTGGGTACATCGAGCACCATACGTCGTGCTTGCTTCTTGAAATTCTTTCCGTCCTTTACTTTTATGACACGGAGTTTCTTTGTCTTTACTTCATCATAACGATTGACCACTGGCAGAGTCACTTCAATAATATCATCATTAATAGGAGCGCCTTCCTGTTCAATGAATTTCTTGAAATCCTCCATATATTGCGCCTTCACACCGAAAATGGTAAGTGTTTCCACGCAATTTATATATCGCAAAGGTTTTACTGATGTATCGTCAAGGCATGTGGACCTTTTCAGCATTCCTTTATATCCTTTCAAACGAACACCACGACCAAACAACTGAATTGCCTGAGAACCTTCACCTTTGGCAAAATTTATCAATCCCATTGTAGACACACGCCAACTGTTCCATCCTTCGGTAAATTTTCGTGAACCGATAAGTATTCTAACCTTTGATTCTTTATCGTTGATGCTACTGAATAATGAAGTAGAAACGAATTCTTCGCTTCTGCTTACTATTCCCTTTGCTTCACAAGCCTTAATAAGATTAGCTGTATCGCCAATGTTTATCACCCCAAAGTAATCACCATATTCGCCAATCTTCATTGCTATTTCACCTTGTACCTGCTTTATGGCTTCAATGTGCAATCGTGGAGCATCGGCAACTGTATCGGTATTGAATATCAGGTGAAGCATATCTTCATATAGCACTTGCGCTGATGGTAATTGGCCATACACATCTATTAGCGCGTTGAAATTGTGCGAAAATAAATCACGCCCATATTTATCGGTAAGACCTGTTTCTTCTGACTTCACTTGTTCTATGCAACGGATGCTTTCTTGTTTGTTACGAACAAATCTGTCGATAAAACATAGCACTTCCTGAACATCACTCAACTCATCTTTTGATGTTGATGCCGTTACCCGATTTCCAACAAACACTAATAATGGATTCTTTATATTGAAAGGAATCAGTTCGGTTCGTTTTTCAATAGAGTACTTCACTTGTTGGAAGAAGGAAAGCAAACAACCTATCAAATACAAATGACGGTGATTATCATCAATACCTGCTCTGAGGTTATAGATACGATAATCCTTTCCATAGCCATCGCCATAGAAATATTTATAAGAGTAGTCCATTATTATAGACTTGCCATATTCCGCTACCATCTGCCTATCTTCCTTTTTTGAAGATGTGGCATTCAGTGCTTGTTTGAATGTAGCTGAGTACTCAAAGGCAAAACCTTCTTCGCTTAATCGTGTACGATAGTCGTACCAAACACCATCTGTTGAAGACATGCCACGATGGGCTTCATCCACAAGAACAAGGTTATTGCGTTCAAAGCTGTCTACCGATACAGTTTTCACTTTACCTTCTTCTTTGAGCTTGTTCATATCAATGATAGTAACACCTTCATTTTGTCCGCTAAACATACCGCCACCATCTTTGTTAAAGATATTGGCTTTAATTCCAGAGAGAGTAAGCTCACCTAAATGTTGTTTACTCATTCCTTCATTTGGCGAAAGCACTATAATTTTATTGATAGCGATACTGCCGTTTATTCGTTTTGCACGCTTCAAATAGAATATAAATTGCTTTATGTTGATGTGCATTAAAAGTGTCTTACCACTACCTGTGGCACACATATACGCTAATTTGTTCATGGAGTTAATGGTATATGGTTCCATCGTAAGAGCGCCAAGTGTTCTTGCGTTTTCGCTGTCAATGAATTCGTTAAGCGACTTACAGAAGGCTGATCTATCTGCAAAGTAGTTGTCGAGATACATCTCAGTGAATAACAGGGAGATGTATTGAAAATACTTCAGACTGATCCCACCACGGTTCTCTCCAATTTCTTTTGTATATCGACAGATTCTCTCATCGTATTCTCGCAACTTATCGGTTGTGATACTACAATGTTTCATCTTGGTTATCTGAGCTATGTAGTGATGAAAATGGGTATTGCCATTCTCATCCAGTCCTTCATATTCAACGCTGTTAAGCTTGTTACCCAAACTTTTCAGTTCGGTAGTGCCTATCTCACCAAGAAAGTAGCGGAATAAAACCAAATAGGTTTCAAAGTTGACTGGTGGTGAACTTTTCTTCTTTGCCATACTTCGTTATTCCTCCCACATTCGTTTATTAAACTCTGTTTCAGTGAGCATCACTTTCCATTGCTCATCGTCAAGACGCAGATTCTCAAGATTATTATCTCCATTGATATATATCACATCAAACTCACGGTCGGCAGGATTGATACGATATTTCGAGAAATAGGCATCCAGTGCAGCATTGCTTGCAAGAATATTATCTTTATTGATATTGCGCCATATAACCAATGCTCTGCGACCATCAGGTAATGTTCCTTCTACCTGACGAAATCCATATACACCATTTTGGTCTTTCTGCAAGTCAACAGCACCTTCATAAGAAGGATTGACAGCTTCTTTAGTTGAGAAGTAGGAGATTGCAGACAGGCTATGTACTGACAAACCGATAAGATAGTTGAAAGTCTCAACTACATCTACTTGTCTTTCTTTACATTCATTTTTCTCTGTAATCTTCATGTTGTACTCGAATGGAGTGATAAAAGCCTCAAGGTTAAACAAGCTGCCTTTTGATTCCATATCAAGCATATAGCCTATTAGATATTCATCTCCCAAGTTGGATCCGAAGAATGAGCCTTTCTCATCAAGAGAGATATTTGATAATGCATCCTCATAGCTTTCAAGACGCATATATTTCATTATTTGAGAAATGCCTTTGTTTCGAATGGTGGGTTTACCGTCTTTCCAATCTGGAGAATAAATAACTTTCGTCATACGGGGTTTCGTAACAGAATCAAAATATTCACCCATTTCTATGAGTATGTACTTTCGATTACCTTTATCTTTACGATTTAGATTGATTACGGCGTGGCCTGTAGTTCCTGAACCAGCAAAATAATCCATAATTATGCTATGACCTTTTTGTACTTCGTTAACAGCAAGAATGCAATCAGAGATGGTATATAATGATTTGGGAAAATCGAATTTTTTCGTACCCATAATATTATTAAGAAGTTTTGACCCATAAACATTCGCATAATATTTTTTATCATCCCAAACCGTCTTGTAACTACCTTTAGATTTATCTCTCATTATTTGAATAACACCATTATTGTTAACTGGATATAGTTCATCAATAATTGAGTCAACAGAATCTCTTGCAAATACCCATTTTTTTTCAATACCATCATCTCCAACAGGATATATTAAAATATTATCTCCTATTACAACATTTTGTTCTGTTGTATGAAAATCTGGAGCACAAGCGTCACCAATAGAAACTATTTTATCACTTTTACAGTTTACAATAATAGGATAGAACGTATTTCCTTGAGGGTTTCTTAATCCGGTTGGTCCCCAATCTCTGAATGGCTCGGTAGATTTCTCCTCTTTCTCTTTTTTGCCAATTACATGTTTGAAGTTTTCAAATAGAAATATTGCATACTCATGGCTATATGAAAAATTATCACCTTGTACACCTGCTGGATTATGAAGAACGGAAACAGCTGTTTTACTCCAATACGGGAATAATGTATCTAATAATTTCATTAAGTTAAAGCCTTCATTTTCATCTATTGCAGTAACGATAGCACCTCTTTCTGTTTTCAGAGGCGATACTAATTCTAAACGACTATTCATCATTGCAATCCATGATGAATGCTTAAAATTATTCTTGTAAAGAATTTCGGATGATTTTGCATTGTATGGAGGATCCCCATATATACAGCTTATTCTTTTTTTACACTTTTCTTGTAGTAAATTAATAGCATGATAATTATCTCCATTTATCATCAAACCATTAGTGTTCTCATCTATATTATCTATAGATGCAATTAAACGGTCACGGAATGTGGTCGGAAAATTCTTTGTATCAACAATTAAGTTCTGATTCTCCTTCAAAAATTCTATGCTCGGAGGATTTGTGAATGCTGTTGTATTTAGATCTCCTTTGATTTCATCAATAGCATACATATCAATCCACTCCTGAATCTGTGTCTTATTAGCAATAATCTCCGGATAGAAAGATTTATCAATATGGTCAAGTGTAATGCACCAATTCGTTTCCACCACAAACTTTTTCTTCAGCCAAAGTTTGCGCTGGAAATTCTCTATCTGCGCCAAGAATGTGATTATCTCTTTTCCTATTCGTTTCACGGCACGAACCTTTGCAAGATAACTTTCGGCACGAACTTCGTCGTCTGTGTCAAGGTCATCGAGATGCATCACTTCGTTCTTGATAAAGAAATCAAGTTCACGTGTGAGGAATCCACCTAAATCCTTATGGATGAAATAATCGAATGTGTTCTTTGCTACATATCCATTAAGATGTTTCTGAATCAAAGTTACAGGTTTCTTTGGATCTGTTGATGTTTGGTACATCAATGGCATCATCAATTCAGGTACACCAATAATGTATTCACGAATCTTTGTATAGTTATCATCAGCATAGTTCTTCTTTTTGTCAGCAGGTATGTCAAAGATAAAGCGAATGATTAGTTCCTTTGATTCAGCATTCCATTCGAATGTCTTCAATTCAGGCCGCTCATCATTTTCTGTGTACAGCATGAACACACGTTTAGAATCGTTGGTTTCCTTATTATTGTTCTGCTCGATTGTAGCATCAACCAAACGGAAATGAACATTTATCCCTTCCTTTGTAACAAACGAATAATCCTTGAAGTTTTCGGCAGTCTTGATGTAATACTGGTCTTGGTTAGCCCAATACAGTTTTACTTCTTCACCTTCATACGGAATGGCATAAACACCTTCTTTATAACGACGTTTAGAGATAAAATCTCCTTCCTCGTAGTAACGGTTAAAGAATGAATATAGTGCAGAATAGACGTCGCTTTCGAGTGCTGACATATCAGAGCCTTGAGATAACTGCTTCTGCAAAGCGATATATTCTTGCTTCTTTGGAGTATTGTCTTGGAGAGTATCAATAGTCATACCCATTGATTCAACATCAGACTCTATCTTAGCCAACTTTTGCTTGATTTCATCAGTCTTTTCATTTGCAAATGGTGCGAGAATCTCTTGTATTTTCTTGGGTAGACGATTCTCGAAGTAATCAACAATCTCGCGTTGACGAATATTGATGATTCTGTAAATACCGAAATCAAGGTCAGACTTATCTAACTCAAATATGGTTTTCAATAATGCGACGAAGCGCTTCTGATATTCATTCATTATGCTGCTTATTAATTAGTTATTACTCCAACGGACAATAAATAGATTGTCTGATGAAGTTGTTTGAATCATTTTTCTCTCAAGTTCAGCAACGAGCTCTTTTCTACGAACAGATATTTCATCTTCCCTGTTTTCAAGTTCATTGCGCTTTCTACGCTTCTGGCGGCGCAGATCCTCTGCTTTAGCTTCAAGACTGATACGTTCTTCTATATTTTCAGCTTGACGAGCAAGTCTTTCTGTCTCACGTATATTACGCTTTACCATATCAAGTTCTTGCTCAATACCATCAATCACATCGCGTTCCCAACGATAGATTCTGTCTTCTTCTTCTTTGAAGAATGAAAGGTTTCTACTATTCACATTCTTTATTGTTGTTATGATGTGTTGTTTAGATGTTCTTGCACATCAATATCAAAGTTTTCCAAAATTTGATGGCGAGTATCTTTCATGAGTTCATCTATCAAATCCTCTGCTGTAAATAAGAGCATAGATACCGTTTCGAGCATCTTTTCGAGACGTGATTTTGTATTGGTCAATGTACTTATAAGAGCAAAAGTAGAAGAAGCCAATATCTTACGGATTATCATTGTAGTCAACTTCTTCTGCTGTGCAGGGACTGAGTATATATCGTTTCTTCTGAGAAAATCAGAAATAGTTTGATACAGCTCATACTCTGCATCAGTTGAGTCGAACTTCTGTGTCAGTGGTAATCTATTTGTATAATTGATATATTCTTTTACATCACGTCTCAATGTACGTTTATATATCGCAGACAATCGTGCACGAAGGTCAGCATTATTTTCTCCAGAACCGTATTCACTTCTAAATGATTTCTCACTACCAAAAATATGATCATCAATTATGCTTGTCAAGCCATAAAGCTCCAGTAATGAGTTTTGGAAGGGTGTAGCTGTAAGCAAGAACTTCTTTGTTGATGTGAGAGCATCACGAACTGCATGAGATGTTTTGCTTGATTGGCGATAAACATTTCTTAGTTTGTGAGCTTCATCAATGATTGATATATCGAAACCATGCATCAATATTTCATCCTTTTTACGAGCCACAAAATTATAAGAACAAATAATTGCCTTATTCTTTGAATATGGAGATCTGCCGTTCTTGATGGCTTCATTGTAGTTCGTGGTGTCAAGGATAATATTGTCAATACCAGATTTATCTACTTCAATAGTCTTTCCTAAACCGATTTCATCAGCTAAAACGACACCTTTAGATAGTGGTGATTTGAATGCAAAGAGCGCTGCATCAATCTGATGTGGATTGATGTCAACTGATGCACTCATTAGAGACTGCGAGATTGATGATAGTTCACCGCCCACAATTTTTTGTGTAAGCAAGTTTGCGTAATACTTCGCGTGATATTTAGTTATCATACTAATAAAAAGACTCTGTCACAAAATGCTTTTACTACTTTATTCATAAGTAGATGTAAGAGAGTTTTCCTTTTGATTCATTGCCTTCAATAGAACTATGTTATGGTTGAATGATAAATATTTTAGCTTTTTGTCAACCTATATTGTAGGTGAATACACTTGCAAAAATACATATTTCGAACTTTAAAATACTATTTTTATTCCGTTTTCTTTAAAAGTGTGCAAAATAGTTGGTAAAGTGGAAACTTCACTCTCAGTTCTCCCTTCATTCACTGTAAAGTGATCCCTTAAAAATTACACATCGTTCTTTAAAGTACCCTTTTTGCTATTTGATTGTTTTTTATTTTCCGTGATCCGCTTGGGCCTTTACCCCATCCGGTTCACTGTCCTAAATATCAATATTTTATCTATCCTTACCCTTTTGAGGGGGTACGATTTGGACACTGACTTTTTTATGCGTTTCTGTCTGCTTTTGGCAGATGTCTGTCTCCATTTATTGGCTTGTTCTAAAACCGACTGTTCCGACCAGCTAAGGCATCCGCAAATTTATTTTTGTTAATCTATTGCCTGTAATAGGGTCTGTATGGGAATAAAATAGTAATTTCGGAACTGGAAAATATAAAAGACTGCCATAATATGAAAATTACCCGTGATGAATTACTGATAGCTGCGTTCAAGTTGTTTACGTCCGTGAACTATGAGAAAGCCAGTTTTGCGGAACTTGGAAAGATGCTCGGAATGTCGAAAGCCGGGATATTCAAATACTATGAGAACAAACAGGAATTGTTCACCGCCGTAGTGGATAAATTCTTGTTCAGTACGCAGAATCCACAGAACAAATTCACTGAAACGAACGGCACGTTTGCCGAGTTCATAGACGAATATGTGCGTGGCGTAGAACGGACAATGGATATATTAGGCAATCTGATGGATGCCGATAAAGACAAACCTGTGCCAGGAACACTCACATACCACGCAAAATATTTTCATTTCCTGTTTCAGGTACTCCAATATGTCCCCGACGCACAAGAAAAACTCCATAACCTTGTGAACAATGATTATGCCCATTGGCGTGCCGCCATACAACGTGCCATAGCTACCGGAGAGCTGCGGGGCGATGTGGATGTGGAGGATGCGGTAGTCATGTTCCGGCAAGTTTACATGGGGCTTTCGTTTGAAATGGCATTGGGAGACGGGCTCGACACCCGGCAGCTCGCCAAACACCTGCATGCCATTTACTCCCTGCTGAAGCGTTAGACACACCACAGTCCAACGCTGTTTTCCCGCCATCGGGAACATGTACACATGCTCCGTCATTCTTTCGCAAAGAATTATGTATCAAAAAACTAAAAAGGCAAGTCGAATATCATTTTCCATAAAGGACGAGTGGTTTTGGATATGCAGGCTGCAAATATCCAAACAAAGAAAGCAAAAGAATTAGAAGACAATGAAACCTAATTTCTTTGTCTCTTGTGAAGGGGAAACAGAAGTCGCTTATGTAAACGTATTTGGTTTGACATCGTGATTCAGGCTTAATTACTTGATCAATAGCTTGTCAATCAGCTTTTCACGCACCAATTCGTATGCTTCAACTGGATCAAAAGACATTTCCGGACGAATAAGCAATTGTGTATCGCCAAGAAAGCCTGGATCTTGCATTTTTTCTTCCATATTGAGGGTATATTGCTTATGTGTTGGAGGCTGGTTGACAACAAAACTCATATACTTACGATAGCAGCGAATGACATCATCCAAATTTACATCAGTTTTCGTCAATGCTTCATACAAGTCGAATAAGTCACGGCCTTTTTTGCGTTGATACAATGCACGAAGTTTAGTGCCGAGTAATTCTGCAAAATGGTAAGTTGTGATTTCACAAGAGCCTTTGAACCACTGGCTATCAACTGTAAATGGGTGTTTTACAAGTCCCATCTCATTGAAGTGCTCAAAGCAATTGATTTCAAGTTTCAATCGAATTGGCATGATTGGCGGTATTTCTGACTCCATGCGAAATAGCATAGTGTTATTGTACCTTTTCTGCTTGGTTACACGGTCTGGCATAAAGTCCAGAACCTCACCAAGACGAAACATAATGGGTTTGATTGGCCCTGATGTTATCTGAACAAGGTCAATGTCTTCACTGTATCTTGGCTGTGGAGACATATAGAGTTTGTGGAGGGCTGTACCTCCACGAAACGCCAATTGGCTTGCCAAAAACTCATCGCTGAAAATTGCGACCAACGCACGTGATATGAGCAAATCCTGCTCAACCTGCACATTCTCTTTCCATGGAACCTGAATGCTCCATTCCTGTATTGATGCTCTGTCTATCATAAGTCGTCTGGTTCTATTGCTTGATTTATTATAACATTCCATCGGTTGTCTATCGGACACCCATCTGTAGAATGGTCTGAATCCAATGGAATTTTCTTCATTCGTTTATTGTTTGATTTAAGAAGGTTGAACAGTGTATTTGCCTGCTCTGTCTCTTCCAGTATAACTTCTGCAATATATCCTAACCGTTGTAATGTGGGAATATTGGTTACAGAGAGTAGGGATTCGGACTGTTTGTTGAAATCTGTATATTCCAAAAGTTCTTCTAAAACAGTGGTAGCCATAGAAAGCCCACCTATCAGTTGATTATATTGAACTAAATCGACAGCCGTTAGTTCCGGGGAAGAGAATTTCACTCTACCTGTCTCAGAATTCCTTTGCATGAGTAGGCCCTCAGGTATCTCACGACGATAGTTCCATATTAACTGATTGTTATACTGGCTGGAAGTGGTAGCCTTAGGGAATATGGTGGTTACTGAAAACTTTTGCGGTCGTTGATGTGCTGCACCATGTAATTCGGCTGCACTTAGCAGACTTATATAATAAGGTTTGCCCAAATATGCCATCAATTGGTCTATATAATATAAAGGTGGAACGACCCCCCGAGCGGAATATTGCACAGGTATTACAGTATAAAAGCACTTATAAACAGGTACAATTATCGATTGCTTTGACAAACGATATAATTCAGAGGTAATAACCCTAACAGATGTGTTTGGAAATTCCTCCTTTACATCTGCTATGGAAAATGTAGGTCTTCCTGCTATTTCACGTTGTTTTATCCAACTTCTTATAGTCATATTCGTCTATTTTGGTGCAAAGATAAGCAATATTTGCTGATTTACGCACTAAAAAAGACGACATTTGCCGCTTTGAGGCAAAATAATGTATGAATAATACGAATATAGCTGCCGGAGAGCTGAGGGGGGATGTGGATGTAGAGGATGCGGTAGTCATGTTCCGGTAACTTGCCAAACACCTGCATGCCATTTACTCCCTGTTGAAGCGTTAGACACACTCCAGCCCTACGCTGTTTCCCCACCAACGGGGTTGTCTATGACAAAAAAGGATAAAAGGGAGAACACTCGTTTACTTTATTCGGAATAGTTTTATAACTTTGGCAGCATTATTCGTTGAATGATAGTTGTAACGTTATAAAACAAGCCCTACATGGATGCAAGCCAACAACGGGGGAAGTATCGTACTGACAAAACAGAACATAGATGCTCTGGATTATATACGGATAGAATATGCCGGTTACAGCCGGGTATATGTCCGCCATCGGGAACATGCACACATGCTCCGCCACTCTTCCGCTACCCATTTACTGGAACAAGGTACTGACCTAAGAACCATACAGGAACTACCGGAACACTATGACATTAAGACAACAAGTATATATCTTCATGTGACGAATGCCCACAAATCAAGCATCCCCAATCCGCTTGATACACTGGATGATTCGTGAGGTGTGGATATTAGAGATTAGGAAACGCACCATAAGGTGTGGTTATTGAATACATTAGCCACCTAAATAAATGGAAATGATTGAAGAAACTTTAAGAACTGAATTTGAAGCATTGAAAAATGACTTTGAAATCATAAGACAACAAATAGAAAGCGATGTTATCAGGACTGAATTGTATAAGGGCAGCTTACCCCATATTCCTATCAGCGTAATGGTTTCAGACAAGGAAAACCTGTAAAGCGTCCTGATACAGTATAAAGCACCCAAAATCTTTGTATCTACGGGTTTAATAATCAAAATCAAATAGTCGAAGTTAAGGTTGGTTGTTCAATTGAAAATCAGTTTTATCACACTTTTCTATATTATACAGACAATCTTGTGAAAAGTATTCTATATAATAATGGTAAACGTTTGATAAATGTACGCCATTACTTTTTCGAGGGCGGAAAGTTGAAACGGTTACAGTCATGTGGTAGTCGTGGTAGCCGTGAAGAGAATTACATCTATAATGAAAATGCCTTGACACATATTGAAATTAAACAATATGATATTGATGGTAAAAGTGGTAGTGATTTAGTTCACATATTCCAATATCAAGACGATGGGACTTTAGAAACTATTACCCAATCATTTCCAAATGGATATTCTGAAATAATCTATAAAACGAAAAGAGGTTGCTAACAAGCGAATAAACTGCCCTAACGGTCAACTATTCGCATCCCATTATCAACCTATAAAAATAAAAACAAAATGATTATCAAAATAAAGGACATAAATAATAATATAACTTTTGAGTTGTTGGTTGAATCTGATATATTAATCAATGACTTACACAAACGTATAAGAAAAGTTCATAATCAATATTTAGGCAATAACGGTATTGATGTCATTAGAATAAATGGTTCGCTACATATCTTGTTATACTTCGTATCACTTGATAAATATGTAGAAATGAATTATGGAAATAAGCCGCTGAATTTCATTATTGATGAATACAATCATAATCAGTGGCGAGAAGAAACGTTTAGTTTTCTTTCTTTAGAACATTTCAATTCAACTGAAGATTATGCAAAGGAACTCTATACGGGTTATGATTGCAGTTTCGTTGAAATGGGTAAAGATGGATGGCATGAAATATATGAATTATGCAATGTGCCTGACGAAAAGGAAAGAGAATGGAAAATTGAATATTTAGAAAAGAAGGTCGATAACAAACAGCAAACCGACTGACTGAATAAGCGGAACGCTGCCGAACATTATCAATATATGTACTTATGAACACAAGACAAATACCGTTTTATTGTAGTGATAATGATTATCCTACGATTAATAGTTACCTTGACAAGTGTGGAATACATATTTCTGCATTGCCACTAACAGGAAACTGTTTGCATCCTATTCCTATGATAAAAGAGGATGAAAATACAGATGAATGGAAACGGGTCATTCTGTTTCAAAAAGAGGAAGATGTCATTATTGATAAAATAGATTGTAGTCCATATAGTGATGGGTTCAAATACTTTCCTAATGCAACTTTTAGCAATTTGATTGAGTTTGATAAATGTTATATTAACCATAAATCAAAGGAAATTATTGGAGGGAAAATTTGTTATACAGCCCGTTATTATAACGATAACAAGCTTGTTCAAAAGTCAGACAGTTTTCTTTCTTGGGCAAATGATTTCTTTAATTGGATAAAGAAAATATATATCCCTATGAAACAAGACGGCAGAAATTTATATATTACAACTGAGATTGAAAATCTGCTGAAAAACGGATATAGCATAAAGCAGTAATAAATATAATAAGCGGCTGAATAAGGCGGAACACTGCCGAACATTATTGATAAATATGAATGAACAAAGATTGATACCTAAAGATAAATTTGATTTAGACGCAGCTAAGCGTCTGTCATTGGCAACTCCTGAACAAGTATCGGTTGTGGCAACCTCTATTCTGGAATGGATTGCTGACATGAATTACCCTGTTGCATTAGAGATTATTCATGTCTTACCAAAATTTCACAAAGAACTTTTGCCAAGCATCAAACAGATATTGGTGAATCAGGAAAATGATACCATTTGGAAATATTGGATTATCAGTCAGCTTTTAATTCAATTTCCCCAAGAAAGCCTACTAACATTACTTCCCATTAAGAAGCTAAAGCATTTAGCTATCTTACCAAGATTCCTGAAAAAAGGAAATGAAGAAAAACTTAAGGAAATGTTGTCGTTGCTAAATTGGTAAAGTAGCCAACAAACAGCAAACCGACTGAATAAACGAGGCACTATCAAACATTACCCACGCAATATATTTAGAATGAAGAAACGGGAAAATAAAGAGCAAGAACGACAACGGCATTATTATTTCTTCGACTACCTGTTCTGGTTGGGAGAAATAACATGGGAAAACTATCACAAGGTCAATATCAGACAACCCAAAGGAAATGACATGCTGATGGCTTGCATCGTGTCTTTTATCTTTATGCCCATTCTGACCATAGCCGATCATTTCCTTTATGACCGCTTCGTGTTCGAAGTGTTTGCAGCCATTCTTCTAATCGTAATGGCTATTGCCATTATTGTGAGTGGCTGACTACTTGGCAAAATATACCCGTCTTCCCGACGAAAAGCGGTCATGCAGCATTATGCGGGACGTAAGTTCAGTCCCACCCGGCGTAACTTTTTCTTTTTCTCCATTGTTTTGTCCCTTATCCCTGCGATGGTTTTATTATCAACCGCACTGGAAGGAATAACCGGCAAGAAGATGAAGGCGGTGGAGAATGTTCAGGCAACATACCCAATAAATAGAATAAAGAAATTAATCTCCGTTGTGAGTTGCGAGCCGCCCATGCCACCGTCGGACGAGGAAATGATACGGCACTTCAATACGCACGAGGCGGCGTTTAACAAGGTGTACGAAATCATGGCGGATTGTACGGAAGGGAGTTTTCATTATCCGCCGCTTTCCCCCGAAGGCATTATTATACTCGATTCGGCAACGCAGGAGATCGAACTATCCGATGAAACGAATGATGAACAAGACATCCTGGTGTATGGGCTGTTGAAGCTGGAGCGAATACTGCTCGATTCCTTATTGGCAGAGATAGGATGCGGTCTCGTCCTTGTTGACCGTCAGGAGCGGGAAATGGCAGATTCGCTAAAGTTGAGCCTCATAATGCCGTACTACTCCCACGGTATCGCGGTTGCCGGAACGTCCAAGAGTTTCGTTTACGATCCTGAATTGAGAAGCCGCCGGAATATCAGCATCACCGAACAAGGCGACCTGAACGAAATCTACCGCAGGACATATAACAACACCACGCTGTACAAGCCCATCAAGGGGAATTGGTACATCGAGTTAGATCACGAAAGATAACGGCCCGGAGTTCGTATCGAAGTTATATATCACTTTTGCGAAAGAAAATACATCATACAACAGATAATGGCTATCGCAAGAAACCATAACAGAACTGCAAGGACTTCGTTAAACCCGCATTTGGCATAGTGGAACATCACGGCTTTGCCTCGTTGTCTGTAAATCCTGCCGACGAGCGACATAACGGCAAATGTAATCGCGATAAAAACGATACATGACAACCATAACGGCACACCCGGAAGCAGCCGGATCGTTACAATCATCATAGGGAATATCGAAAGAGCGAAGATATAAATCGAGAGCATCATTTCGCCATCGACCCTGCTTGTCCGTCTTGCTCGTTTCCATTTCTCTCCCATCCACCAGAGGTAGTCCCAGAAATAAAAGCACCGTTTATGTTCTTGTGGTTTCATCATGCCCAATGTATAAATCCAAAGTGAAACATCAGTGCTACGTTCGCCACGGTCAGGGCGATGGCGATAAGGACTATCCCGGCGAGTTTCCTGCCGGGATGTTTCATCTTTCCGTAATGTTCACGGAGCGCTTCACGCCGCCCGGCTGTGTAGCGGAGCTGGCAGAACAAATCGGGAAGAAAGCAGAGAGGAATCACTATGGCCAAACCAATCATCCAGCCGAAAAGGCGCAATACCAGCGGAAAACCAAGCGGTATGAGTAGGACGAAGAGCCAGCACCAAAACAGTAGCATACGTCCGTTGAGATTGGTACGCTCCCTTTCGTGCCATATCTCGGCTACATACCACATATAGTCGATGAAGCAGAAACGGTATTTTCGATTGTCCTTTTCCATGCTGTCACCTCCATACGAAGAACATCGTCAGGCAGGCGACTAACGCTGCGCTGACCAATACAATCTGAATCCGGCGGCGTGTTTCGGGCTTGCAGCCGTCGAAAAGCCATAGCTTTCCGTTGAACTGCCAGTGACACGCCCATTTCCAGCGGAGCAAAAGCCCCGTGAGCCAGAATGCAAGCAGCCCGGTCGCAAACAGCAACCCGTATTTCGGGTTGCTTGTTTGCGCCCACTCGAAAAATGATTCAGCCTTGCTGTTCATTGCTTCGTATATATCGGTAGCTGTCATAGGCTTATAATTAAAAGGATTCCGAATACAAAAATAATATTTTCCGTTCACTTAATCACCACTTTATGCCCGAAAACACCGCGAAAAATCCTCCCTGTCTGCTATAAAAACAGTATTTTTGTAAAAATGAAAACCGGGCAATGAGTTTCAACCGTAAATATAAGTTCAGCATCATCGACTTACTGTATTATGCAGGTCGCACACGGTATATCTACAAGTGGTATATGCCGTTGGAAGCCATCTTTCTTATTGTTTTCGGTGTTATTCCTCCGTTTCTTATAATGAGGTTCCTATATCGGGTAATGCCGTCGTGGCTGCTGTTGGTTTTGTTTCTCGGCTGGACCTGGGCAACAACAGAGGTATATTCAAAGATTGAGAAGAAGTACTTTACCAAAGCAAGGGAGCGTGCCTATTACCGCCGATACCCTGAAAGGAAAGACAAGAACTATTTCTGGCTTCAGTTGCTGTTGCCACTCTGCCTGTTTGCGATTGATTTCAGCATAATCTTTTGGCTTTTCTTTGTGTATCAATGAATAGGAAACAGAACAACGGTTGATGGCTCTGCTATTTAAGATTTATATAATGGGTAAAATTATAACAATCATTATGGCAATGTTGCTATGCGGTTGCAGCTCCGTGAAACACTACGGCGTGTTTCAATATGACAACGGCAACGACCCCATACGTGATGGTATGTACCGTATTGTGGATAAGCGAGGTTGCATCAGGCATGCGGACGGGAACGGCAAAACGGTCATAAAACCGCGCTTTGCTTTCGGATTCCCTTTCGAGGAGGGCAAGGCAAAGGTGACGAATAAAGGCGAGATGAAGGAAGTGCCCGGTTCGGGCGGAGAATACCACTCTTGGGAAAGCGACGAATCTATAAGGCATTGGGGCGCAGTGAGGATGAAACCGCATTGTTCAATGCTCTTGGCGTGTTGGCTTATTTTCACCTGAGAGGAAGAATGAAAGAAGAATTGAAAGGAATAAGATGAGTTTATAACAATCACCTAAACAGCTAAACGATGTTAGCAGAATTCCATTAACAATAATTTGTAGCAAAGATGAAAGATTCAAGTGAAACAGAAAATCGTATTGAGCAAAACAGCTCGATACGGAATAAGAAGAAATACAGGTATTGTTTCTTAGATTATCTGTATTACCGATTGTATGTGGCTTATCTAAAGCATAATGATCCGGCACGTTTCAGTGCTTTCTGTGTGTTTGCCGCCATATTCATGATGGCTCTGTTCTTTTTTAGTATTTTCTTCAACTGTGTGCTGACGGACAGTTGGTTTTCCCTGAAGAACTTCACGGAACCACAAGGCGTGCTTATCTTTTTTACCTTGACAACCGTGTTTTGCGTCATCCCCTTCTATCTGCGATACACCCGGAAACGGACTGCCGCCATACTGCTGAAATATAAAGGCAATCCGTGGAACAGGATTATCCCGGCTTGGGTGATAGTGACTTTCCCTATATGGGGGCTCTTGACAGGGATAGGGATATGTATGTTGATATTCAATAAGTAATAAACGATAGAAATGAAAAAAATTATCTATAAATGAAGAAAGGTATGAAAATAAAGATTTTTTTGATAATGCTTCTTTCACAGTTTTGTAGCTGTGATGGTATATACAATAAACATATACTTGGAAATTTTTATCTGACGGCTTGTGATACCATACATGAATTGTGCTTATCCTACTATGATTCCGTATCAAAATGTTATCCGATTATTGTGGATTGTGGAGTTTATGATGTTCGGTACAACAAGGAGTACATCATCGTGAAAAGACATCCGTTCTTAAAACCGGATTCAAGATTGGAATACAACGAGGATGTTACAGAATTTTATATAGTAAAGGTTGTTCACACGACATATTTTGGGGACGAAAACTGTTTAGGGCCTTTTACGGAAGAAGAATTTGTAACAAAAGAAAAAGAATTGAATGTAGGAAAATTGTTGGAGTTTCCGTTTTAACAAGCCCTGCACACCTGTACTGTTAGTGCAAGAAAAGTTAAAAAGAAAACGAGCGTTTACTCTATAAGAAATGTTTCATATCTTTGCCGTGTCATCTGATTAATGATGCAATGTCTTGGCAAATTAATGCCTAAAAACAAACTACTAATTTTTTATATTTTGAATGATTATGAAGAAGTTCTTATTTATTTTAACGGTAATTGCCTGTTTCCTGGCAAGCAGTGCCGAAGCACGACGTGTGAGGATTAAAATCCCTGTGGACAACAGCATCCCGAAAGTAGCCACTCTTCCGGACAGTTCCTATTATAAAACAGACGAGGGCAGGCATTTAGACTTAGGCTATATCGAAGAAGATGGCAAACGTACCCTTGTGCTATTCTCCGAGCTCAATCCTGATACTTATTACGATATTTCGGAAGAATATGCAGAGGCTATCCGCAGAGACTTGAATGTAGAGGAGTTGGGCACTCTCATCCCCAAGCCTACATTTTGGGATCAATGGGGTGGCAGAATCCTTTTCTATGGTATTGCCGCATTAGTGGTTATCGGCGTGGTGAGTTCTCTGAAAAATTTTATATTCAATCTTTTGGGGCTATCGAAGAAGAAAGAAGAGGAGGAATGAAAAACCGTCCTATGGCTTAATAGGTATGTGTATTAAACAACATCCGCAAGAATTTCTTACGGTAAACCATCAATAAAAATATTTATGACTGACTTTGACTGGATGCTTTGGGTAGTAATCCCAATTATCATCGTCTGCTATCTTTATCGTCACGTATGGCCTACCGTACGCAAGTTTATTCGCTTTTTTCAGGGCATACGCCTCAATCCCCATTCCCACTTGATGGAAGCTGAGTATAAGAAGCTGTCCGTAGGTTCTCTTTATGCCTTGCAGCAGGGGGCCTATCTTAACTCGCTGACACTGGACATCAAAGATAAGCTCCCCACCATTCTTTCCGATTGGTGGGGCATCTATAATGCCCAAGATGCCAAGCAGACATTGGAATACCTCGGCGAGAAAGGATTTACCTATTACTTTCCCTACGTTTATCAAGCTTTTCTGTTGGATGACGAGGAGGCGAGAGACCGGATTTTCCAACAACTCATGGATAGTCAGGAGGATTATGACAAAGCCGTGGACCAGTTGCAAAATCTCGAAGATTGCTATGATGAATTACTGGAGTGTGTCACTATCACTTGTCGGGAAGACCTGCTGCGCTACGGTGTAACGGGTTGGGATGCCGGACGTCTTAACTTCATGGCACGTGCTTGCTATGACATGAAGTATATCTCCGAAGCCGAAGCGTGGCATTACATAGATCGCGCCTACGAAATGGTACACAGCCGTTTTTCTTCATGGCATGACTTTGCTATGAGCTATGTCATCGGGCGTGCATTATGGGGAGGTAAAAACGCATCCAACTCTGGTATGATGTATATGGCAGAGGATTTACTGAAAAGCGAGAAAAGCCCGTGGACAAAAATCGAATGGTAACTAATGCGGCCTGCAAGTAGTGGATATTGTATTCCTCATCAAAGTATCAGGAGCTTTGTATAAATGAAGAAAGGTATAAGAAAAACAGATAATTATTTTGAGCGTAACCGGATAATCCGGCAAGCACGAAATTACAGGTACAACTTTATAGACTACCTCTACTATCAGGGAGAGCGATACAGTAAGAAATATATAAGAATTTCGGGCAGTACATTAATAATGCAGTATTGGTTATTTGGTGTTTTCTTTCCGCTTCTGCCTTTTCTTGCTCCTCGTTATTACGATATAATGGGGAATATATTCGTCAAAATAAATTTAACGGAAAATCATCCGATAGTGGGGGCAGTGATTTTTCTTCTTCCAATATTTGTTGCAATGGTACTTCTACCCGAATTGTGGTGCTTGTTGAGATACAGAAAAGACAGGGTGGCGGCTATCAAGCACCACTATCGTCAAAGTATATGGAAGGATGCGATTCCCATGTGGCTGTTGTCGGCAATTCCCCTGTTATTATTCCTGTTATGGGTAGCAATCCTTGTAATAACAAGATAATGAACTAAAGAAAATAATGAAAGCGGAATTGAAATACCCGATACTGGTTTTTGACCCCGAAGACGATATGGTTTGGGGGTTCGGGCAGGAAAAGGATTTCCAGTACACGACTACACGGATACTGGAACGCAGCAACCACCGGGCAGGCGTAGTAGTGGTTGATAACACCGGAATGAAATACACCATCCGCCGGGCTTACAAGACTGGTTGGCGGGGAATACATGGCTGGACGGGAATAGGAACCGGAGTAATCAACTTGGAAAACGAATACGAAGACAATCCGACACAACTATCTCCGGATGAACTTCGGGACATGATGATTGAAAGGTTCCTGAAGCACAAGGATGAGGAATGGTTTGAGGAAGGCTGGGGGAATGTAAGGGCTTTTCGGAGAACATTTGCCAAGTGCCGGACGGTACAGGAACTTATCGGATTGTATGTCTGTGTCCCAAAATTTTCTCTCTGGGAACGTATTCAGGATTATTTCCTTCGTGGACTTTTCTCAGTGCTCGGTGTAATGCTCCTTTATATAATATGGCTGGTCATTAAAAAGGCATGGCTGTGGATTGTAGGATGAGTGATTTTAGTTTCACCCTCTCTCCATGAGCCATTTAGGTACATAATAAGTCCCTTTGCCCACTTTGCCTTGCATTTCCAGCCAGTCATTTACAATAAGAGAAACTGGAAAAATGGTTTTATTTTAAATTTAAGTTTTGGCCTGAAAGAAAAATCTAAGATTTATTTTATACTGTTCTGATTAATATGTATTTTTGTCCTCTGATAATAAAACTGTGCAATCAATTAATTTACAAAGACTATGAGTTATATTCAAAATAACCTACAAGCAGGTGAAGAAATAAAATATAAGGCAGATATTCACTGGTATATATTCGTATATCCGGCAATATTATTATTAGTGGGTGCTTTCTTTTTATCTGCACAGACAGGCTTCATTTATTATATAGGCTTACTTTTGTTATTGTTAGGGCTGTTCCAGTTAATAAAAAGAGTTCTCCTAAAGATAGGGGCTGAATATGTTGTTACAAATAAAAAGGTCATTCTAAAATCAGGTATTCTAAGTCGGGACGCTCTTGAATTGATTTTAAGTAAATGTGAGGGACTACGGATTAATCAAAGTATTATGGGACGTATTTTAGGTTTTGGCTCTATTGTCGTAACTACGGGTGGGGCAACAAATAGATTTAACTTTATTGCCAATCCTATGAAATTCAGAAACGAAATCAATGCGCAAATTCAATAATTAGAGAAAGTATTTAAAGAACAAAAAAGGGCTTATAAAAGCCCCTCGTCCGCAAAACTGTAATAACTTTCTTCTGTTAGGATAATATGGTCTAACGTGAGAGGATAATCCCCGAAGCATGAGCTTTCAAAGCTGTTTGCAGGATGATTTTTACGTCCATTACCGTTTCAGCCATGCCGCCTTTAGAGATAAGGGAAACGCCTAAAGCCTTGTTAGCCCGATTAAGGAACATTACATAGCTTTCTTCATGGTGTTCCATACATTCTACATAGAACGGTTTCAGATGGAAAAGTGTATCATTATAAGAAGTTTCAGAAGAGAGGATTTTTATTCTTTCGGATGCTTTTACATTGTTTAGGATAAACTTTATACCTTGTTGATATGCATACCTATTTCTTATTTATATATACAACAAAGTAAACTCTTGTCGGCTTGTTACCTTTTGGTTCTCTTAAATTGTAGTGCGGAACTATTTCTTTATAGAAATATTGGGCGTTTGCTTGATTATTAGACACTTGGCTATTTTCGTGCGTAAAAGTGGTGATTACTTTTGGTGCGTAATTTTAGTGATTACTTTTACTGCTTAGTGATGTTGTGCAAACATTTAATGATGGAGTGTTGATAATGTTTAAAGTGGGGTCGTAAGCCATAATCCCTTTGTTTATAGGTATTTAGGGACAAAGAAGAGGAACAAAGTATTAACCTTATTCCTCTTCTTATGTGATCCGCTTGGTATCTGAAATTAGCCCAACTTTTTTGAGCTTCAGAAGCGTTATCTCTTTAATTTTTAAAGGATTATCATTATTGTTGAACGGCTCAATATCAAAGTGTAACACACCACCGTAACACAGATATCAATTCTCTATAGCAATTGCTTTAATAACAATTCTACATTGCAAATGTACGATAATTATTTCAAAATGGGTTCAGAATTTGGGGTTAAAATACGATACAATCGCTTATATCCTAAATTTGCTGCCTTTCATTTATGCAAGTCTCTATATTCGGTATTCTTATCTTTGATTTACCTATCCCTTTCCTCTTTTCTCTCTGGTATGAGTATGATTGATGGTATGATTTATTCGCATTTGCTGAAATCGTGTTAAGATTAGACTGTTTTACATTCGAGTTGTCTTTTTAGTCCTGTCCTGCTCTGTAATTTTGCGTCATGTTCCGATAACAAACATCGGAAATGCCAATTTAAATATTAGATATGAAACAGGAAACATACATAAAAGTCGTGAACGAGGTCGTTCAAAGAATAGGAAAACATGTAGATGTGGTGATGGATGTAAAACAAGTCTCTGAATACTTGGGCTTGTCTGTTGGAGCAGTCCGTAAGCGCTGCCAGCGAAACCAACTTCCCTTTCATCGAAATGCGAAACATCTTTATTTCAGCAAGATGGAAGTAGATGCCGTTTTACTTGGTCGTAACAATTCAATCGGATGAAGTATGACCTATATAGATTATATGAACCGATTTTGGAAAGTGAATGAAGAAGCTCCTTTCAGCGCAAGGGAAACACAACTCTATTTCTTTTTGTTGGAGGTGTGCAACCGCCATCATTGGAAGATGCCTTTCAATTGCCCCACTTGCCGTGTTGTGAATACGATTGCATTTACTCGCCAAACACTTGTATTGGTTCGTCAACGTTTAAAAGAGTGTGAAATGATAGACTTTGTAGAGGGCGAAGGTAATAGAGCCGCTCCATCGTACACTTTACTGGCTATGTCAACTGACAAGACTAACAACTTGACTATTATAAAGAATAATAAGAATAAAGACAATACTAATCTTATTATTGGGAAAGATGAACTTCTTGAGTTGGAAGAATTGAAAGGTTTGCTACTTGCTGATAACATATGGCTTGAAAATGTGAAAACTTATCTTTTTCAAGGGGAATTTCAATCGAATATTGACTTGTCGAAATGGTTGTCATCATTCTTTGCCTATCTCAAGGCTAATGGAACTATCCATAAAGGATTGGAGGATAGTAAACGTCACTTCGTGAACTGGCTCATGAAGCAAACGGATAAACCCATCCATAAGTCTGTAGTGAAAAAGCCGAGTAATGTCTGTGTAGTCTTAACCGATGACAACAAGAATAAATTCAAAGATATAAAAGGATGGTAGCTATAAATACAAATAGTAACCCTATACAATTCGATTCAATTATAGAAGACTTCAAGAAAAGAGGAATTAATCTTATGCCAAATTCACTCAAAATACAAATACCCAACGCAAAAAAGTATTTGCAGGATGGTCTTGCTTATTTCGTGGGTAAAGACTATGAATGGCTTTCTGAATATGATGCCATAGTGGATTGGATGACCGACAACAAAGGCAAAGACTAATCAATACATGTAAGTGATAGCTATACATACTTTATGCCCGTATATCAGGAAAAAAACAAACGTCCTACAACCTCTATTCAAATACCTGTTCCGCATTTATTGAGCTGATTCTACAATGGCCATTTTTAGGGAACAACTGTATGTCTTGAAAAAGAATAAAAGATTGAACTAATAAGTTTATGCAATAATGCATCATACGAAATAATTATCAACTATACAAATCATCACATGCTTAAATGCAATATCATCCGATAAAAGCCTTCAATGGCTGAAATATTTCGTACCTTTGCAACGCATTTACAATGATTTAGATTTATGGCAAAGAAATATATTAGGAATAGTACTGCTGAGTTTCTCATCTTCAATTTAGAAGCAAAGGAACAAGGTGTAGAAGTAATGTATCGTGATGAGTCCATTTGGGCTACTCAGAAAGCCATTGCAACCTTATTTGATGTAGGTGTGCCTGCGGTAAGCAAGCATCTTTCAAATATCTACAATGAAGGAGAGCTTAGTCAAGAGGCAACTATTTCCAAAATGGAAATAGTTCAAACTGAGGGTATGCGTGAAGTTACCAGAAGTGTTGATTACTATAATCTTGATGCCATCATATCAGTAGGCTATCGCGTAAATTCAAAAAGGGCTACACAATTCAGACAATGGTGTACGGGGGTTATTCGGCAATTTTCTATCAGAGGATATATCATTGATAAAAAGCGAATGGAAAACGGAGCATTTCTTAATGAAGACTACTTCGAACATTTACTTGCTGAAATACGCGAGATACGTCTTAGTGAACGCCGCTTCTATCAAAAAGTAACCGACTTGTATGCCACATCTATTGATTACAATCGTGACGCTCCAACTACACGTTTGTTCTTTAAACAAATGCAGAATATGATGCACTATGCTGTTCATCAACACACCGCTGCTGAAATGATTGTGGCAAGAGCTAACGCAGAAAAAGAGCATATGGGATTGACAACCTGGGAAAATGCGCCAACTGGAAAAATTGTCAAAACAGATGTGTCCATAGCTAAAAATTATCTTAAGCAAAATGAATTAGAATCTATGGGGAGGCTTGTTAATGCTTTTCTTGACATTGCAGAGGAAAGAGCAAAAAGACACATTCCTATGACCATGGAGGATTGGTCAAAAAATATAATTCAATACTTCACATTTACTGGACATCCCATACTAAAAGGTAATGGTGTGGTTAGCCATGATGATGCCAAATTGTTTGCTGAAACAGAATTTGAGAAATATAGAGTTGTACAAGATTATCTCTATAATTCGGATTTCGACAAGCTTAGTAATGGAAATTTGCCTTTTATAGACATACCGGATGATAAATTATGAAGAAGTGATTGTGTAAAATGAAATAGAGTAAACGCTTAAATAAGTTAATCTTCCATGGATAAGATAAAGGATACTCAAGCCATCAATCGTTTCTTCAAACCGATTGAATGCAAGTTGAATATATCGGCTGAAGAATATCATAATCTCCAGGCGTGTATTGCTATGGTTGATGCTGCTTCACGAACAACAAATCAAAGTTTGTACATAATAGACTATAACAAAAAGAATTTCCTTTTTGTTTCAAACAACCCACTGTTTCTATGTGGTTATTCCCCCGATGAAGTAAAGGAAATGGGATATGGATTCTATCTAAAAGTAGTACCTGAAGAAGAGATTGGTATGCTTATGGAAATAAATGAAGCAGGTTTCGATTGGTTATATCATCACCCCAAAGAAATTCGTTTAGATCTGACGATAGAATACGATTTCCATTTGAAGAATGAAAGCTCTATGCCATTAATGATTCATCATCAACTTACTCCGATTTTACTGAATGAAGAGGGTGATATTTGGCTTGCCTTATGCAATGTGTCTCTTTCTTCTGCTACAGGACATGGCAACGTCACAATGAATCAAAGGAATAGCTCTGCTCATTACGAATATTCATTTGTGACCAGACGATGGAAAGAGGTCAACAATATCGCGTTAACAGAACGAGAGTCGGATATTCTTCGCTATTCCATTAAAGGATTATCCAACACCGAAATAGGAGAAAAATTATTTATTGATGCAAGTACCGTAAAGTTTCATAAACGAAAGATATTTGACAAACTTCATACTGACAATATTACAGAAGCTATAAATGTCGCAGTCTGCAAGAAATTAATTTAGGAATTTATGCCCATCAAGTATATTTGAGATAGTAAAGATGTCCTTCAATCACATATACTGAAAAGCAACTTTTTAAAGAGAGAATTCTATATCAATCAAAAGCTTCTTCGTTTCCTTACATAAGGAAGACCGGACTTAATCCATCTGCATCACTATCATTCTGAAGATTGTTCGTGAATACCAAATAGAATTTTGGGAGATGGGCTACCGCCTGATGCTCTTCTATGTATATTTCCATTTTCCGGCATGCATTTTTATACACACTATCACTACAAGGCTTTAACCCTTCAGCCTGCCTTAAATCAATCTTCCCTGCATTCCAGAATCTGATATACCCAACAACATATCTCTCTACAGCTTTCTCAAGAGTATCTCCACTTTTCATTAACGACTCAACAGTCATTGTTGTTGAAGATGTCTGATGAATGCCAACTACAGCCCACGACAAGTTGATGTATTTAATTTGCTTTTCTTTCATGATGCTGTCATTATAATCCAATACGTGAAGTATCAACCACACGCATCTTTTTCTGTTTGAATGAATTGAACACATAGCGGACATTTAGCGATACCTGACGAAAGTCTTTATCTGTCTCCATTTTTATATTCTGTGGCTGATAGTGATAGGCTACACGGAATTTATTTGTATTGAAAAGGTCGGTCGCTTTCAGGATTACACTCCAACCGCTATTTTTAGGTTTCCATGAAAGACCTCCTGTCGCATACCCAAATCCTTCTATTCTATTAATGTAGAATGACTGTGGCAGTCTATAAACCCCACCCAACTGCAATGCCAACGTTTTAGATTTATTGAGTGTAAAATTATTATTCAACGAAATAACTCCTGTTATCTTCTTTGCATTAAATGATATTTCTTTCATTTGCCCTTTTTGATTTGAATAGAAGAAATCCATATTTAACTGAGTATTGAATGCACCGCTCCATGAATAGGGAATTACGCCTATGATACCATATCTGTTTGTGTAATCGACATTAAACCTCAATGTGCTCATTTGTAATTTATCAGGTTCCATATAACAACAATCAAGAATATCGTCTGGACTGAACGAAGCATATACCCCTGCAATGTATCGGCTCTTCCATACATGGTTCAGATGAATTTCGTAAGAGGAGGTAGGTTTCAGGTCAGGGTTTCCGACTGCCACCTTATAGCTGTTCTCGTACCTTTTCGCTTCACTGGTATAATAATAACGAGGATAAGTCCGTTCTGTCGATAACGTGAACAGCAGGCTGCGGCTCTTGGTTATATTATAACGAAAGTTTATCGTCGGAAAGATATTGAATTGGTTCCACATGGTATATGAGCCACTCTTGTTCTTCATACGAGCATAAAAGTACTGGACAGTAACACCTGCCGATAAGGAGACTTTTTTGCCTGATTTTTGTGACCAATTTATAAACGCATTGGCAGATTCTTCGGTCTGCTCCGAATGGTTGTCATAATTATCCAAATTACCGGATGCCCACTCATTGCTGAACGTACTGTTGGAAACAGAATAGCTGACATCCATCCCATAAGAAATTGTTCCGATTCCTACTTTATTGCTATTATTCAGGTAGATACTGCTTTTTTTTACCTTCTGAACATTATCAGACAAGAGATGATTGTCAGTACTTGTCCCTTTCTCCATTAAATCCTGCTTGGTGTCATAATCAAAGAACACAAAATCTCCACCAATACTAAAGTTGCGATGACGGTACTCTATATTGGCAATATGCATATATTCATCGCCCTTTATGGTACTATTGTTCTTACTGACTTCTGTACCGTCAAAAAACAGTGGGGCTTCCGTCATTATCTTTCTGTCCGTATGCTTGATGTCATAGAAAAGAGACAAAGCGTCCTTGTTCTTGAAATCATAGCAGAATCTACCTGTAACTCTTTGTCCTGACAAATCTGTAAGATATGAAAGAGGCTCGGTTATATGATATACTTTATCACTTATATTGTGATAAGTATCGGTAAAGCCCTTGTTGAGTTTGTCGGTAGTGGCAATGCCACAGGACAAATCAAACGACCAACGCTTCTGTATAAGGTCAATATGCCCCCCTAATGCCTGATAATACTTTCGTCCGAGATACCCTGTCGTATAAACATCACCGCTGGTTTTTAGTTTGTCACTGCGCTTCTTCTCCATTACTACGTTAATGGACGCGCCACGCACTCCATATTGTTCCGGAGTATTGTAATTCACCTCCACGCTCTTAATCTGATAAGCAGAAGTTGTGGCTAACAGACTTTTCAATTCATCAACACTCATACTGCTTCTTCGACCATTGATGATAATGCTCGTGTTGTTGGCTCCCGCTACGGAGTAACTGTCGTTCTCCTTGATAATGCCGGGTACTTCGTCAAGTATATCCAACGCATTGGTTACCGGACGGTCTTGGATAATCTGCTTGGCATTATAGACCAAACCTCCGCTACCATTGACTCTCACGATAGGGCGGGATGCCTTTACCACCACTTCTTTTAAATTTTCGCTTTTTTCTTCAAGTACAATGGGTGAAGGTAATAATCCATCCGTAACAGAAAGCAGCCTTGTTTGGTAGGATATATGCTGAATAATCAGCCGATAGTTATCCATTTCTTTTTTGAATGAGAAATGCCCTTCCGCATCGGTGATGCAAGCATCCACAAAAATAGAATCTGGAGTTTGAAGAACTATTGATGTCCCGACTATCACATTCTTTTGAGAATCGACAACAGTTCCCTTAATTTCTCTTGCTTGTGAATAAGATACAAGCAATAGGGAGATACAAGCAATCAAATATTTCATGAGTATTCGTGTTTAAAATTTACAGACAACTCCAAGTCCATCTATGTATATTTCAATTTTTCGACATGCTTTTTTACATATATCATCACAGCAAGGTTTTAATCCTTCAGTTAGCCTTAAATCAATCTTCCCTGCATTCCAAAATCTGATATCCTAAACAACATATCTCTCTACTGCTTTCTCAGAAGTATCTCCTTTTTTCATTAACGACCCAACAGTCATTGTCGTTGAAGATGTCTGATAGATGCCTATTACAGCCCACGATAAGATGATATATTTGAGTAGCTTTTCTTTCATGACGCTGTTCTTATAATCGGTTCTTCTCATCAAATTTTATATTTTTCTTCTGTACTTTCAATTTACGATTTCCCCATTTATAGACAATACTCATACGAACATAACGGCTATCGTAATAATTGTCATATATCTGTTTGTTATTTGCAGAAACTTTCTCTCGTTTTACGAGATCCTGCCTAAACAAGTCGTTTCCATACAGATTCAGTACTAGGTTATTATCCATAAATGAGCATTTCAAACCTGCACTAAAATTAGCATAGCTTTTATCATAAGTTACACCTACTCGATAAGGCATATTCTGTGTGTAGCTTATATATAGTTGGAAGCGTTGCTCTTTATCGAATGAAATGGTATTATTTATCTTATAATCAAAAGAATGTCCGTTTTGAGCTGTATAATTACCCGATTTAATGTTGGACTTATTATATATATAATTACCAGCAACATACATATTCCACCAACTAAACACGTTCAGCGAATAATTCAAATTTATGCCAAATTGTTTGTTGTTGTAGATATTTTCATAGGTGCTATATGTCGAATTATCTTCGTTTACGTATAACATCTGACCATAGGCATTATCTTCTTTCTGATAATAGGCAGTAAAGGATAAATTGTTTTTGAATATATAGCCAAATTCAAAATTGTCTGCAAAAGAAGGACGCAATGACGGATTACCTTCATCTATATTGTTAGGGTTTGTGTACCATTTGAAAGGATTAACTGCCCTGAAATATGGTCTGTTTATTCTTTTGGCATAGTTTAGATGAATATTATGAGAAGAATTTGGCTTGTAAGTGATATACACGGTTGGGAATAATTTGCCATAATCTGTCTTTACATCTTCAATGTTACTATGCGGTGTTACTCCCTTTACAAACGTATGTTCATAACGTATACCGGCTTGGGCTGAGAAATGCTTATTTAGTTGTTTCCTTGCACTGAAATATCCGGCAATTGTCTGTTCATCATAATTAAACTCATTGCATCGACCAGAGTATGCCACATATTCATTATCTATATAATTGAAATATTTCATGTCCGAACGATTGGCTATATCACTGTATTTTACTCCCGTTTCGATTTTGAATGATTGGAAAGGAAGTTCAAGATTAGCCTCTCCAGTAAATATAGTATAATTGACATTGCTTGGTTCTTTTACCTTGTAGCTATAATTTGAGCTTTCATTAAAAGTGGTAAAGTTCACTTCCTTATCAGGTGAATGATGCGTATAATTTGCAACCAGTCCTAGTTTTTTCCCTATGCTATCAAGCTTCAGATCATAATATACGTTTAGGGTATGGGCAAGAGTATTACCATCCTGCAATGACCTAGTTGTCAGAGTTGAGTCTAATTGGTTATAATTGTAGTATGAATAACAGTTATCAATATCAATAATTGTCTTACCATAACTAAAATCATAGACTGCACCAATAGTTGATGATGGTGAGAAATTGTAGTCATACTGAATGTTTGCGCCAATGTTGTTGTAATCATCAATTCTGGAAGTAACGCTATTTTGTACATAATTCTTGCCTAAAATTTGATAGGCTTCATCCACCCGACCTTTGCTTTTACTCTGACGTACTTTTAATGAGAAAAAAGAATTGTCGGAACGTTTATTCACCATAGCATTAGTACCATCACCAGCATACGAACGTTGTGTGTATGTCAGACCAACCGTGCCGTTCCAACCAAGATTTGGATTTTTTTTCGTTACAATATTTATTAGGCCACCATTACCACCAGCTTCGTATCTGCTTGGTGGCGTTGTTATCACTTCAATGCTTGATACATCATCAGATTGTAACGTCTTGAGGTATTGAACAAGGTCATTGGCACTCAGATAAGAAACCTTACCGTTTAACATTATCTTTACATTTGATTTTCCTATTATTCCAATTGAACTGTCTGTTACTTTAACCAATGGTGTCTGTCTTAACAGATCCATAATATTATTACCTTGTGAAACCGGACTGTTTGCGACGTTGAAGACCATCCTATCGATTTCTCTTTTTATAATCGGTTTATTTCCTTTAACCACAACTTCCTGTAACATTTGGTCATTAGCTCTCATCTGTATTGTACCTAAATTATCTTTTTCTATTCTCTGTGAAATAGATTGAAAACCTATATATGATATATTTATAAGTTTTGCACTGCTATCTTTGGGAATAGAGAATAACCCATTCTCATTAGTTATTGTACCTGCTAAATAACTCGAATCAGCTCTTTGAAGTACAATATTTGCATAAACCACTGGATTATTGTTCTCATCTACAACATTTCCAATAATGTTTTGTGCCCATGTATCTGTGATGTTAATAGCGATGAGCAATAAAAAAATTATCTGCTTCATATACTTGTTTTATTTAATTTCAAGCTGCAAAGATCTGAGATTATGAGCATAAATAAACTAACCTATAGGTTAGTTTTAAAGCATAGAAGTGATTCCCTTACTTTTTTTGATGGATTTATGTAGATTTTTGTTGGTGTGTGTGTTAGAAGCTTGGCGGTAACATCTGTTGCACTTATTCTTATTGCCACATACTAAACAAATGCTTGTCGATGTTCTTTGACACAAATTCAATCGGCATCTTGGCGTAGTGTTCTGTTGTTTTTATGGAGGTGTGTCCCATAAAGACCTGCAACACTTCTTTTGGAACACCTTGCCCAAGCGTGATTGTACAGGCGAAGGTATGCCTTGCAAGATGGAAAGTGCCCCATAAAGCAGGCAAAAGAGAGATAGTAAGGATAAAACGTAAGTTGTTAGAAATGAACTGAATTGCATTATTTTGCAGAGTTATGAAAACGCAAAAGGATACGGAATATTGAGATTGTTCAGTTACCAAACCGTTAGCCGTCTGTTACCGAAAGGACTTTAGGTAACGGTGGGCAAGGAAAAGAAGCCCTCACCGTTTATTTTGCACTTATACACAATGTTTTGCGTATCAAGGAACGCTTATAACAGTAGTAATTTTGCCAACTAAAAATAAGCGTTATGAAAGTAGAAAAATTCAAGGTGCTGCTCTACCTTAAAAAGAGCGGACTGGACAAGTCGGGCAAGGCTCCCATCATGGGACGCATCACCGTGAACCGTACCATGTCGCAGTTCAGCAGCAAACTGTCCTGCACTCCCGAACTATGGAATCCGAGGGAAAGCCGACTGAACGGCAAAAGCAAGGAAGCTGTGGAAACGAATGCAAAGATTGACAAATTACTCTTGGCAGTAAACAGTGCATTCGATACCCTTGTTGAGAGAAACACGGACTTTGAGGCGGCAGATGTCAAGGAGAAGTTTCAGGGCAGCATGGAAACACAGATGACCTTGCTGAGAATGACAGATGTAATCTGTGACGACATTAAATCACGCATCGGCATAGACCGTGCCAAATCCAGCTATTCTACATACCATTACATGAGATGTACACTTGCGGAGTTCATCGGGAGCAGGTACAAGACAAAAGACCTTGCTTTCGGACAGGTTGATGAGACGTTCATCCATGACTATCAGAGTTTCGTCACCGGGGAGAAGGGATATGCCATTGATACGGTCAGGCATTATCTCGCCATCCTGAAAAAAGTATGCAGGAAAGCATTCAAGGATGGTTATGCCGACAAGTTCCACTTCCAACATTTTACTCTGCCTAAGCAAACAGATAAGACTCCGAGAGCGTTGAGCCGTGAATCGTTTGAGAAAGTCCGCGATGTGGAAATACCGGAATACCGTAAATCGCACCGTCTGGCAAGAGACCTCTTCCTCTTTGCCTGTTATACCGGAGTATCCTACATTGACATTGTAACCATCACCGCAAAAGACAACCTGTTTACGGATGAGGACGGTGCTCTGTGGCTTAAATACAGAAGAAAGAAGAATGAACTCCGTGCCAGTGTCAAACTTCTGCCCGAAGCCATCGCACTGATTGAGAAGTACAGGGATGAGAACCGTGATACACTGTTTCCGATGATGCACCATCCAAACCTTAAACGCCACATGAAAGCGTTGGCGGCTTTGGCTGAAATCAAGGATGATTTGTGCTATCATCAAGCCCGGCACAGTTTCGCCTCGCTTATCACGCTTGAGGCAGGTGTACCCATTGAAACCATCAGCAGGATGTTGGGACACTCCAATATTACCACCACACAAGTTTATGCCCGTGTAAGCCCTAAGAAACTTTTTGAGGACATGGACAGGTTCATAGAAGCCACCCAAGATTTCCAACTAACCCTTTAAAACAAGAAATGAAATGAGAAGTACATTCACACTCTTACCCTATATCAACCGCAGCAAGGTAAAGGCTGACGGAACAACTGCCATACTCTGCCGAATTACCATTGACGGAAAACAGACCGCCATCAGTACAGGCATCAGCTGCAAACCCGAGGAATGGAACAGCAAGACGGGTGAGATAAGGAACAACCGAGAGAACAACCGCCTTCAGGAGTTTTGCAGACAGACGGAAAAGGCATACGATGAAATCCTCAAATCAAACAGTGCGGTCAGTGCCGAGACTTTGAAGAACCATATATGCAAGCAAAATATCCTGCCGACCACACTGCTTGAAATGGGAGAAGTGGAACGTGAACGTCTGAGAGTGCGTTCCAAAGAGATAGATTCCATATCAAGCTACCGTGCATCCCGATACTACCAACAATATGTTTCGGAGTTTCTGCTCTCAAACGGCAAGAAGGACATCCTTCTTGAAGATGTTACGGAAGAGTTCGGCAAGTCGCTCAAGGCTTATCTGAAAAATGCCAAGAACTTAGGCTACGGACAAATTAACCACAGTTTGCGTTGGCTGAACAGGCTCATGTATCTTGCCGTGGACAAGGAAATCATACGTGTGAACCCCATTGAGGATGTGGAATATGAGAAGAAGCCTGCCCCCAAGCACCGGTATATCAGCCGTGACGAGTTCAAGAAAATACTTGCAACCCCGATGCACGACAGACGCATGGAGCTTGCCCGACACGCATTCATATTCTCATCCCTTACAGGGCTTGCCTATGCCGACATCGAGCTGCTCTATCCCCACCATATCGGGGCAAATGCAGAAGGACGAAGATATATCCGCATCAACAGACGGAAGACGAAAATTGAAGCTTTCATTCCGCTGCATCCTATTGCGGAAAAGATACTGACACTGTATAATACGACCAATGACGAACAGCCCGTATTCCCTCTTCCGAGCCGTGACGCACTCTGGTTTGAGATACACGAGTTGGGTGTTGCTATCGGTAAGGAGGAAAACTTGAGCTATCATGCCGCAAGGCATAGTTTCGGAACCTTCCTTATTTCGGCAGGACTGCCCATTGAGAGCATTGCCAAGATGATGGGGCACTCCAATATCTCCACCACACAGGGATATGCACGTATCACAGATGATAAAATATCCAAGGATATGGACATACTGATGGAACGCCGAAAAAAGAATTCGGCTGGCGAAAAAAGCAAAGAAGAACCGACCGATAAGACTGATAAGAAAGTAACGACTAAAAAATAAAGACACTATGGAAAGAGGTATCATAACAATGAATGAGGCAGGTACGGTAACTATACCGAAGACAGCGGTATGGATGACCAAATTCGAGATGGCAGATATGTTCGGAGTGTTCTCAGGTGATATACGCAAGGCTATCCATGCCATTTACAGGAACAAGGAACTGGACGAGAGCGAGACAATGCTGTATGTAAGACAGCCTGATGGTGTAAGCCTTGACACATACGGCATTGAGATGGTCATTGCTATCGCTTTCAGGATACGGAGCAGTGGAAGTATCCGCTTTCGGAAGTTCATAACCGATAAGATGTGTTCAAGAAACGGTAATTCATCCGTTTCCCTGTTCATTCCATGCGGAAACAAGTCTAACCCGTGGTACAACTGAATTTCCATTCCGTCAGCCATCCATTTCCGAAGCACGGATGCAAAGGTATTATATGGCAGGATTGCCAGAGGCAAGGTCGGGCGGCAGAGCCGTTTCAGCCACAATCTTCCTTGCCGACAGGCGGCAAGCGTATTCTGCCCGAAAACCCTGCATCAGTCAGCCACACACTCATCGGGCATCCGGCAGCGGAAACGAACGACTGACGGAAAATCAGAGAATGCCAGAGGCGGCATACAGACAGGCTTATATTTCAGCCCGACTGTATGCCGCCTCTGTTTTGTTTCTGCCCATTGCTTGCGCAAAGACGGATGGCAGACGGCAAACTTCACTCTTTCAAGAAAATCACGTGCCCGTCATTCGGAAAGCCTTGCGGTAGCCGTCCTGCAATATCCGCTCTATATCACTCTCTCGGTAGAGTATCTTTCCGCCGAGCTGGATATACGGCATATATCCCCCGTTACGGTAATCTTGGAGAGTTCTTCGGCTTACCTTCAACCGTTCTGAAACCTCCTTGTCGGTAAAGAAGCGTTCACCGCCTAGTGTCGGACGGTAATCCTTGGTCATACGCTCCACACTGCCGTGTATTCGTTCAAGGCTTTTGAAAAATCGGATTATCCTCTCGTTGTCATTTGTTATAAGTTCGTTCATCATTCTTTGGATTTTAGTGGTTATTGTTTAGATGCTCTTTCCCTTGTATCTTGCCTCCTTGCGTCTGTCCTCCACGACTGGGACAATACGTTTCACGTCTTCGGGCAGATAATAGGTCTTGTGGCTTATCTGCGAGTATGCCAGCGTTCCGTTGTCACGGAGCGTCTGCAAGGTTCTCGGACTGATGTTCAGCATACGGCACACGTCCTGATTGTCGAGCCATCCGCTCATCCCTCTCTCATTGTGACGTTCACAAAGATGCTCCATGCGATGGACGAAGCCCTCAAACCTCGCCATCATCTCCTCAAATGTTCCTTTCTCAATTGATACAATTTCCATATAGGTCTGTTTTTACTGTTATTATTCGTTTTACGCTGCAAAGAAATGGCTTTTCCAACCGATAACAATGCAAAATACGGAAGTGGCTGCTTGCTGCGTCGGTATGGCAGTGTTTGTCCGGTTCAGCAACCGAAAGGATGTATATTTATTTGCAGATTCATTTTATACAGCCCCCCATTCATGCGCATTGGTGGTTGTATGTCGTATTAGCGTCCATTCATGCATACGTCCATGCACTTGTTGGTGCTGTTAGTCGGTTTGTAAACAGACTGACCAGTCAGTGGACATACTGACATTGTGGTCAGCGCACTTACCAACAAGCAAGTATTCCTTACTATCAGTCTGATGACGGACAATGAGGCAGGACATTTATGTAAGTATAGAACATGGGGTAATTCTGGTTACAATCTGCAATCCGATTTCAGGAGGATTCTTGTGTTCTCCAGAACACAGCAAGATGTCTTTTCAGCAACTCAAAATGTTTTGAGTTGCTCGAAAAGGTAGTGCCACCTGGCACTGGCAAGGTATGTTTTCAGCCGCTCAAAAGGTTTTGAGCAGTCATGAAAACGCCTTGCCCTTACAGGGAGCAGGGTTACCTCTCCGAAGTCGGGCAACATTTTCAAACATTCATGATACGCTTTGCACCGCTATCCTAATTCTCCTGATATTTCATACGATAAAGAACTTTTGCTACTTTCAAATTGTGTGGTAGTGGTTCATGAGACTCCTTTATGTTTTTAGAAGTTATCTGCGGTGAAAACATACAAGAACTTGCTATTTCCAAGCAATCGTCATAAATGGCAAAACTAATAGTCGGATTATATCTCTTCAAATAACAGTGACAAAGAATATTGATAAGGTATTTTCAAGTTGTTCCTCGCATACAAAACTATAGTTTGTAATTCTGCCACTGAGAGAAAGATATTTGAAACACAATGTAGCTATAGTTTCCAACAATTCAAAAAGTTGTTTTGGGGTAACGGGAATTCGTGAGACATACAAAGCTACCCACTTGTTGGATTAGACTATAAAATTGTATCGACAAAAACATACTTAGAAAATTGCTCTTAAGGGATAGAAATAATAAAGGACGAAAGAATAGGCTTTTGATTGTCTTGACAAATTTTGTCAATAATCTATTGTTGAATGAAAAATTCTTCGTATCTTTGCCCTCAAATTATTTATTATGCTTTTCCAAGATAAACTTAGAGAACTACGGGAATCACACAATCTGTTGCAGCGACAAGTTGCAGCGGGAATTGATATGGATACTGCTGTATATTGCAAAATAGAGAAAGGCGATAGACAAGCACGCGATGAGCAAGTACGTCAATTGGCTCTTTTCTATGGTATTCCTTACGAAGAGCTGCGTCGCTACTGGATGGCTGGTAGGATTTACAGCCTTGTTGAAGATGAGGAAGATGCAAACGTAATTCTCTACATGGTAGCGGAAGAAATGGAAGAATACAATAAATATAAGGGCAAAAATTATAATCAAGATTAAATATGGCAAGGATTGACGATTTCAAGATATTTGTGGCAAGCTATCAGGAAGCTTGCAGACGTGGGGAGCTAGAGATGGCTTCAGAAGAAACAACGCGCACTTGGATAAACCAAATGCTTGCTGTGTTTGATTGGGATGTAAGAAATACTAATCATGTGTTGCAGGAAGTTCCACTCGAGACTGCGGAGCGAACTGCATTGAACGAAATTGGTTCGACAAATACACGCCCAGACTATACATTGATGAATGGGCGAGTTCGCCTGTTTTTCCTTGATGCGAAGAAGCGAACAGTGAATATTAAAGACGACAAGAACATTGCTTTCCAAATTCGTTCATACGGCTGGTCAATTGGAGCAAAATACTCTGTGGTAACAAACATGGACGAACTAGCTATTTACGATTGCACAGCCATGCCTCGCCATTCTGACAATGGCGACTTTGCCCGCGTGCTTTATTTGAAATCGGAATGCTATGAGGATAATTTCGACCGTCTAAACAGTTTCTTGGGACGCAAGGAGGCAATCAATAATAACCAAAACGTGAGATTTGTCGGCAAGGATTCTATCGACAAAAATTTTTCAAAAGCATTGAGTAACGTGCGGCTCAATCTTGCACAAGCAATCATCGATGGGAACCACAGTGCAATCAGCATTGCCGACCTCAATCTTTGGACGCAAATAATTCTCAACCGCATATTATTCATCCGTGTTTGCGAAGCTCGTGGATTAGAGAGAGACGGACTGTTGAAAGACTTTTCTAGAACAGATTTCTGGGCACAGTTCAAGCGGTCGTCTTACTTCGCTTTTTATGAGCATTATGATGGTCCGATGTTTGTCCGTATCAATCATATTCAGAGTCTGAATATCGACAATGCCGTTTTTGAAGAACTACTATCTTACCTCTACTATCCATCACCTTATTGTTTCGATGTAATTCCACTGAAAAGCATCAGTGACATTTACGATTTATTCCTCGGTTACCATCTTGAATATGATGAATGCGGAATACTTGGCAACGTTCTTAAGTCGGAGTTCCGCAAAAGTAATGGGGCGGTAACAACACCCGAACACATTGTGCAAAATACAATTGATTGCACAATAGCACCCCAATATTTGCAATCGCTCACGAATGAACAGATTCTTGACTTAAAGATTCTTGACCCTGCTTGTGGCAGCGGTGTTTTTCTTGTGAGCATCTACGACCATCTATCAACACAGATAGAACGTAATATCGAGGGAAAACAAGACTCTTTGCCCGACCAATATCTCTACGAAAAGGTTGGAAAGAAATGCTTAAATTTGAGAGGGCGTAAGCTAATAGTGAACCAGTGCTTACACGGAGTTGATATTAACCAGGAGTGCGTAGAGGTTGCAAAACTTTCGTTGTCGTTGAAGATAATCGACGGCTACGAACCAAGCGATTTCAATAACGCAGGTCTTTACGGTTCGCAAATTTTGCATGGGGTGGGCGTAAATATCAAATGTGGCAACTCACTTGTTGAACCAGACATAATGGAACGTGTTTCAAGTATAACTGAAAATCTTGAAGAACTTGCAGCGACTAACATTTTCGACTATAGGACTGCCTTCAGCGATGTTTTCGATAGCGGTGGTTTTGACTTCGTTATCGGTAATCCTCCATATGTTGAAGTGAAAAACTATAACGTGGCTTTGCCTTGTATGTCAGTTTATATTAAACAGCGTTACGGTTCGAGTAGAAATGGCAAAATTGACCTTGCCATTCCATTTATCGAACGAGGAATAGAATTACTGAACGAATATGGCAGTCTTGGCTATATTGTGCAAAAACGATTCTTCAAAACTGAATACGGCAAAGGCATCCGCAAACTGTTGAGTGACGGACGTTTACTACGTACTGTCTATGACTATACAGAAACAGATATGTTTGAAGACCGAATCACATACGTTGCCATTGTTGTGTGCGATAAGTCAGCGATGAATGAAGAAACAATCAAGTACACAAGCAGTATCAACGGCGAATGTATTAATATTGCAAAAGATACAATCACTGAAACGCCGTGGACGTTTGAGAATTACCAAACCAATGCGCTGCGTGTACGACTAGCTAACGAACTTGGAACGTTAGGAGAAGTTTGTAACATTAAGGTTGGTGTGCAAGTACTGTGGGATGATGCTTTCCACATTGTTGTTGACCATATCGACGAGGATTATATCTACGGAAGTACTTCTCTTTGCGAAAATCTGCGAGTAGAACGGGGTGCTTGCCGTGTGCTACTCTGTAACGATCAGTTTGTGCCGCTGTCGGTCCGTCAAGATACGACCTACATTCTGTTCCCTTACGATGTGGTAAACGGTTGTGTTCAACCAATCCTGTTTTCCGACTACGAACGTCGCTATCCTTTTGCAGGCAGGTATTTGCGAGAGAACCGTGCCATAATTGAAAATAATGTACAAACCGTTCCCGATCGTTTCCCGACGTTAGACCGCAATGAAAACTGGCATTTATTTACCCGCGCCAACAACCATAACGCTGTTTATAAGAAACTCTGCATACCGATGACCACACAGAATCCGCAAGCGGCAGTCGTGATGCAAGAGGATGCCTATTGTGACAACGCCAACATGTTCTTTGTGCAGATTCCAAATGTGACTGACGATAAACTCTATGCAATGGCAGCGGTAATCAACTCCACTCCATTTGCCTATTTTGCTAAGTCGATAGCCAATCCGCAGCAGGGTGGTTTCTATAAGTTCAACAAACAGTTCCTCGTACCTGTGCCATTTCCGTGCGATGATTTTCGCACATTTAGCGACCATATGCAGAGACTTGCAATTGTAGCACGACGCATTGAAGAAGCGAATACAGCAATCACAACCAACATTTCTTCTGCATCTCGCTTCTATACTCTGTTAAACAACTTTTGGAACGAGGTTGATCAGTTGTGCTACGAACTATATGGACTGACCGAAGCAGAAAAAGGAGCCATTATGTCAAACCCTCGCACCGACCATCGCTATGAATAAAGAACTGCAAAACATTATCTCTCGCTATGCCGAGCAGCAACTTTGCTTGGATAGCATTGTTGTTTCATCTTTCGTCAAGAGTAATGCTCTGACTATACAGAGCGGTTTGCTTGTCGATTACTACAGTGACGATGTGCCGATGGTTGATATTAAGTCTATTGAAGATGTTATCAACGTGTTCGAGTTGGCGATTCCGAAGGCTGAGAAGACAAAAAATGGCGCAGTTTATACCCCGAAATACATTCGCGACTATATTCTGGAGAGAGTTGTTGCCACACAAAAAAAAACACTGCAAGACAGCCTTGCCATCGACATATCTTGCGGTTGCGGTGCATTTCTGCTCTCACTTGCCAATTATCTGCACATTCATTGCGGACAGTCGTATCACGAAGCTTTGCAACATCTTTACGGTGTAGATGTGAGCGAGTTAAGTGTAAAGCGTTGCAAGATTCTCCTTTCGTTGGCTGCATTACAGAATGGCGAAACTCTGGCAGATGAGGATTTCCACGTCAGTCAAGGTAATTCGCTTGATTTTGATTTCAAAGCAATGCCTGGAGTGGCTGAGAATGGCGGCTTTGACATTGTTGTAGGTAATCCGCCGTACGTCCGTGCAAAACATATTGATGAAGAATCAAAAGCATTACTCTCTAGATGGCAGGTGGCTCGTTGCGGAAATGCCGACCTCTATCTACCATTTTTAGAGATTGCTTACAGCATTCTTTGTGAGGACGGAGTACTGGGTTACATTACACTCAATTCATTCTTCAAGAGCATGAATGCCAGATTGTTGCGCAGTTATTTCCGCAATTCAAACACAGCTATCGAAATTATTGACTTCGGGCACCAGCTTGTTTTTGGAAAAACACTTGCTTATACCTGTATTGTTTTGATAGACAAGCATGGTACGGTGGGTATAAACTATTCGAAAGGACAAATAAATGCTAATGGTTTCACTGAAAAACCGATACATTTTAACCTAATACCATACAGTGACCTTGACGACCACAAAGGTTGGAATCTCAACAATGCCGAAATTTTGCACAACATCCGCAAAATAGAGAATGCAGGCAAACCGCTAGGTGAAATGTTCCAGATAAAGAACGGCATTGCTACTCTTGCTAACGACATTTACATCTTCCGTCCAGTGCGAGAGGACGAGACATATTTCTATCTACAAGTGGGAAACATGGAATTTCCGATTGAGAGAGGTATTTGCCGTGACATCATAAAGCCGAATATATTACACACCGAAGAAGAAATTCCCAACATCATCGAAAAGGTGATTTTTCCATACGATGAGAGCAACAAGGTGCTGGTAGAGGCTGTATTTATGAGCAGATATCCGAAAGCGTACAAGTATCTATCGCTTAATAAGATAAAACTGTCTCAGCGCGACAAAGGAGAAAAAAATTACAAGACATGGTATGCCTTCGGTCGTTCGCAAGCCACTGGCGATCGTGGTCGCAAATTATTGTTTCCTTACATGACCGACCGTCCACATTTTGTCTATACAGACAACGAAAACATGCTTATCTACTGTGGTTACGCCATCTTTAGTGGAAACGAAGAAGACCTCCTTGTGCTGAAACGCATCCTCGAGTCCTCAGTCTTTGACTACTACATGCAACATACCGCAAAACCCTACGCCACTGGCTATTACTCCTACGCAAAGAACTATGTAAAAGGATTTGGAATACCTGTTCTGAGCAACAAGCAGCGTGTAGGTTTGCTCTCACTACAAGAGCCAAAAGCCATAAACGGCTATGTAGAACGGCTATATAATATAAAATGCACTAATAATAATCAACCCAATCAAAAAGTATAATCTAATGGACATAACAAATATGGAACAAAACATGATTGGGTGGATGGTAATACTTCTGTATATAGTTTTTCCAGCTTTCATTAGAGTATTCTCAGGAATTGTCTTATTGAATTGTCTATTAAAATCAAATTAAGAATATGATGTATGAAGTTGGTTCTTTATGGAATAAATGGGACTTGCATATCCATACTGACGCATCAGATGGAAAGATTTTTTGTCAGGAGGTGTTAAACGAGGCTTCTGCAAATGATTTAAAATGTATTTCGAATACAGATTATCATAATGTTGCTAATATCGGTATTTTGGGAAAAGAGAATAAGAAATATAATGTTTAATATAAAAACAATATTAGAATGAGATTAGACCTATTAAAAAATATTATTCAATCGTCCCACATAAATTTCTTATTTGGGTCAGGACTATCGAACCCATATTTATCTACTTTAGGAAACATAGAAACGTGGTTAACCGAAGCAGAACAAATAGAAGAAGTAGATACCAAGAATATAATAAAGACATCGTTGGAGGCGTACTATTTTAGTACGGTAATGAATCCATGCTTGTATTCTGAAATATCATTATTAAATGAAGACAGAAAGAAACATTATGACTCTGTTATTAATAATTACAAATCATTTCTAAGTAGATGGAATGAAATAATGGCTAAGCGTAATGTTAGTTTGTTGGATAAGCAAGTAAATATTTTTACTACCAACATTGATAATTTAGTTGAAACCGCAGCCGAAGAGGTAAAGGTGGAGTTTAACGATGGATTCAAAGGACGTATTACGCCTATATTTAGTGAAGATACTTTCTCGAATATTACATCAAAAGTTAGTCCCTTATATCAAAATCAATCGATGATTCCTGTATTTAACTACATGAAAATACATGGATCGGTCAATTGGAAAGCTATTGAAAGTAATGATATTTCAATTGATACAGAGTTAAAAATACTACAAGAGATTGCTGATTTGTATAAGTGCCTTACACCTTCCGATGTTATTTTTGATTTTGGAGATTGTACAAACATTGAAGACATTAAGAAAAAAGCAGAAGATATAATTGAATGTGAAGATTACGAATCAGACAAAAGGGGACAATTCAGTGATTTGTTCTCAAAACTTGTAATGGTCAGACCAAGAAAGAACAAATTTAGTGAAACAGTTTTGGAACTTCATTTTTATGAGTTAATGAGATTGTATTCAAATGCATTAGAATGTAGTAATTCATTACTAATAGTTGCAGGTTTCTCTTTTGCTGATGAACATATAGCAAAGATTACCGTTAGAGCTGCTAATTCTAATCCTACTCTTCAAATTTTGGTATTTGCTTATGATGATTTTTCAAAAAAACTTATTGAGACCAATATTAATAAAGCTGGAGCAAGAAATAATAATAATATCCTCTATATTACACCAGAATCTTTTAAGCACTCACAAGATGCTGATTTTGCTAATAAATCTTTGAAAGACCTAACTAAATTCGATTTAGAATCTATCAATAAGTACGTGTTCGGATATATTGGAATCTAATACTCCTATCAAATGAATATAGACGTAAATTCACAGTTGCAAAAGCATTCAATCTTTAGAGTTGGCGAAGTGTATTCCGTTAATGGTCGAGAGGTATGTATAAAAGTGGATAAGAATAAGAATCTATCACATCTATTATATAAAGGTAATGTTATCAAGAATGTTTCTGTTGGAAGCTACTTGAAAATTCTAAAAGGTTTTATTTGTCTTGTTGCTAAGGTTGAGAGTGAAACCATTAAAGAGAATTATTCTGTAAATGTTGACTATCATAATAAAAATGAAGAAATCAGTCGATTACTGATAATTAAATTAATTGGATATTTTGAAAATAAAGAATACCATAAAGGGGTAAAAGAGTTGCCATTGATTGGTAATGAATGCCTGCTTATGGACAACGAGGAATTTTCTCTTATCCACAAGTTTGCTAAAGATGGAGAGTTGACTTTGCAATTAGGTCATCTTATGACTGACAACAATGTACCTATTGAGATTGGCATAAACAAACTTTTTTCAAGTCATATTGGAATCTTTGGAAATACAGGAAGTGGGAAGAGTTATACGCTTGCAAATATCTACAAGAAGTTATTTGAAAAGATAGGTAATAACAATAAATTCAAAGATAACGCTAAATTCTTGTTGTTTGATTTTAATGGTGAGTATTCTGGGAAAAATGTAATTACCAATAATAAAAAGGTCTATAAATTGACAACAAGAACAGATAATGGAGACAAGATACCATTAAAGAAGGAAGATTTATTGACTCCACAAATATTATATATTTTGTCAAGTGCTACAGAAAAAACGCAACAGCCATTCATACAAAGGACATTAAATCTTTATTCCCATATTCATAAAGACAAAAAAGATGAGCAGGAAGTTCTTAATCATTTCAAGAATTTTTTCACTATACAATTAAAATCAATTTTCTCTCTACATGATGCTCAAAAAACACGTCAACTATTAAATTATGCATCAAATATTCTGTATGAAGATACACACAATGATATTGAAAAGGGGCTTGTAGCTGACTTAGAATTGTATTCTAATGGAAACTTTAAAATAAAAGGTAGTGAAAATGATTTCATAACTGATAAAAATATTGATTCAAAATTTGAGTCTTTACATATTAAAGAAGTCTTGGATAACTATAATTTCTCTCCTGATTTCATTAAAAATTTAATCTCTTTTTTGTATCTAGAAATTATAACAGATGTTCTTCAAAATACAGCGTCTAACGAGCATATAATTCCTGCAATAAATAAATTAAAAGGGGTAATGTTGTATTTCTCCAAAGTATTTGAAATAAGTGAATCTGATGATTTTTGGGATGGAAACAATTTGGTTGTCATAGATCTAAATATGGTTCGTACAGATATAAAAAAACTAATTCCACTACTACTATCGTCAAAGCTATATAATGAACAAAAAGAAAAAAAGGAATCAGAACTGTCAAAATCTTTAAACATAATAATCGATGAAGCACACAATGTACTCTCTTATGAATCCATGAGAGAAAGTGAATCGTGGAAAGATTTTCGATTAGAAACCTTTGAGGAAATTATAAAGGAAGGAAGAAAATTTGGTGTATTTCTTACTATTGCTAGCCAGCGTCCATCAGATATATCTGCTACAATTATATCTCAATTGCACAATTATTTTATTCATAGACTTATCAATAATAAAGATTTGGAAATGATTGAAAAGGCTGTTTCATATCTTGATCGACTTTCAGTAGAATCTCTTCCTATTCTACCTGTCGGAGCATGTGTCTTGTCTGGTGTTATTGCAGATCTTCCAATAATCATTCAAGTTGATAAATTAGATAATATGCATCGTCCTCAGAGTGACAATATCAATTTGCTTGAAAGCTGGATAGATGATGATAATACGGAGCTTAATGACAAAGAATACTATGGCGAGAAATGAAGTTTTGCATCAGTTTTAAATTTGTAGAGGATCCCGCTTGCTGTTTCCTTTGAGTTCTACAATATTGAACATCGCACTAAGCCTGTCGCCCGTCATTCTGCCGTAATGGGTATCGCTGCTCAGCGTATCAAGCGTAAAGTTGCTTGTTGCCATAGTCCATGCACCACGGTCGTATCGGTCGCATAGAAGTTCTATCAACGGGCTTTTCTCATTGCCGAAGTCCATCACCTGTTTAGGCTCACGTCCAAGTTCGTCAATGAGAAGCGGACGTTTGGCGTAGCATTCTATCCCTTTGGCAAGCAATATCCTCTGCAGATGGGTGGATTTCTGAAACTCAAAAATCGGTTTCCGTACATTCATCGTCCGTATGACGGTGTTATATACATGCATGAGCGATTGCAGGATAAGCGTTTTGCCACAGCCATATTTCCCCACAAGCATAATGCCTTTGTTCAAATCCCCATGAAAGCTGTTATCCAACCGAAGGTATTTATACAGTTCCTCAATGACAGGCGTGTTATGGTCGTCAAAGATGAACTGACCATAAACATTGCGTTCCGCCATGATGCCTGCCGCACAACCAGCCAGCATCGCCTTGAACTGTTCCAAGGAGAAAGGAAGGGCGAAACGGCTTTCTTCTTTTAGTCGTCTTGTTTCAGTGTAGCCGTTTCGGAACGCCTCCATGCAGAGTTTGAAACTCTGTTCAATCGAAGTCACTCCCTGATGAGACATAGGCACGTTTTGAAAATCCATTTTTACCTCCATTTATATTATTCTTTGTCTTAGTCTTTATCTTTATATTATATGGGTCAAGGTTAGGGTGTTGATTTGGGTGCAGACTTGGGTACTGGTTAGGATTGTCGTTAGGTGTCAGAATCTGATACCTTGTCTTTACCCTAAAGCCCTTTCCGCCCACCTCAAACTTGATAAGGTTAGCATCCTGCAATCTGTTTCTTGCATTTCGGATCACAGATACAGAAACGCCAATATTTGCAGTCAGTTTGGCATCGCTGTATTCCATCCATTCCTTCCAATAGCTTCTGTTGGCAAGGTTGAGCAGGAAGAAATATAGGCGTGTTTCCACAGCCGAGAATGATTGATATTCATCCTCAGCCCAGAAACGGTTTATTAAATTCAGATATTCCATTCGTATATTGCTGTTTGTTGATACTTCATTTTAGCTGCAAATATACGGTGAGTTCCTGAGAAACAGCTGCTCAGAGGCTTGTTGGGAGGCTTATGTAACGCTTTGCCTGTTTTTGCGTTAAAGGATATGGAAAAGGAGGGACGAGAAATTGTAAAATGGTTAAGAGGGTATGAAGGACGGTCTGAAACTTTGGTAAAATCGGTTATTTTTTATACCTTTGCAGCCGTTAAAGCGTTCTTTAAATGATAGAGCAGAACAAAGCAAAGTAATAAAGTTCGCTCGTTTCTAAATCGTTACCTATCAAGCAATATTTTTTGCAATATATTGAAATTCAATTGATAAGAAAATTCAATATGACTTGCTACATGCGAGCTCAAGGGAAAATTGCATTTCAGAGCTAAGCCGATTCCTTTGAGAAACTGGTTGTACTTCTGATTGGAGGTAATGGTCAGCTTATTGTTGTTGCGATCCAATATCTTTTGAGTGATTGGCAGGATGGGGGTAACAAACTCGCCACCTGTTTTAATGCGATGCCCATCAATGTAATTTTTTCCATCCATTTTTATAACATGCTTCTCGTAATCAAACTGCTTGGCATCCTCATAGGCTAAGCCTGTGAATGTCTGGAATAGGAAGAAGTCAATGTATTTATTCATTAACGGGTCCTGGCTTGCATCTCTAATTCCAATCAACTTTTTTACCTGCTCCTTGGTTAAATGAGGACGGGAACCATTTTCGCCTCGTTTATCTTTGAATCTCTCATAAGGATTCTCTTTAATCAATCCCAATCTGAATGCCTCGGTAACATAAGATTTAAGCCGTTTGTGATAGTTGTGTATGGCTGCTTGACTTCGGTGAATGGGTTTGCCTAATGTAGTAAATGTTTGTTCTTCCTTTAGAAAAATGTCGAACTCATGAATCTTTTGTAAGGTCAAATCATCGAAAGTCTTAATCTTGCCAAAGCGTTCCATGGACTTATATGTGGTGTAATGTCCTTTGCGTGTACCTTCTCGTAACAATCTGTTCTCGATACGCTCACGCATCCATGCCATAAAGTTTCTGCGGGATGATGGCTCTGGGGTGGTTGATGACTTTCCCATTGTCCCATTGATTGGATGTGATGAATTGCCCTGTTGAATAATAAAATCTCTCACGTTGCAAACAAACAACGATTTCAATGACCGCAGAAACTGTTTCTGAGGCCTGTTTTCTTCTGTCGAAGACTAATCTAACTTTTGCACTCATAAGTGTAACACATTTGTGAGAGGTGTAACACAAAGCCTGTAACACAAAAATGGTCTTTTGGGGGATTTACATGTCCTCGTGTGTCACTTTCTCTCGTTTTTTTTAATAGTGCCACGAGGCGTTTTCTTGATTTGAAAACCTTTCAACTTGCTGATTCTCAGTATGGATTCTTCTTTAAACAGAAAAGGACTTCGTAATGAAGTCCTTTTCTTAAGTGATCCGCTTGGGGCTCGAACCCAAGACCCCAACATTAAAAGTGTTGTGCTCTACCTGCTGAGCTAGCGAATCAATCCTTTTTTGCTGTTAAGCGGGTGCAAAGATATAGAGTTTTTTGTGAATAGCAAAAGAATTTCGCTTTTTTTCCTATCTTTGTCCTCATTAATCATTAATTACTAATTATAAATCATTGGAATGCATGGCAACAGTAGATGATAAGAAGATTATTTTTTCTATGGTAGGGCTGAATAAGACTATTCAGCAGAACAACAAGCAAGTATTGAAGAATATCTACCTCTCATTCTTTTATGGAGCGAAAATCGGCATTATCGGTTTGAATGGTTCGGGTAAATCAACCTTGTTGAAGATTATTGCCGGATTGGATAAATCCTACCAAGGTGAAGTCGTGTTTTCGCCGGGATATTCTATCGGATATCTGGCTCAGGAGCCGTATCTTGATCCTGCTAAAACCGTGAAAGAAGTTGTAATGGAAGGTGTGCAGCCTATTGTGGATGCACTTGCAGAATATGAAGAGATAAATCAGAAATTCGGTCTGCCCGAATATTACGAGGATCAGGACAAGATGGATAAACTTTTTGCCCGTCAGGCGGAATTGCAGGATGTCATTGATGCTACCGATGCTTGGAATCTTGACAGCAAGTTGGAGCGTGCCATGGATGCATTACGTTGTCCGCCCGAAGACCAGTCTGTGGAGCATCTCTCTGGTGGTGAACGTCGTCGTGTGGCACTCTGTCGCCTGTTGTTGCAGAAACCTGATATATTGCTTCTTGATGAACCTACCAACCACCTTGATGCAGAGTCTATTGACTGGTTGGAACAACACTTGCAGCAATATGAAGGTACAGTCATTGCTGTAACTCATGACCGTTATTTTCTTGATCATGTAGCAGGATGGATTCTTGAACTGGATCGTGGTGAAGGTATTCCTTGGAAGGGCAATTACTCCAGTTGGCTGGAGCAGAAAACCAAGCGTATGGAGATGGAAGAAAAAACAGCCAGTAAGCGTCGCAAGACTTTGGAACGCGAGTTAGACTGGGTACGTATGGCGCCTAAAGCCCGTCAGGCAAAAGGAAAGGCTCGTTTAAATTCATATGACAGACTGCTGAACGAAGATGTTAAAGAGAAAGAAGAAAAGCTGGAAATTTTTATTCCGAACGGTCCGCGTCTGGGTAACAAAGTTATCGAAGCAAAACACGTGGCAAAAGCTTTTGGAGACAAATTGCTCTTTGATGACCTTAACTTTATGCTTCCTCCAAATGGTATAGTTGGTATCATCGGCCCTAACGGAGCTGGAAAAACGACACTTTTCCGACTGATAATGGGACTGGAAAAAGCGGATAAAGGTGAGTTTGAAGTGGGAGAGACAGTGAAGGTGGCATACGTTGATCAGCAGCATAAAGATATTGATCCCAATAAGAGTGTCTATCAAGTAATTTCCGGGGGAGCCGATCTGATTCGTATGGGAGGGCGCGACATTAACGCACGTGCCTATCTGTCACGTTTCAATTTTTCCGGAGCCGATCAGGAAAAACTTTGCGGTGTGCTTTCCGGTGGTGAGCGTAACCGCCTTCATCTTGCGCTTTGCTTGAAAGAGGAAGGCAATGTGCTGCTTCTTGACGAGCCGACGAATGATATTGATGTGAACACCCTTCGTGCTCTTGAAGAAGGCCTTGAGGATTTTGCCGGATGTGCCGTTGTTATCAGTCATGATCGCTGGTTTCTTGACCGTATCTGTACGCATATTCTGGCTTTTGAAGGCAATTCTAATGTATTCTTCTTTGAAGGTTCATATTCGGAATATGAGGAAAACAAGCAGAAGCGTCTGGGAAAGGAAGAACCGACTCGTGTGCGTTATAGAAAACTCATTAATGATTGATTTGCAGCTATTATTAAAGAAATAGACTATCTGTTTCTTGGAAAGAGTGAGGAAGCTCCGCTATGAAGGCGGAGCTTCCTTTGTGTATAATATAATTATCGCTTTGTCTAAAAAACTTTCAGAATTGACTTTTGTTTGTGAAAAAATGTAGTATAAATGCAACATTTATTTAAGTTTAAATTTCTATATTTGCAACTTAAAATACTATTTAATGTTTAATTAACACTATTATTAACAAAACAGAATTATGAGAAGACATCTAATTCATTTCCTGTTGGCGGCTGTACTGTCGGCATTCAGTGCCGTAGCTTTTGCCCAGACTGCAGTGAAAGGTCAGCTTGTTGATGCAGAAACAGGCGAGCCGTTGGTGGGTGCTGCCGTAATGGTAGAAGGTACTGCTCAGGGAGTAGTGACCGACATTGACGGCTATTTCAAACAAAGCGTTGCTCAAAATGCTACGTTGTTGTTCAAGTATGTAGGCTACAAGGACCTCAAGAAGAAAATTGCCCCCAAAGGCACTTCTGTAGATTTGGGAGTCATCAAGATGGAGCCTGATGCAGTGATGCTTAATGACGTGGTGATAACGTCATCTATTGCTGTGGCACGCAAGACACCGGTGGCTTTGTCAACCATCGACCCTGTATTTATTGAAGAAAAACTGGGCACGCAGGAATTTCCTGAAATCTTAAAGTCCACACCGGGTGTCTATGCCACCAAGAATGGTGGCGGTTATGGTGATTCTAAAATCAACATGCGTGGCTTCCAATCTGCCAATGTCGCTGTAATGGTGAATGGTGTTCCTATGAATGATATGGAATGGGGTGGCCTTTATTGGAGCAACTGGGCCGGTCTGGGCGATGTCACCCGCAGCATGCAGACTCAGCGCGGATTGGGCGCTTCCAAGGTGTCTTCACCTTCTGTTGGTGGTACTATCAACATCGTGACCCGTACTACCGACCAAAAGAAGGGTGGTTCTGTCTCTTACGGTATCGGCAATGACGGTTATAATCAGTTGTCATTCTCTGTTTCCACCGGTTTGTCAAAGAGTGGTTGGAACATGACTTTGCTTGGTGGAAAGAAGTGGGGTGATGGATATATCCAAGGTACGGAGTTTGAAGGTTATAACTATTTTCTTAGTATTTCAAAGCAATTCGGAGATTCTCACACATTGTCGTTGACGGCATTCGGCGCTCCGCAGTGGCATAATCAACGTAGTAATTACGATGGCTTGACTGTCGAGGGATGGCAACAAGTAAAGAAATATATGGGTGACAATAGTGTATATCGCTACAATCCTACTTATGGCTTTGGCAAGAATGGCGAGCGCAAGACTTCTGCCCGCAATGTATATCACAAACCTCAGATTTCTCTTAACCATCAATGGCAGATTAACAATAAGTCTTCTTTGAGCACTGCCGCTTATGTCTCTATCGGTCGCGGTTATGGCAATAGCGGTCAGGGTACAAGCGCTTATTCAAGTAAATGGTATGGCTCAAGCAATGGTGTGCTGAATATGGATTTCCGTAATGCGGACGGTACTTTTGCTTATGACCAGATTCAAGATTTAAATGAACAGAGCACTCAAGGTTCCTTGATGGTGATGAGTAAGTCAAAGAACTTCCATAACTGGTATGGTTTGCTTTCTACTTATACTACTAAGATTAATGAGAACATTGATTTTTATGGTGGCATTGACTTCCGTTATTATAAAGGTGTACATACCAATGAAATCACCGACTTGTATAATGGTGAATACTATATTGACCGCTATCGTGCCAATGTGAAAGCCGCGAACTATTCCGGAGCCGGAACCGATGCGTTCAAGAACAAAAAACTGAACGTAGGTGATGTGGTTTATCGTGATTATGATGGATATGTGATGCAAGAGGGAGTTTTCTTCCAAGCGGAATATAACAAAGATAAATTGGCTGCATTTGTTGCAGGTTCTTTATCCAACACCGGATATTGGAGGTACGACCGTTTCTATTATGATGCCGATCATGCAAAATCAGAGACTGTGAATTTCATGGGCTTCACCGCCAAGGGAGGCGTGAACTATAACTTGACGGAAAATCACAATGTATTTGCCAATGTAGGATTCATTAGCCGTGCTCCCTTCTTCTCCGGCGGAGCTTTCTTGAACAGTACGGTAAGCAATGAAACCAATCCCGATGCCATTAACGAAAAGATTTTCTCCGCTGAAATTGGCTATGGCTTCCGCAGCCGCTATTTCACAGCCAACGTGAATGCTTATTTCACCAAATGGATGGATAAGACTACAGCCAAGACCGGTGACTATACAAACAGCAACGGAGCTGCTGATCGTTATATGCTGAATATGTCAGGAGTAGATGCCAAGCACATGGGTGTGGAGTTGGATTTCGTGGCCAAGCCTGCAAAGTGGTTGGACATTAACGGTATGCTTTCTGTTGGCGACTGGAAATGGGATAGCGATGCTACCGGATATTTCTATAATTCAGGCGGTCAGCCATTGGCCGACTTGAAAGGTACTATTGCTTCGGGCATACAGGCAGATGATCATACAAAGTTTACCTTGCAGCAGAAAGGTGTCAAAGTGGGTGGATCAGCTCAGCTTACAGCCGCTTTGGGTGCTAAGTTCAAAATTTCCAAAGACTTGGGCATGGGACTTGACTATACTTATTATGGCAATAACTATGCTGACTATTCTTTACAGCAGAAAGATATTACTGCCAGTTCACTCTATGCCACTCCCAATCCATGGAAAATTCCGGGGGCAGGGCAGCTCGACCTTAGCGCAAACTATCGCTTCAACATAGGCAATTGCAAGGCTACACTCTTTGGAAATGTGGAGAATCTGCTGAATTATGAGTATATCATGGATGCTTATGAAGGTGGTACAAGCAATTGGGACTCTGCATATCGTGTGTTCTATTCATTTGGTAGAACATATTCTATCAGACTGAAAGTTAATTTCTAAATTTTAGCGAGGCAAGAAAATTATGAAGAAACAAATATTAGCATCTCTGCTTGTAGCAACAGCATTGTTTGCAGGATGCGATGACTATAATGACAGATTGGACGGTTTTGTGGTGGATAATGCCATAACCGATGTTGCTCAGTTTGAAGGTGAATTTACCGGAAACTATCCCAGTGAGGGGTATTTTAAGGACAAAGCTTCTCTTCAGACAGCTTTGAACACTATGTTGAAGGCAAAATTCCCTTATTGTGACAAGGGCTCTTCGGCTAAGGTAAGTGTCAATTACGGGGACATTGCCAAGGATTATGAAGATGTGAAGGCTGACGTGGAATATGAACTGACTAATGAAGATTACGATGCCATGGGAACCGAAGCGGGGCAGCCGGGCAAGTACAACAACTTTGATGCCAATATGGATGTAGATGCTTATCTCAAGGCATTCTGCGCGACAAAGTATGGAGACCTTGCCGTAGGAAAGATTGTGAATATCACTTATAAATTCTATGCAAGTGGTGCTACATCTGCTTTGGTAAAGACTTACCAGAAGGTATCGGGTGGCTGGAATGAGTATAGCAGTTTTACTCCGGACAAGAAATATACTTTAACCGATGACGATTACGATGCTATGGGTACTGCAAGCGGTACTCCGGGCAAGTACAACAATTTTGACTCTAATATGGATGTCGATTTCTATTTGACAACCTTCTTGAAGCAGACTTTCCCCTATACAAAGACAGGATCTACTTGCGAGGTTACCTATAAGTATTATGCGAATAAGGTAACCACAGACAAGACGGCCTTGTATAAGTATGACGGTAATGCTTGGGCTGCTTACGATCCGTTTGCGGAAATTCTGACTGTATCAACCAAGATTGCCGAAATGACTTATGACGGTGCTGCTTGGACTATTGTCAGACTGTTGGGGGGTACGAAGGTGATAAAGTTTGCCGAAGCTGACTATCAGGCATTGGTCGATTGGGTAACTGCTAACAAGCCTGCATTTTTGAGCACTACGAATGCTGCACAAGAGGAATATTACTTTGGCGCCTCAAGTAAATATAGCAACATCAATAATAATTATAGCACTTGGCAGAAGTATTATAATGTTGATGGGTATTTGACAGGGAAAACCGATGCTGAGATTCAGACAATCATGGATGAACATATAGAGTATGGCATTGCAGAAATTTTGCTTCCTTCATGGATTAGCAAAACAGATTCAGGCATTAGTTATGTGGTAGTTTATAATGTTTATGCCGGTCGTGGCAAAGGTGACTATGCTATGTCTTTCATGTATAATGAAGAAACCGGTAAGTATGAGAAGACTGCCGGTCCTGTAGCACGTTAAAGCAAGGATATATGATAAGCGGAAGGGAGTGGCATTACGCTACTCCCTTTTTTACCTTTATTAATAAACCGAACTTATGAAAACAAAATACTTCCTTTTCAGAATGCAGAAATTCCTTTTTCTCTTGTCGTGCCTCCTCATTGCCGCCTGTACCTCCTCTGGCGATGATGGAATCATCACTCCTCCCGTAGATGAACATGCCAATGTCAACGCCAATGATCCCGGAGCAGCCACCGAAGGTAAGGCTTATGTCACTGACTATGCCATTCCCCACCTTGATGCGGCAAACCTGTATGTGGAGCATACCGTGAGCTATAATAATGAAACAGTATTCAACTATGCCTTGGAGTGGAATGCAGGGAAGAAGCATGCAGCTTGGGTGGCCTTCACCTTCGATGATGTGACGAGACAAAACACAGTGAAACGTACTGATGCCTGGAATGTGGATCCTTTGCTTCCGGCAACGATGCAGACCACCGAGGCCATGCACAAGAGTGACGGCTTCGACAAAGGCCACCTTGTAGCTTCCTATGACCGTGTTTTTTCCAAGGAAGCCAATGCGCAGACATTTTATTACAGCAACATGAGCCCGCAGTTCAATAGTTTCAACGGTGGCTTTTGGGCATCGTTCGAAGGATTGGTGCAGAAGTGGGCACGTTCCGGCAAATATAAGAAACTCTATGTTGCCAAAGGCGGTACACTGAACCGATTGCTTACGGATTTTACGGGAACAAGGAAGGGAGCAGACGGCATTCTTCCCCAAACGGACGCACAAGGCCTTACCAAGCATGGGCTGGCTTGTCCTAAATATTACTTTATGGCAATTCTTGCTTACAAGGGTGGGGATATTGCTGCAAAAAGCTCTTGGCAAGCCATCGGCTTTTGGATGGAGCACCGTGATGATTATGGCTATGAGTATGATAACTTTGCCCCCTCGGACGTGATGAAGAATTACGTGGCAAGCATCGACGAATTGGAGAAGAACACGGGAATCGACTTCTTCTGCAATCTGCCGGATGTGATAGAGGATGAGGTGGAGAAGGCTTCTGCCGAAAGTGACTGGAACTGGTAATTGCTTCTCTGCCTGAATAAATATTAAAGAACGTAACCGCATTGTAACATAATAACTTGTAATTTTACGTACCTTTGCACTGTTTTCAATATAAATAACGTTTAACTGACTAATTTAAAAGGTATTATGTTAAAAAGAACAAGTTTCTTGCTTACAGTTGTACTGCTATTGGCGGTGGCTGTGGGTGTAAATGCACAAGTTACTACTTCGTCTATGGCGGGTAAAGTGACTGACTCGGCCAATGAGCCAATTATAGGTGCTACGGTTCAGGCCGTGCACGAGCCTTCGGGGTCGCGCTACGGAGCTATCACTAATGTGGACGGGCGTTATACTATACAAGGTATGCGTGCGGGCGGTCCTTATAAGGTAACTGTTTCTTATGTAGGATATCAAACGAGTGAGGCTAAAGGTATTACATTGCAATTAGGTGAGACTTTCCGCCATAATGTAGAAATGTCGGAGTCTTCCGAATTATTGGGTGAGGTTGTAATTACCGGTAAGTCCGGTGTTGATGCCACCAAGACCGGCGCTGCAATGCACGTGAGTGCTTCGGAAATAAATCGAATGCCTTCCATCAATCATGGTATTGCCGATGTGACTCGCCTGAACCCTCAGGTGCGTGTGACAAATGGTGGTGCTATGTATTTTGCAGGTACAAACAATCGTTACAACAGTTTCCAGATTGACGGTGCTATGAATAATGATGTGTTCGGTCTTACAGCTAATGGTTCTAATGGTGGCCAGGCAGGAACACAGCCCGTTTCCATGGAGACAATTGAACAGATTCAAGTCAATGTGGCTCCGTTTGATGTCCGCCAGTCCGGATTCACCGGAGGGTCTATAAATGCCATTACAAAATCCGGTACGAATGATTTTCATGGTACGATTTACGGTTTCGGTAATAACCAGCATCTTATAGGTAGCAAATACAGGATGATGAACGGCAAGACCAGTGACAAGTACATGGATCAGGATGAGTACAATGCCGGTATTACTTTTGGCGGTCCTATTATCAAGAATAAGTTGTTCTTCTTCGCTAACTACGAGAAGGCTAACCAGACATACCAAAGTCCTTATTCGATGGGAGCCACAGCTTCTAAAGTCGATGCCGCCGAAGCAACTGCTATCCTGAAAAAATTGCAGGAAATGGCTGCGGCTCAAGGTGTGGCTTACAACGGAAATTTGGATGGTTCCGATGTTTATACCAAATCAGACAAGGGTGGCTTAAAATTGGATTGGAATATTAACGATAAGCACAAAGCATCTTTCCGCTGGAGTCTTGTTTCTGCTAAGCAACTGAATAGTGCCAGCGGTGCTTCTGCTCTGAATGCTTCGGATTACAGTTATGATTTTGTTTCTAAGACCAATTCATTTGTTGCTGAACTGCAAAGCCGTTTCAATGAAACCATAAGCAATGAATTCCGCGCATCCTATGTGCGTGTACGCGATGAGCGCCAGCCCGGTGCTGCCTTTCCTATGATTTCCATCAGTAATGTGGGCAGTGGTACGCTGAATCTCGGCAACGAGCGTTCTTCTATGGCAAATGCTTTGAATCAGGACATTTATACCATAACGGACAACTTGAACTGGTACACAGGTAACCATACGTTTACTTTCGGTACACACAATGAACTTTACAGTTTCTCCAACTTGTTCATTCAGGACACCTACGGAACTTATTACTTCGGCAGTCCTGCTGATTTTTATAATGGCGTCATTAAGCAGTACCGCTATGGGCAGGCCAATACATCTGTAACAGGCGATCCCCGTTGGGCGCCTTCTTTCAGTGCCGGCCAGGTGGGGCTTTATGCACAGGATAAAATGAATGTGACGGATAATTTGGATGTAACACTGGGTGTGCGTATGGATGTTCCTTTATTTTTCGATACTCCGACAGAAAATGCAGAATTCAATACTTATGCAGCTTCTAAGGGATGGGGGTATAAAACGAACTCCAAGTTGAGCAGCAGTCCGATGTTCTCTCCGCGTGCCGGTTTTCGCTGGGATATCAATGGTAACAATAAGTACATCCTCCGTGGTGGCGTAGGTATCTTTACGGGACGTATTCCTTTTGTATGGTTAAGTAATAATTTCTCTAACACAGGTATTCAGCTTTCTACATATAATGTTTCGGTAAGCACTTCCAATCCCAATGCTACCAAGGATTTGTCAGTTATTCTTGACCCTTCCAAGCAGTCGCAAAATGCAGATAAGCTGAAAGCCAGTGGTTCACAGACCATCAATGTTTTCGATAAAGACTTCCGGTTTGCACAGAACTTGCGTGCCAACCTTGCTTTCGACTTTGAATTGGGGGGCATTAACTGGACTGCCGAGGCTATCTACTCCAAGACATTGAATGATATCTTGTATCAGAATCTGGCTTATGACTTGAATGGGAAGACTCTCTCTGACGTTGTGTCCGGTATGGATTTTGACAAACGTCCGATGTTGAGCAAATTATCAGATGCTTCTGCTTATAACGGTATTTACGCTCTATCTAATACGAGTAAGGGATATACCTATAACTTATCTTTGAAAGCTGAAAAGAAATTCGATTTCGGTTTGGATTTGATGGCGTCTTATGCATTCACAAAGTCTAAAACTGTGAATAATGGTACTTCTTCTGTTGCACAGTCCAATTGGCAGTACAATTATACTATCGGTAATCCGAATGCTCCAGAATTGGCAAACTCTGCATTTAATGTCCCTCATTCTATCCGTGTGGCTGCTTTCTATACCAAGAAATGGAAGGCAAATCGTTCTACTACTGTCGGTTTGATTTATACCGGTACATCGGGTATGCCTTATTCTGTTTACTATAATGGTGACTTGAACGGCGATAGCGGTTATAATGACCTGTTCTTTATTCCTACTGATGCCCAGATCGAAAAGATGCCGTTTGCCGATTATGTCAAAGATGGAAAAGTGGTTACTTCTGCTGCCGATCAGAAAGCAAACTTTAAGGCTTGGCTGGCAAATGACGAATATATGAAAGACCATCGCGGCGAATACTTTGAGCGTAATGCTGCCAATGAGAAGTTTGAGCATCACTTCGATTTTCACTTGGCACACACCATCAACTTCATGGTTGGCAAGAATAAGCGTGCTCTTGAATTCTCGCTGGATATCATGAATATCGGTAATCTGTTCAACGAAAAATGGGGACATACTTCTGCTTCCAATGGATATTATAGTCCGGTCGTTTATGGATACGACAAGAACACCAAGAGCAATTACTTCCAGTTTTTGCAGAAAGGCGACTATAACATGCGTTCTTACAGCGATTACTATTCTCGTTGGAGAGGCCAGGTTGGTGTGAAGTTCACTTTCTAAATAGGGAAGAATAACTTTTCGATATACAGACATGGGCTGTTCCAAATCTTTGGAACAGCCCATGTTGCATAAAAAGATGCACTGTCAATATCCCACTTCCATAATCACCGGATTGTGGTCGCTGCATAGATCCAGATCGGGTGAATAGTAGTCGATGCCTTCCAGCGTGGGCGAGTGAAAGATGTAGTCGATGCGCAGCAGTCCTTTGCCGTAGCGGTATGTATGCATGTAGCCGTGCCCGGCTGTGCGGAAACCGTCTTTCAGAAATTCACGCAGATGATAGTAGGTGTGTGAGGAAGGCAGTGAGTTGAAGTCACCGCATACCAATACGGGGTAGGGACTGTGCTTGGCGTAGTAGCTGATAATGTAGGTCTGCTCCGTACGTTTCACGAAGTTCTCGTGCAGGGTATATGCGGCGTCTTTTGCAGCATGCACTTCGCGGCGGGTGTCGTCTGCCTTCATCTCCCGTTCCCACTTGCGGCGTTTTTGGCTGACACTGGTGGTCTGCAAATGGTTGTTGAGCAGGCGGATGGTGTCTGTTCCCAAAGCGATGTCGCACATCATGCTGCAATTGGCGCTGCCTTGGTAAGTGATGAAGCGGTGTCCCGACAGGGGATAACGGCTGAACACGGCCATGGGAAGCACGCCACGGATGGAATCGTCATTGGGGATGAGTGCATAAGGCCAATGTGACAATGCTCGGCGGATGCTGTCCATCGGGAAGTCCTCGTTGTCGTCAAATTCTTGGAAGCAAAGCACATCCACGCCCTCCCGTTCCATGAAGCGGGCTATCTCCTTGCAAGAGTAGCCGGTCACTTCGTAGCCAAAGTCCTGCACGTTATAGGTAGCTATTTTCAGGTACTTGCCGCCGGGGATTTTCTCCTTGCTGCCGTTCAGTTGGATGACGGAGCTCAGATACGTCCAGTTGCAGCATATCGCCACGAGTGGAACCACAGCCCAGCATTTGCGTGCAAGTGCCCAGCATAGCGCGACAATCAGGTTGACGATTAACAGTACCGGTACGGCCAGCCCCAGCAATGGCATGACGACAGAGTTTGCGGGATCTACGTTTCCCGAAAACCCGGCAACGATGGTGACAGACGCCAGCACAAAGGTAGCGGCCGTCAGGCAGATATAGAATAGTCCTTTGACAGCAGATTTTCCCATATTCGGTATCAGTGGAAAGATGTTTTATACTTGTTGTAAAAGTCTGTCCTATAAGGCATAAAGTTGCTACTTACAGGTTGCAAAGTTATTACTTATAGGACATAAACTCTGTTCGCAGCGCGCGAACGGACAAACGCAATGCCCGAACGGATATTTGTGCGGCCCGGATATACGTTTGCAACGTCCGAATGCAGCTTGCTTTATTTTACTACGTTTACCGGCTTTCCTGCTATGTAGGCTTTGATGTTTTCCAGCATAATCTGCATCAGACGCTCGCGGGCCGCGGTACTTGCCCAGGCTATGTGCGGGGTGATGTAGCAGTTTTGGGCTGTGAGCAGAGGATTGTCGGCGCGGGGAGGTTCTTGAGAAAGCACATCCAGTCCGGCAGCATAGATGATGTGGTTGTTCAGGGCATCGGCGAGGTCTTGTTCGTTGACAAGCGGGCCGCGTCCGGTATTGATAAGGATAGCGGAAGGTTTCATCATTTTCAGCCGTTCGGCATTCACCAGTTCGCGGGTGGAGTCGGTGAGGGGGCAGTGCAGGCTGATGATGTCGCATTCGCGGAAAAGTTCGTCCAGTTCCATCTTTCGGATTTCGGGAGGGAGCTGGAAGTTTGTCTTTGAAGTGAAGGCGCATATTTGCATTCCGAAGCCGATGGCAATGCGGGCGGTGGTGTAACCGGTGTGCCCCAGACCCACAATACCGAGCTTCTTGCCGCGAAGTTCGATAAGCGGCGTGTCTCGGAAACAGAAGTCTTTGCTGGCCGTCCAACGTCCTTTATGCACTTCTTCGGAGTGGTGTTGCACTTGCTGGGCGATGTTGAGGATGTGTGCAAAGACCATCTGTGCAACGGAGTCTGTGCTGTAAGCCGGAATATTGGTTACCACAATGCCGCGTTCTTTGGCTGCCGCAGTATCAACGATGTTATATCCGGTGGCAAGTACGCCGATATATTTCAGTTCGGGCAGAACAGCCATGTGCTCGGCTGTAAGGACTGTCTTGTTGGTCAGCAGGATTTCTGCACCTGCTGCGCGCTCCAGTATTTCTTCGGGGGAGGTGCGGTCATAGATGGAACATTCTCCCAACGCTTGCAGTTCGTCCCAGCAAAGGTCACCGGGATTGGCGGCGTAGCCGTCTAATACTACTATTTTCATGTTTTATAAATTATAATTTGTTGTCTATGATTTCAGAATCTTTCTTTTCCCCACAGTTGCTGCATCCTTTCCTTATGTTTTTGTTCGGCGGCATTGGCTTGAGGTTCCCAGATGCGGCGGTTTTTCAGTTCGTCGGGCAAGAATTGCTGCTTGACGAAATTACCGGGATAGTCATGGGCGTATTTATAGTTGTCTCCGTAGCCCAACTGTTTCATTAGTTTGGTGGGAGCATTGCGCAGATGCAACGGAACCGGCAGGTTACCGGTTTCGCGTACAAGCTCCAGAGCCTGGTTGATGGCCATGTAGGCCGAATTGCTTTTGGGGCTTGTGGCAAGGTAGATGGTGGCTTCCGCCAATGGGATGCGTCCTTCGGGCCATCCCACTTTCATGAGAGTGTCGAAACAGGCATTGGCAATGAGTTGTGCATTGGGGTTGGCCAGGCCGATGTCTTCGGATGCCGAGATTACAAGGCGGCGGGCTATGAAGGCAGGATCTTCACCACCTTCCACCATGCGTGCCAGCCAGTAGATGGCTCCGTCCGGATCACTGCCGCGAATGGACTTGATAAAAGCAGAGATGATGTCATAGTGCATTTCTCCGTCCTTGTCGTATGCCAGGGGATTCTGCTGAAGTCGTTCGGTTACCATTTCGTCTGTAATGACAACCGGATCATCTGCTTCAGACTCTACTACGAGTTCGAGTATATTTAAGAGCTTCCGCGCGTCCCCGCCACTGAAACGGAGCATGGCGGTGGTTTCTTTCAGTTCGATTTTTCTTTCTCTCAGTACGGCGTCGGTAGTGACGGCCCGTTGCAGCAGTTCCAGCAGATCGTCTTTTTCCAATGACTTCAGCACGTAGAGCTGGCAGCGTGAAAGCAGGGGACGTATTACTTCGAAGGAGGGATTTTCAGTCGTAGCGCCTATCAGAGTCACCGTACCTTGCTCTACTGCTCCTAACAGTGAGTCTTGCTGTGACTTGCTGAAGCGATGAATCTCATCAATGAATAGGATGGGGCTTGCCTGTGAAAAGAAGCGGTTGCCTTTGGCGCGCTCTATTACATCGCGTACATCCTTCACCCCACTGGTTACGGCGCTGAGTGTATAGAAGGGCGTGTCGAGTTTGTTGGCTATGATTTGTGCCAATGTGGTTTTTCCAACTCCGGGAGGCCCCCACAAAATGAATGAGGAAATGCGTCCTGCATCAATCATCTTGCGCAGCACAGCACCCGGTCCTACCAAATGCTTTTGGCCGATGTACTCTTCTAATGTCTTGGGCCGAAGCCTTTCTGCTAATGGAGCCACTTTAAAATATCATTAATATCATAAATCGTATGCCGTCTTTCTTTACTCCCGGTATGTCGGTGTAGGTCAGTCGGCGCACATATTCAATATGCAGTAATTTGAATATATTATAGATACCTATACTTGCTTCAAGATAAGGGGTTTTGCCCATCACGTAGCTGGTAGGTATGCCATTGCGTGTGGGGAAAAGGAACAAATCGGAGTTGTCGCTCTTGTACGGATTGTTCTTGTCGGTCAATGTACCCCAAAGTCCACGGATGCGGAATGTTTCACGCCATTTTAACTTCTTGATAAGGGGAATACGGTTGAACAATTTGCCATTCATGTCATACGTCAGGGCGAGTGAGGCATAACGGTCGTTCAGGAACTCCATATTGTTGATGAGGTTGAAGGATTCATTATGCTGCGTGATATATGAAAGGTTTGCCATGGGCAGGTTCAGCAGGGGGAACGGAACGGTGTTCCATTGGGCGCCGGCACGGGCTGTGATATCTATTTTACCCCATGAGCCGAACCAAAAACGCTTGCGCATGCTGGCTTCCGTTAGATTGAAGTTATATTCGCCTCCCAAAACTCCCTTGAAGCCTGCTGTATGAGAAAGGCTGAATATCGGCGCGTCCAGTGATACGGGAACACGGCGCTGCTTGGTGTTGACGAAAGTTTCGCCGGGAGCGTAACGCAGGGTTACTCCCAATTCGGTCGTGGTAATATCGTGTACCAATGTGTTCTTGTCATCCCATGTGCCAGGAACGCTGCCGTTGTTCTTCCAGTATTGCAGGATACCTGCAGGCTGGTCATTGCGATGGCGTGCCATGGCCTGGATGGAGAATCCTGCATTGGTTTCCAGTTCGTAGGTCAGGGTAGCGTCGCGCATGTACGACATTTGGTCAACTGTGGTCCACTTCCAGCCCACAAATACGTTGTCTTTGTCCGTTGCGAGATACTTGTCCATGGGCGACATCACATCGTAGGTATATTTGAAAGCAAGGTAATGTTTCGGAAACTCCCACAATACATATTCGCGCTTGTTGAAAGAGTAGGCTGCTTCACCGGAGTAGAACCATTTTTTGTCTTTCGTTCCGTATGCCCCATAGCCGCTGAAACTCCAATGCGGGTCGAGGTTGCCGGTAGTCATGCCGCTTAAGCGGAAGCGTGTACCGTTTACGTAGTTACTGGTAATCATTGTATTGATAGGTCCGAGGTCAAACTTACTGGGATGTTTCTTGCTGCCTGTTTCCACAAAATTCTCGATCAGGGCTTTTGCTCCGAAGATGACATATTTGAAGCCTGGTATCTGTTCGATGCGGTTCATGAACACGTCCATAGTACTCTCTTTCTTGGTGAGTGGCACTTGGCGCACTTGTGCCCAATATTCATCGCTTTTAGATAGCATATTAGCTTCCTTGATGACATTCCCTTTCAGGCGGAAAAGCCGGGGCTCTATTTCATCGAATTTGTAGTCGGTGTATTTAGTGGTGCGTTCTACTTCCAATCCCTGAATACCTTTTACGAAAGCAAGTTCAACGGTCATGTCGTCATCGGTCAGCACCCAGTTGTTGTCGGGAAGTTGTTCATACTGCTGTACGATGTCAAGGTTTTCCACGAAATTAACTCCTGTCTTTTTAGGTAATTTCATGGTACACTTCTTTACGGCGTATGTAGAATCTTTCACAACATAGAGGTGTCCTGTAAATCCGAAGTCTTGTGGATTCTGCGGAACGAAGGTAAGGTGCACGCATTCTTGCTTATCCACCATCAGGGTGTCCATCAGGTAGTATTTATAGAAACTGATGGCTCCGCGTCCGATGGGGCTGACAAAGCGTCGTTGCAGCAGCCGGATATCATCATCGTAAATATTAATTTCAGAAAACACATCTGTCAGGATGGTTCCCAGCATATCTCCGGTACTGAAGAACTCTTCGATGCCGGTGGAATTCATGCCTTCGATGATTGTCTTTTCGCTCTTGGGGCTTTTGCGATAGATGGTCTTGGATGCTGTCTCCTTGATGGAGATAGGAAGGATCATCTTGTCGGTTTTGGGTGAAACCTCCACTTGGTCTTTGAAGAATGAAAATTTCTTGTAGATTCCTTTTTCCATCTTATCCGGTGTGACATCATTGATGGACATCTTCATTTTTTCATACTTCTGGTATTGGTAATAGTCGTTTTCTTCCAGCTTCAGGGCCTTCTTGTTATCGATAACCTTCTTCATGAACTCTACGGCTGGATTGTTTTTTCGGGAGTATTTCTCTTTCTTGGGCTTCACTACGACTTCAGACAGCATGACATCGTCCGACATCATCTTTACATTCAAGATTTTGGTTCCCGGAGCGAATTTTACTTTTTTGGTAATATAGCCTACGGCTGAAAAGGTCAGGACATCCCAACCTTTATGTGCTTCGACCTGGTATTCTCCTTTTCCGTTGGATATTGCGCCTACCCCTTTGCCTTCATATTGTACGGTGATGTACATCAACGGTTCATGGGTAAGGGAGTCTGTAATAACACCTTTGATCTGTGCAGATGTGCCGATGGAGGCAAACAAAGATAGCAGAAAAAAAATGAGGGTAATATGTCGTTGCTTCATATACTATTATGTAAATCAGGCTGCAAAGTTAACAATTTACTGTTAATCGAGAAGCAAAAAGAAGTTATTAATGATTAGGAATTAATGATTAAGGGTTAAGGATTAGCTTTTAATCCTTAACCCCTGATAAGCGTCTGTACAATCCGTTCCGCAGTTCGTCCATCCCAACGGTCGGGCAGGGTGGCATGTTTCCATTCACCTTTCAGTAACTTGTCGAGTGACGTGGAGAGGGCAAAAGTGTTTTCGCCTACCAGTTCGTTGGTTCCTATACGCCAGGTTTCGGGATGTTCGGCATAAGTGTTGAGGGTGATGCAAGGGACATCGAGGAAAGTGGCTTCTTCGGCAATGTTGCCGGAGTCGGTGACGATGCCTTTGGCCTGATTGATGAGGAAACCGAAATGCAGATAGCTTTGCGGTGGCAGAATATGCAGGTTGGGAGCATTCAGTTCCAATGACTTGACGGCACGCTCTACGTATGGATGTAGGGGGGCGATGACGGGCATGCCATTGGCTTTCTCAATCACAGTCTGTAAAAGAGAGTGCAATACGGCTTTCTTTTCCAGCAAGTCATGTCGGTTGAGTGTAAGCAGGAGGTAGTTGCCTTTACGCAGACCAAGGGTGGAGAACCATAAAGGTTGTATCAGACGATGGCGGTTGTATCGGATGGTGTCTATCAGGATATTTCCTACGTAATGAATATACTCCGGTATCATGCCCTCCTGATTAAGATTGCGGTTTGCTACCATGCCGGCAGTGAAAAGGTAATCGGAAATGGCATCTACAATAGTGCGGTTTACCTCGCGTGGCATGTTCATATCGAAAGAACGGGTTCCGGCAATGACATGTGCCACTTTCAATCCCCGTTTCTTGGCAACGATGGCACAACTCATGGTTGCCGTCATGTCATCTACCACAAGTATTACCTGCGCGGGGTGGGCATTCAGCTCTTTTTCGAAAGCGAGCATGATTTCTGCCGCTACCTGCGAATGGTCGTGCCCGCTGACGCCAAGATAGGCATCTGGTTTTCTTAGAACGAGGTCGGAAAAAAGGGAGGCATCCAGACTGGTGTCATTTTGAGGCCCTGTATAAATCAGGCGATAGGATATTTCTTTTCCCGCTTCTCTGGCTGCGTCGATGGCACGGCAGATAGGCGCTATTTTCATAAAGTTGGGGCGTGCACCCGATACAATGGTAATTTTCATTTCAAATATTTTAAATGATGAGGCAAAAATACGTTTTCTTAGGGAAATTATTTGTTACTTTGCCGATAAATTAACTTAGATATGCCAACATTTGTTCAAATACTCGATTTTATAGGTACATTTGCTTTTGCTATCAGTGGCATACGCTTGGCTTCGGCAAAGCGTTTTGACTGGTTCGGAGCATACGTTGTAGGGTTTGTTACCGCTATTGGTGGTGGTACGATACGTGATTTGCTACTGGATGTCACTCCCGGCTGGATGACTGATCCTATCTATCTGATCTGTACGGGACTTGCTTTGCTGTGGGTTATCTTCTTCGGAAAGTATCTTATTCATTTGCACAATACGTTTTTTATTTTCGACAGTATAGGTTTGGCACTCTTTACAGTGGTAGGTGTGGGCAAGAGTCTTGCGCTGGGATATCCGTTTTGGGTAGCCATTATCATGGGTAGCATTACCGGTGCGGCCGGAGGTGTGATACGTGATGTATTTATTAATGAGATTCCTTTGATTTTCCGAAAGGAGATTTATGCAATGGCGTGTGTGGTGGGTGGAACCGCTTATTGGGGGTGCAGCCTTTGGGGATTGGAGCCTTTTCTTTGCCAGATTGTGGGCGGGGTGACGGTATTTATTACCCGAATCTTGGCTGTGAAGTATAAGATTTGCTTGCCCACTCTTTCGGGAGCTGAGGAATAGAATGGAGATTGATGGTAGTAGGACAATGTCCCGTTTTTAGGTTATTGTCCGGTCTTTTATATTGAAAAAGTGCATCTCAAAAGCTTTATGTCTGCTTCTTCTGAGATGCACTTTTTATTTGGGGATTAGTTATCAGAACATTGTGTCTTTTGTATTGAACAACTTGCGTTCATTGACTTTTACCACCTTGCCATATTTCTCTAATCTTTTCAGATCAATATCTTTCGGATTGCCCATGATTCCGATAGCGTATGGCTTTCCCTTGATGTTTTCTTCGTAGAACTTCACGATATCATCAAAAGTCAATGCGTCTATTTTCGGAAGGTTTTCTTTTGCCGGATCTCCCTCATAGCCCATTTGCCGGTACATCTTGAGGACACGTGCTTTGTACCGAAAGTCCGGGTGTGAGCTTAGAGCTTCCTGCCGCATATAGCTTTTTATATTGTCTATGCGTTCGGCATTTTTCGGCATATTATTGACGAGTTCCATAAATACATCTACGGCATCATTGGCTTTGTCATTTTGCGTGCCGATGCTTCCTATCATGTAGGTTTGGTTTCCCAATACTTCGGGGGTTGCGATATAAGCTCCGGCTGTGTAGGCCATTGAACGCTTTTCGCGGATCTCATTAATTACCAAGCCATTGAATCCTCCTGAGAAGTATTGATAGAAAGCATTACGAAGAACATCGTCCTGCTTGTCATATTTCTGCATAGGCAGGTAGAAAGAAATTTGGGCTTGCTCTGCATCAGAGTTCGGTAAAAAGTAGATTGTATTTTCTGTCACTGATGCCAATGGAGTGTCTTGAGGAGATTGGCTGGGACGTTCATTGGCGACTAATGGCAGATTTTTACTTAATATTTCATAAGCATTGTCGAATGGTAAAGTGCCGCAATAAAATATCTCTGCTTCATAATTAGCAGCGCGGTTGATGTCACCCGTCAGTTCGGAGATTTGTAGTTCATAAACTTCTTTGTCAGTCAGCTCGTTAATATAGTTTGACTTATCCTGATGGCGTATGTATTGGGTCAGGGCATTTGCCAGTAAATTGACGTTTTCTTTACGTTGTTGGCGACTTCCCAGTATAGATCCTTTGATACGGCTCAATTGCTTGTCGTCCAGTTTGGGCATCAATATCTGACGGGCAAGGAGTTGGCAGGCTTGTGGCAGTGTTTCTTCATAACCTCTCATGGTGATATAGAGATAATTGTCGTCAGCATTCACGGAACAAGTTGCATTGAGCTTGCTCATTTCCTCTTTTAATTGTTGAGGCTCGTAAGCACCCATAATTCCGGCGTTGTTCATTAGTTCTGCTGCAATGCCCAATTTGGGGAGTTCGTGTTCTCCTACACCATATCTCAAAGTCAGGCTGAATATGTTATTTTCCGGATTCTTGGTATAGTACATTTTCGAACGGTCATTCAGTTTCTTGATTTGTACATCGCTGAAGTCTATGAACTTTTCATCCACTTGCCCGATAGGCATATTTTTGAACTGTATGGCATAAAGTGATTGTTTACCGACAGGAGGTTCAATAGGCTTATAGCCCGGTTTTTTGATTTTGTTTTCTTCTTTATTTTTGCCTTTTTCAATGTAAAGCGCCAAGTAGTTGTCAGACAGATATTGCTTGGCTACACGTTTGATGTCTTCATTGGTGATGGCCATGATCTCATCTTTATAGTTTAGCACCTTGCCTAAATCTGTTTCATTGATAAAAGCATTCATCAATTCATTGGCTCTGTTTTCATTGAATTCCATCTGCAGATCGTAGTCACGGCACATATTGTTTTTGATGGCTTCTACCGCCCAGTTCTCGAATTCACCGTTGGCTATTTGCTGGATTGCTTTCAATGCTTTCTTTTCCGCACTTTTGTTTGACTCGAAACGGCGTTGGTTTTCATCGTATAAAGGAATCACATTGATGACGTTGCGGCCTTGTTCTCTGAATGTCATGGGGGTGGATACTCCGCTGGTAAGCTCGCCGTCAATAACCAGCTTGTTCAAAGTGCCTGTATTGCTGCTGTTGGATAGCAAATCCATGGCTATTTCCAGTGCTTTCTCGTCCGGATGCCCGGCAGGTACACCTTTATATACCAAATATACGCTGGGATAGTAGCCTATTTTTGCATTATATTGCGTACGTCCTTTAATGTCTAAGTCGGAGTATTTTTTTCGTTCGGGAGTCTCTTTCTTGGGCAGACGTCCGAATGCGGCATTGATTCGTCCGCTGATTTGCCGGGCATTGACATTACCGACCAAAATCAGTACCATGTTTTCTGGCGTGTACCATGTGTTGTAATATTCGATAAGCTTGCTCAAGCGTGGGCTTTTCAAATGTTCGGGCAGTCCTAATACGGAACGTGAATACGGATGTCCTTCGAATGCTTTGCTTAATAGAAATTGTTGTTGTACTCTGCCCGGATTGTCCTGACCACGGTTGTATTCTTCATATACGGTTTCCAGTTCGGATTGGAAAGTGCGGAATACAGGATTGATGAAGCGATTTGAAGAAATTTCCAGCCATTTGTTGATTTGGAAGGCAGGAAATGAGTTGTAATAGATTGTATAGTCATAACTTGTTCCGGCATTCAATCCTTTGGCTCCCATACTTTCCATCAGGTTGGAAAATTCATTGGATACGCTGACTTTACCGGCTTCAATGGTCAGTTCGTTGATTTCTTTTCCGATGACTTCTTTCTTTATCGGATCGGTTTCATCGGCCATTTCATCATATTTGGCAATGATTCTCTTATAAATAGGCTCTTCGGCAGCCCAGTCAAGCGTACCGATTTTGTCTGTACCTTTAAACATTACATGCTCCAGATAGTGTGCAAGCCCGGTGTATTCGGCCGGATCGTTTACTGCTCCGGTGCGCACGCCAACGGCGCCATACACGTCTGATTTCGTATTGTCTTCCCATATATATACGGAAAGACCGTTTTTCAATTTGAAAGCCTTTAGTCCTTGCCCGAAAGAGGGGAGGGAAATGGCAAAGGCAGCCAACAGAAGGATTGGTTTTAACTTGAATGATTTCATGAAATAAAGTGTTTTTATGGCATAAAAGTGTTTTTCTTATATGCGTAGGCAAATCTATAAAAAAATCACAAAAGAACTTACGGAAATCTCGGAAAAAGATAGTATTTTACTGAAAATAGTACCTGAGAACTATCAAAAAAGGGGGTGCAAATTATCAATTGACAGTTTTCACCCCTAATAAAAATTATATTCCATCCGTCAAATTCTATAATCTTCTTTATACTTGCAATCAGAAACCTAAGCCATTAATAATCATTAAAAAAAGAAGCAGAGTATGAATACTTACAGTTTTAGAAAAGATTTACTTGCAGTACAAGAAGAACTGCTCCGCTTTGCATACAAGTTGACTGCCGACCGGGAAGAAGCGAATGATTTGTTGCAGGAAACCTCTCTGAAAGCATTGGACAACGAAGATAAATTTCAACCTGACACTAACTTCAGAGGATGGATGTACACTATAATGCGTAATATCTTTATCAATAATTATCGGAAAATAGTGCGTGAGCAGACATTTGTTGATCAGACTGACAACCTGTATCATTTAAGTATGCCGCAAGATTCCGGATTTGCAAGTACGGAAAGTGCCTATGACCTGAAAGAAATGCACCACATTGTAAACTCTTTGCCGCGTGACTATAAAGTTCCTTTCTCTATGCATATTTCAGGTTTTAAGTATCGGGAAATAGCAGAACGCCTCGGTTTGCCACTTGGAACAGTAAAGAGCCGCATATTCTTTACACGGCAGAAATTGCAGGAAGAGTTGAGGGATTTCATTTAAAAGAGCATCAGATTTTAGGGGTGAGAATCTCTTTTAATAACTGATTTTTCTTGCAATATGATATAAAACATGTCTTTTAGCTTAAACTTTTAAGGATTGTTCTTGACTATATGTCGGAATAATCCTTTATATTTGTATATGTTAAGTTAACCGAAGAAAAATCACTTATTACTGACTATGATGAAAAAGGAAATTAAATTCAGTCTTGTTTATCGGGACATGTGGCAGTCTTCCGGTAAATACCAACCCAGGGTTGACCAGTTGGTACGTATAGCTCCGTTGATTATTGAAATGGGCTGTTTTGCGCGAGTTGAAACCAATGGAGGAGCCTTTGAACAGGTAAACCTTTTATATGGTGAAAACCCTAATAAGGCTGTTCGTGCTTTTACTAAACCTTTCAAAGACGCGGGTATTCAGACACATATGCTTGATCGTGGATTAAATGCATTGCGTATGTATCCTGTTCCCGCAGATGTACGCCGGTTGATGTACAAAGTTAAATATGCCCAAGGTGTGGACATTACCCGTATTTTCTGCGGCCTGAATGAGACGAGAAATATTATTCCTTCCATCAAATATGCTTTGGAAGCCGGCATGATACCACAAGCCACACTCTGCATTACTTATTCTCCGGTGCATACTGTTGAGTATTATGCTGAAATAGCCGATAGGTTGATAGAAGCAGGAGCGCCCGAAATCTGTCTGAAGGATATGGCAGGTATCGGTCGTCCGGGTATGCTGGGACGGCTGGTGAAGACTATCAAGGAGAAGCATCCTGAAGTGCTGATACAGTATCATGGTCACAGTGGTCCGGGATTGTCTATGGCTTCAATTCTTGAGGTCTGTGAGAATGGTGCGGATATTATAGACGTAGCTATGGAGCCTATGTCATGGGGAAAAGTTCATCCTGACCTAATCTCAGTGCAAGCCATGTTGAAAGATTTGGGCTTTCAGGTTCCTGAGATTAACATGAAGGCATATATGAAAGCACGTGCTATGACACAGGAGTTCATTGATGATTTTTTGGGCTGTTTCATGGATCCTACTAATAAACATATGTCTTCACTTTTGTTGAAATGCGGTTTGCCCGGTGGTATGATGGGCTCTATGATGGCAGATTTGAAGGGGGTACATTCGGGTATCAATATGATATTGAGAGGTAAGAATGAACCTGAATTGAGCATTGACGATCTGCTTGTCATGCTTTTCGACGAAGTGGAATATGTATGGCCTAAACTCGGTTACCCTCCTTTGGTAACTCCTTTCAGCCAATATGTGAAAAATGTGGCATTGATGAATGTCATGCAATTGGTGAAAGGCGAAGGGCGCTGGACAATGATAGACAATCATACTTGGGATATGATTCTGGGTAAGAGTGGACGTCTTCCGGGGAATCTTGCACCGGAGATTGTGGAACTTGCCAAAGCCAAGGGGTTTGAGTTTGTTGATACTGATCCTCAGTTGAACTATCCGGATGCTTTGGATGATTATCGTAAAGAAATGGATGAGAACGGTTGGGAATATGGAGAAGATGATGAGGAACTGTTTGAACTGGCCATGCACGACCGCCAGTACCGTGATTACAAATCGGGTGTAGCGAAGAAACGTTTTGAAGACGAATTACAGCGTGCCAAAGATGCTGTTATGGCAAAAAGTGGTTATTCGGAAGAAGATATCAAGAAATTGAAGCGTGCTAAGGCCGATCCGGTCATTGCTTCTGCCAATGGACAAGTGCTTTGGGAAGTCTCTGTGGAAGGACCTTCTTCAGCTCCATTCATAGGACGTAAGTATCAGCACGATGAGGTTTTCTGTTATCTTTCTACTCCTTGGGGAGAATACGAGAAGATATTGACCGGATTTACCGGGCGTGTGGTTGAAATTTGTGCCCCGCAAGGAAGCAATGTGCACAAAGGTGATGTGATAGCCTATATTCAAAGGAGTGATATTTTTGCATAATGTTTTATTTCATCCATTTCTCTAAAACTGTTTTCAGCATCCTTATTTTTTTCAACGGACACAGCATTGGAAGGCTTTTCTTTTTTTGAGGCGGATATCAAAGGAAGGGTGAAAGTGAATGTAGCTCTTTTCCCATTTCGGAATAGACGGATATGTTGCCTCCCAATTGTTCGATAATGGTTTTGCAGATGGATAATCCTGTTCCTGTATCAGAAACATAGAATAAACATACACCGACCTATACAGCCGCAAAGAAAAGGCAGGGAGATGAAGCTATAATTGTTTTATATCGCTGGAAAACAATAAAAAAAGTACCGTTCATGATGCTTTGTGAATGGCACTTTTTTTATAACAGCGAAAACCGCTGATAGCATAACGTTCAAGGGGTGTCCCTTGTTGTTTGCCAGTTGCACAAACGGGTATTGTTTTGCCCGTTTGATTCAGGCATATATGACAGAAAATGACTTGTCAAATCATCCTGAATTTGAAACTTTCAGACAAATACTGGTTTGTTTCAAGAGCGCGCGTGAAAACTCGTACCGGAACGAGCGAGAAGACAGACGCATAAAACATTATATTGCGATTTTAAAAAAGAGTTGAGAAAATCCGTTCAAAAGAATTAAGAAAAAATCGCACTGGATATATATCTTGTGTCTTTATCTCGGAAACAATAAAGATAAAAAAGCCTTGGCAGGAATCCTTTTCTGAATCAATGCTAACAACAAAGTAAAGAGCATCTACAAATTTTCTCGTAATGGCTATGTGACATTAAAAATCGATGAATATGACGAGCAAGGGAATATAATAAAAGCAAACAAGGAAGATCCAGTTGTAAATACTTTCTTAAACTCCGGATGGAATTCTTGGTAGGTAGCCGGAGGTATCACCCTGAACAGGTTTTTGCCCAGTAGTTTTCCTCCTTCAAAAACCAGAAATTTATACCATTTACTGCAATGTCTTTTAGGTGTCCGATGTCAATTTTAATAGCCTTTCGGCATTATCTGCATTTTTCAGAATGCTTTTCATGCTCTTTCAGTATTTAGATTTATGCTCTTCTGGCTTTCTCCCATGCACCGTTTGTGTTGTCTTTTCGTTTGTGCAGGTAATTGAATCCTCTTATTACATTGATATTCATAAAAAGAAAATAATAAGGAATAAATAGTATCTTGTTTTTGACATGTTTTGTTGAGAGGTAATATCCCCAACTTCCCATTAGGTAAAATAGGGCTTGCAACAGCCAGATAATTGCGTACAATAAAGGAGTGTCTGTCGTAAAAATGAGAATTGCGTTGAGAGGAAGTAGTAGGAACAATAAGATGGGGGTAAGCGACCAACGCAATACTCTATGGGAAATATATTGGAAACTGAATATGCCGTAGCGGAATGGATTTAGTAGAGGGCGCAGACGCCAGATAGACTGCAAACCGCCGGCAGCAATGCGCACCTTGCGCTTTTCTTCTTCATTCATATTTGCCGAGCCATTTTCTATGGCATAAGCATTGGCACAATAGGCAATTGTATATCCTTGCATGACAATATGCAGGGAGAGGATAAAATCGTCAAGTAGAGTATCTGTCTTCATCTCTTTGAACAATTCACTACGAATGGCGAATAATTCGCCTGCTGCGCCTACTGTTGAATATAGACGGGAATCGAGTGCCTTGAGGGCGGATTCGTACTTCCAGTACATACCTTCTCCACCAGAAGCTGCATTGTTTTGAGAACATGCTGCTATGCGTTTTTCTCCCGCTACACAACCTACTTCAGGATTTGTAAAAGCATGTACAATCTCACGCAGAGCTGCACGGTTAAGATTAGTATTGGCATCAGTAAATACGACAAGCGGAGTCTTGACAAGTCGCATTCCCCGGTTGAGGGCATCGGTTTTCCCTTGACGTTCAGGTTGGTGTAGTACAGTAACTTGTGTCCAATGGGAAAGATATTCGTTTGTGCGGTCATCGCTGCCGTCTGTTACCCATAAAATATGGAGTTTATCCATGGGATAATCCAGAGATAGGCAATTGCTCATTTTTTCATTCACTACGTTTTCTTCATTGTAAGCGGCTATAAATAAAGTGAGTTCCGGCAGATCTGTGTCAGTCGGCATGTGGTGTTTGGCGGTTGTTTTATGAAAGCATTCTTTTATCTTAACGAGTACATATAGCAGAATGCCATATCCTATATATGTGTAGCATACAATAAAGACACTTATCCAAAAGAGTATTTCGCAGACTTTCATTGCATCAGATTAATATATTCTGTTTGTTAAAAAAATAAATTATCAGCCAAAAGTATGGATAATCTTTTTCTGTTGCAAGAAAAAGTTTGAAAAACAGCATAAAGTCGTTCACACTGCAATAAAGAGCTAAAATGCTTCAGTCATGTTGAAATAAAATAAAGTCTGTTTGTTGACAGTGTTTTTCCCTAAGTCCAGGCGGACGTTCATGCGGGGTTGCACTTCAATGCGCAGCCCCATGCCATAGTTGGGTAGCACACCTTCTATCTTTCCGGGGGTGGGTCCCATGAAGCCGCATCCGGTCCATGCCACAAAACCTATATGATGGAGCATGCGCTCTATCCATGTATTGCGGTTGGTATTAATCATTTGGCGATATTCTGCCATAACTATGTGTGAAGACTTATCCCGGTATTGTCCCATGTAGTAGCCGCGGAGATCAAATGGTGTTCCGGTAAGTGAATATTGTGTAAGAGGAACATTGCCGAAAACATCTTTGGTCTGTGCTGTCCAGGCAAGTATTTTACGGTTACCAAGAGATTTGTATTGGCGATAGTCTATTTCCAAACGGTAGAAAGTTCGGTCGCTACCTATGAATTTGGTGTACATCATGCCCCGAAAGTCCAGATAGATTCCTCTGTAAGCATTGGCAGGTACATCGCGACTATCGTAAGTCATAAGGAAACCGATTCCGGAATTAAAATTCTTATATCCTTTGGCAGTGCCTCCAGCAGTTTTGTATGCAGTTTCAGTAATGAGAAGTTTTGCAGGTTCAGTCAAATGATCATAGTTGATGTCAATTTGAGGTCCGGCAAAGAAATTACTGTTTCCAAGGCGGAATAAGAACCAAGGGTTAATTTGTATGCCACTGTAGCGGTATTTACTGGTACTGTCACTGCGTTCATAGCTTTTATTGGTATTGTAGCCAATGCCGTAAAAATTTTCTTCTGTATTCTTATAGCTAAATTTCCCAAAGATACGAAAACAATCGCCCTTAAAGAAAAGTTGCGGTTTAGAGAATATATTTACACCTCCATTGAACATGAATGCAACTGCCATGGGTACTATCGAGCGTAACTGTGTCGTGTCACCGGGATTCATGCGGAAGGTTATTAATGCGCTTCCGCCAATTAAAGCTCCAAAATCGGGAGTATAACTTGGACCGCCTAAGATGTTATAATGAATATTCCTGCGTGCTACTTTTTGTTTGCGCAATTCTTTTTTTATTGAAATAGAAGAACTATCGGTTATTGCGGTATTTTCTTGTTCTCGGGCAGAAAGATTACCTGTGCCCAGTATTAATGTAATTATACTTAGTATGTATTTCTTCATGATTATATGAAATGTGAATGCAAAGAAAACTGTTTTAATTGGAAAAGTTTTCACGTGGATTGACAATAAATCTAAAGATATTACTAAAAATATCAAAAAAAAGATTACTTTTGTTTGATAAAAAGAATATTGCGTAATTAAAATTTGTAACCTGAATGAAAAAACGATTTTTATCTGTAATTGTTTTTAGTGCTGCATTGTTTTCCATGCATGCACAAGATGGCAAGGGAGGAATCAGCCCTGACATGCTCAATCGAATAAAGCAAAGTTATGAAGGAACGGCTGCCGATAAGGCACTTCGTAATGCTATCAGTAATAATGATATTCGTAAATTATCTGTCAATCTGGATAATATGCAAGGTATGGATACTCATTTTTCTGTCAAGGTGGATTCCAAAGGAATCACCGATCAAAAGTCATCCGGTCGTTGCTGGCTGTTTACAGGATTGAATGTAATGCGTGCCAAAGCTCTTGCTGAATATGGATTCCAGGCTTTTGAATTTTCTCAGGTCTATTCTTTCTTTTGGGATCAGTTGGAGAAATCTAATCTTTTCTTGCAAGGTATCATTGATACTGCCAAGGATCCGATGAGTGATAAGACCGTTGAATGGCTTTTTCAGCATCCTCTGAGTGATGGTGGTACTTTTACCGGAGTAGCTGATATCGTGTCCAAATATGGTTTGGTTCCTAAAGACGTAATGCCCGAGACGAACAGTAGTGAAAATACGTCCCGTATGGCAAATCTGATTTCTCTGAAGTTGAAAGAGTACGGGTTGCAGCTACGTGATATGGTTACTGCTGGGGCTAAGTCTGCTGTTTTGGAGAAAGAGAAAACAAAAATGTTGGGTAATGTTTACCGTATGTTGGTTTTGAATCTTGGCGTACCTCCCACAGAATTTGATTATATCCGTAAAGATGCCAAGGGGAATCCTGTGGAGACAGAGCATCATACTCCTATATCTTTTCTGGAAAAATATGGTGACAAGAAGTTGCTGACGGATTATGTGATGTTGATGAATGATCCTACTCGCGAATACTATAAATGCTACGAAATAGACTATGATCGTCATCGTTATGACGGAAAGAATTGGACATATATCAATCTGCCTGTGGAAGATATTAAGGAAATGGCTATTGCTTCTTTGAAAGACAGTACCATGATGTATTTTTCTTGTGATGTGGGCAAGTTCCTGAATTCAGAACGTGGCCTGCTTGATGTGAAAAATTATGATTATGAGTCTTTGATGGGAACCACTTTTGGCATGAATAAGAAACAGCGTATTCAAACATTTTCCAGTGGTTCCTCTCATGCCATGACCTTGATGGCGGTGGACTTGGACAAAAATGGAAAACCAGTCAAGTGGATGGTTGAAAATAGTTGGGGAGTCGGCTCCGGGTATCAAGGGCATCTCATTATGACTGATGAGTGGTTTGATGAATATATGTTCCGTTTGGTGGTAGAAACAAAATATGTTCCGACTAAAATTATGGAACTATTTAAACAAAAACCGATTCGTTTACCAGCTTGGGATCCGATGTTCGCAGAAGAAGAATAAGGGAAAAACTACCGAAGTGTTTCAGTTTTTTTTGAATATAGGGATGTCGAAAGATATTATCCCGTGCTCGTTAACGAAAGGAATTACGGAAATTTCTCCGTAATTCCTTTCTTTTTTGCTCTTTATTCACATTCTTTTTTGCTACTTTTGCGCCAAATTAATGAAACCATTATTTTAAATAAACGCATGGCAAATGTAATTAAGTTACGTAAAGGCCTTGACATTAACCTGAAAGGCGCTGCTACTGAAAAGTTCATGTCTGTTAAAGAGCCGGGATTCTATTCATTGGTCCCAGATGATTTTACAGGTATAACTCCGAAGGTGGTGGTTAAAGAGCAGGAGTATGTGATGGCCGGAGGACCCTTGTTCATTGACAAGAATCATCCTGAATTGAAATTTGTTTCGCCCGTCAGTGGCGTTGTGACAAGCGTAGAGCGTGGTGCACGCCGTAAGGTGTTGAACGTCGTTGTGGAAGCTGCTGCAGAGCAGGACTACGAGGAGTTCGGTAAGATGGATCCGTTAAAAATGAATGGCCAGCAGGTAAAAGAAGTTCTTTTGCAAGCAGGCATGTTCGCTTTTATCCGCCAACGTCCGTACGATGTAATTGCTGATCCTACGGTAACTCCGAAGGCTATTTTTATTTCTGCTTTTGACAGTAACCCGTTGGCTCCCGATTTTGAATTCGTATTGAAAGGTGAAGAAACTAATTTCCAGACAGGGCTTGACGCTTTGTCCAAAATGGCAAAGACGCATCTGGGTATCAGTGTAAAACAAAAAGCTGCCGCATTGACGCAGGCTAAGAACGTTACCGTTACTGTATTTGACGGACCTAATCCGGCAGGTAATGTAGGGGTGCAAATCAATCGCGTCTCTCCCGTAGTGAAAGGTGAGACTGTATGGACAGTCGGTGCGGAAGCCGTTATCTTTATCGGGCGTTTGATGAATACAGGCCGTGTAAATTTAACTCGTACGGTAGCGGTAACAGGTTCTGAAGTATTGAGACCCGCATATTGCAAACTGCAGGTGGGCGCTTTGCTGACGAACGTCTTCAAAGACAACGTGAATACGGATAAGGGACTCCGTTATATCAGCGGGAATGTTTTGACTGGTAAGAAAGTATCTCCAAATGGTTTCCTCGGTGCTTTTGACACTCAGTTGACAGTGATTCCCGAAGGAGATGAAATCCATGAGATGTTGGGTTGGATTATGCCGCGTTTTAATCAGTACAGTGTTAACCGATCTTATTTCAGTTGGTTGATGGGTAAGAAAGAATATGTGATTGATGCTCGTATCAAGGGAGGTGAACGTCACATGATCATGTCCAATGAATATGACCGCGTGTTTCCGATGGATATTTTCCCCGAATATTTATTGAAGGCGATTATTGCAGGCGATATTGACCGTATGGAAGCTTTGGGCATTTATGAAGTGGCTCCGGAAGATTTTGCTCTTTGCGAGTTCGTGTGTTCTTCCAAAGTGGAAGTTCAGCGCATCGTACGTGCCGGACTTGATATGCTCCGTGCTGAAATGGCGTAATTCAATTAAAAATTTAAGAATTAAAAATTAAAAATGAAAGCGTTAAGAAATTATCTCGACAAGATAAAGCCGAACTTTGAAGAGGGCGGCAAATTCCACGCATTTCGTTCGGTGTTTGATGGTTTCGAAACATTTTTGTTCGTACCTAACACCACTTCGAAATCGGGAACGCATATTCACGACTCCATTGACAGTAAACGCATCATGTCAATGGTGGTTATTGCATTGATACCGGCACTTCTGTTCGGTATGTATAATGTAGGTTACCAGCATTTCCATGCTACTGGAACTACCGGAAGTTTTATCGAAATGTTTGCCTATGGTTTCCTGGCTGTGTTGCCTAAACTGATTGTATCTTATGTAGTGGGACTCGGCATTGAGTTCGTGGTAGCCCAGTGGAAGAAAGAGGAAATTCAGGAAGGATTTTTAGTTTCCGGTATTTTGATTCCGATGATTGTTCCCGTCGATTGTCCATTGTGGATTTTGGCGGTTGCCACTGCATTTTCTGTGATTTTTGCGAAAGAAGTGTTTGGCGGTACTGGTATGAATGTGTTCAACGTAGCTTTGATTACCCGCGCATTCCTGTTCTTTGCTTATCCTACAAAGATGTCCGGTGATGCTGTTTGGGTATCGGGTGACTCCATTTTTGGACTGGGACAGGCTGTTGATGGTTTAACGGTAGCCACTCCGTTGGGGGCAGCGGCAACAACCGGCACTTATCCCGAATTTTCCTGGGATATGGTAACCGGATTGATTCCGGGATCTATTGGTGAAACCAGTGTTATCGCCATTGCTATCGGTGCTGTCTTATTGTTGTGGACAGGTATTGCGAGTTGGAAGACAATGTTTTCCGTATTTGCAGGAGGCGCATTTATGGGATGGGTGTTCAATGCAATCGGTCCTGATACCGCAATGGCCAATATGCCTTGGTATGAACATCTTGTATTGGGTGGTTTCTGTTTTGGTGCTGTATTTATGGCTACTGATCCTGTAACATCTGCACGTACGGAGACGGGTAAATATATCTTTGGATTTCTGATTGGTGTAATGGCTATTGTTATCCGCGTGCTGAATCCCGGTTATCCCGAAGGTATGATGCTTGCCATCTTGCTGATGAATATTTTCGCTCCGCTGATTGACTATTGTGTGGTACAGAGTAATATCAGCCGTCGTGAGAAACGTGCTATTAAGTCTAACAATTAAATACCGAAAGAGAAATGAATACCAATAGTAACAGTTATACTATCATTTATGCTTCGGTAATGGTTGTTATCGTTGCATTCCTGCTGGCATTCGTAAGTTCTTCCTTGCGAGAGACGCAGAACAAGAACGTTGAACTCGATACAAAGAAGCAGATTCTTGCTGCTCTTAATATCAAGGACGTGAAAGATGCCGAAGCGGAATATAATAAATATGTAAAGGGCGATATGCTGATGAATGAAGACGGTACACTTACAGAGAATACCGGTGCATTTGCTACCGCTTATGAGAAAGAAGCCAAAGAGAACCATCGTTTGCACATTTTCGTAGCAGAGGTGGAGGGAGAAGAAAAATACGTGTTTCCCGTTTACGGTGCTGGTCTTTGGGGAGCTATTTGGGGATATGTAGCACTGAATAGCGATAAGGATACCGTTTACGGTGTTTACTTCTCTCATGCCAGCGAAACTCCGGGCTTGGGTGCTGAGATTGCCACTCCTCACTTCCAGGGAGAATTCCCCGGAAAGAAGACATTGGAAAACGGTGAAATCGCCCTCGGTGTTGTGAAAAATGGAAAAGTGGAGAAACCTGACTATCAGGTGGACGGCATATCGGGAGGTACTATTACTTCTGTGGGAGTAGATGCTATGTTGAAGGCTTGTTTGAGCAACTACAAGAACTTTTTAACTAATAATAATGAGGAGGAATAAGAATATGGGACAATTGTTTTCAAAAAAGAATAAAGAAGTATTCTCTACTCCATTAGGACTGAACAATCCTGTTACCGTGCAGGTATTGGGTATCTGTTCTGCTTTGGCTGTTACCGCCAAATTGGAACCTGCCATTGTAATGGGGCTTTCGGTAACGGTGATTACGGCATTTTCCAATGTTGTGATTTCATTGTTGCGAAAGACGATTCCCAATCGTATTCGTATTATTGTTCAGTTGGTGGTTGTTGCCGCTTTAGTGACTATTGTAAGTGAGATTCTGAAAGCCTTTGCTTATGATGTAAGTGTTCAGCTTTCCGTTTATGTAGGTCTGATTATTACAAACTGCATCCTGATGGGACGTTTGGAAGCATTTGCCATGCAAAACGGCCCTTGGGAATCTTGTCTCGATGGTATAGGTAACGGATTGGGATATGCCAAGATTCTGATAATCGTGGCTTTCTTCCGTGAACTTCTGGGATCGGGTACATTGCTCGGTTTCAACATCCTGAACTACGACTGCCTGAAGAATCTCGGTTATGTAAATAACGGCCTGATGTTGATGCCACCGATGGCGTTGATTATCGTAGCCTGCATCATCTGGTTCCAGCGTGCCCGTAATAAAGAATTACAAGAAAAATAAAATTCAAAGAAGAGTGATGAATGATGAGTTTCCCTGTATTGTGTATAGACATTCTTGCAGGTAATTTTTCATTATTAATTCAAAAGATTATGGAACATTTATTAAGTTTATTCGTTCGCTCCATTTTTGTGGACAACATGATATTCGCCTTCTTCCTTGGTATGTGCTCTTATCTGGCCGTATCAAAGAATGTGAAGACTGCCGTAGGACTGGGTATCGCCGTGACTTTCGTATTGGTGGTTACGCTTCCGGTCAACTATTTATTGCAAACTAAGGTATTGGCCGCCGATGCACTTATCCAAGGCGTTGACCTTAGCTTCCTGAGTTTTATTCTTTTCATTGCCGTGATTGCCGGCATCGTGCAGTTGGTAGAAATGGTTGTGGAACGTTTCAGCCCTTCGCTCTATGCTTCATTAGGCATTTTCCTTCCGTTGATTGCTGTTAACTGTGCTATCATGGGAGCTTCCTTGTTCATGCAGCAACGTATCAACATGGGTGAGAGCGATCCGAAGTTTATTGGTGGCATTGCCGATGCTATATCTTATGCACTTGGCTCAGGTATCGGTTGGTTGCTGGCTATCGTAGGTTTGGCTGCTATCCGTGAGAAAATGGCTTATTCTGACGTACCCGCTCCGTTGAAAGGACTGGGTATCACGTTTATCACTGTAGGTCTGATGGCAATGGCATTCATGTGTTTCTCTGGTTTGAACATCTAAAAGAAAGGAATAATAACAATGGATATGAATATGATATTAGCGAGCATCGGGGTATTCCTCGTGGTTATTCTGCTGCTTGTTGTTATTCTGCTGGTAGCCAAACAAATATTGGTTCCATCAGGTAATGTAAAACTGACTATCAACGGCGAAAAGGACCTGGACGTAGCTTCCGGTTCCACGCTGCTGAACACGCTGTCTGTAAACGGTGTGTTCCTTTCCTCTGCTTGTGGTGGTAAAGGCTCTTGTGGACAGTGCAAATGTCAGGTGCTTGAAGGTGGCGGTGAAATCCTGCCTTCCGAAGTGCCTCACTTCAGCCGTAAGCAGCAGAAAGATCATTGGCGTCTGGGTTGCCAGGTGAAGGTGAAGGGTGATATGGCGATCAAAGTACCGGAGAGTGTATTAGGTGTAAAAGAATGGGAATGTGAAGTTATTTCCAACAAGAATGTGGCTACGTTCATCAAAGAGTTTATCGTAGCTTTGCCTAAAGGTGAGCACATGGACTTTGTTCCGGGGTCGTATGCGCAGATTAAGATACCTAAATACAGTATGGATTACAATAAGGATATTGACAAGAGTCTTATTGGTGACGAGTATTTGCCTGCATGGGAGAAATTCGGCTTGTTCGGATTGAAGTGTACGAACACCGAAGACACCATTCGCGCTTACTCCATGGCTAACTATCCTGCAGAGGGTGACCGCATCATGCTGACGGTACGTATTGCCACTCCGCCTTTCAAGCCTCGCGAACAGGGTCCGGGCTTTCAGGATGTAATGCCGGGTATCGCCTCTTCTTATATCTTCACGCTGAAACCGGGCGACAAGGTAATCATGAGTGGCCCTTACGGAGACTTCCACCCGTTGTTCGACTCCAAGAAGGAGATGATGTGGGTAGGTGGTGGCGCCGGTATGGCTCCATTGCGTGCGCAGATTATGCACATGACGAAGACCTTAAAGACTACGGATCGTAAGATGTCCTACTTCTATGGTGCACGTGCTTTGAATGAGGTGTTCTATCTGGAAGATTTCTTGCAGATTGAAAAGGACTTCCCGAATTTCTCATTCCACCTTGCGTTGGATCGTCCCGACCCTGCGGCTGATGCGGCGGGTGTGAAATATACTCCGGGTTTTGTACATAATGTAATTTATGAAACCTATCTGAAGGATCATGAAGCTCCCGAAGATATAGAATATTATATGTGTGGCCCTGGACCGATGTCCAAAGCCGTTGAAAAGATGCTCGATGATCTCGGCGTTCCGGCTCAGAACCTGATGTTCGATAATTTTGGCGGCTAAGCTCGAAGAATATTTATTATAATTAAGGCGGCAGATGACATCATCTGCCGCCTTTTTATTGGATTGTTATTTATTTCCTATCTTTGCATCCAAATCCCCTAAATATATGGAATTATCAGATATCCTTTTCAATTTAAAAATAGAACGGCTTACGCCGATGCAAAAAGCCGCATCGGAAGCTTATCGTTCAAATAAAGATTTGGTATTACTTTCACCTACCGGTTCCGGAAAAACTCTCGCTTTTCTGTTGCCGTTGGTGCAATCATTAAAACCTGACGTGTCGGGAGTACAAGCGGTTGTGCTGGTCCCTTCCCGTGAGTTAGCATTGCAGATAGAGAATGTTTTCAAAGCGATGAATACCTCTTTCAAAGCTATGTGCTGCTATGGTGGCCGGCCTGCAATGGACGAACATCGGACGATGCGCGGAATCTGCCCTGCCGTCATTATCGGTACGCCGGGGCGGATGAATGATCATTTGAAGAAAGAAAATTTCGATGGCAATGCCGTGACTACTTTGGTTATTGATGAATTTGATAAATGCCTGGAGTTCGGCTTTCATGATGAAATGTCGGAAGTTATCGGACAATTGCCCTCGTTGAAGAAGCGCGTGTTGCTCTCTGCTACCGATGCTGAAGAAATTCCTCAGTTTGCCGGAGTAGGCAATGCGGATAGCCCTCAAATTGCCAAATTGAATTTTCTTTCCGTAGAGCCTGTCTCCGAACGTTTGAACCTGCAACGTGTCATTTCTCCTGAGAAAGATAAGTTGGAAACTTTATATCGCTTGCTATGCGTCTTAGGAAATCATTCCACTCTGGTGTTTGTCAATTACCGTGAAAGTGTGGAACGGGTGGCGGCATATTTGAAATCTAAGAAATTTCCTTGTGATGCATTTCATGGTGGTATGGAGCAGGCAGACCGGGAGCGTGCGTTGTATAAGTTCAGAAACGGCAGTTGTCCGGTTCTTATATCTACTGATCTTGCTGCTCGTGGGCTGGACATTCCCGGCATTGACAATGTGGTACATTATCATCTTCCTGTCAACGAAGAAGCTTTCACACATCGTAACGGACGGACGGCACGTTGGGAAGCACGCGGCTTTTCTTTTCTGATTTTTCATTCTGAAGAGCAGTTGCCGGATTATGTTCCTGAAACTACCCCTGTCTTTGAGTTGCCGGAAGTAACGCCTAAACCGGCTAAATCCCGTTGGGCTACCTTATATATAGGAAAGGGGAAAAAGGAAAAACTGAATAAGACAGACATTGTGGGTTTTCTGTACAAGAAGGGCGGATTGGCAAAAGAAGATGTAGGGCAGGTTGACGTAAAAGAGCATTATGCATTTGTGGCTGTCCGCCAAAGCAAGGTGAAGCAACTTCTGGCATTGGTACGTGGTGAAAAAATTAAAGGAATGAAGACAATAATAGAAGATGCTAAATAGGATTTCTTATAAATATTCATTTTACTTTCGTTTTTTCTTCTAAATAAAAAGGCATATATTCTTATAACTTTCAGTTTGTCTTGAAATATATATCATGATAACCATACATAACAAATTGGTGCATATATCTTGTATATACCAATAAAAAGTAAGGTAAATGCAACTGAAAAGAGGATTTTCATAGGGAAAGATTTGTTTTACGGAAATAATTCCGTAATTTCGCCATGTCGAAAGACATAAATGAACGAAATTGTATAACCAAAACAAACTTCAAATGAAAAAGCATAATTTCAATGCAGGACCTTCCATTCTTCCGCGTGAGGTAATTGAGGATACAGCGAAGGCTATTTTAGATTTCAATGGATCCGGTCTCTCTTTAATGGAGATTAGCCACCGTGCTAAAGACTTCCAACCCGTAGTAGATGAGGCAGTAGCACTGTTCAAAGAGTTACTCAATATCCCCGAAGGTTATTCGGTATTGTTCTTAGGTGGAGGAGCCAGTCTGGAATTCTGTATGATACCTTTCAACTTCCTTGAAAAGAAAGCTGCTTATCTGAACACCGGTGTATGGGCCAAAAAAGCGATGAAAGAAGCTAAGGGGTTCGGTGAAGTTGTAGAAGTAGCTTCTTCTGCCGAAGCCAACTATACTTATATTCCGAAGGATTATACAGTTCCGGCTGATGTGGATTATTTCCACATTACCACTAATAACACCATTTATGGTACAGAACTGAAGAGCGACCTTGACTCTAAAGTTCCGGTGGTTGCCGATATGTCTTCCGATATTTTTTCCCGTCCTGTTGACGTGTCTAAATATATCTGTATTTATGGCGGTGCGCAGAAGAATCTGGCTCCTGCCGGCGTAACCTTCGTTATTGTGAAGAATGATGCATTGGGCAAGGTGTCACGCTACATCCCTACTATGCTGAACTATCAGACTCACATTGATGGAGGATCTATGTTCAATACTCCTCCTGTTGTTCCCATATATGCGGCTTTACAGACTTTGCGCTGGATCAAGGCACAGGGGGGTGTGAAGGAAATGGAACGGCGCGCTATTGAAAAGGCAGATATGCTATATGCCGAAATAGACCGCAATAAACTGTTTGTTGGTACTGCCGCAAAGGAAGACCGTTCACGTATGAATATCTGCTTCGTGATGGCTCCCGAATACAAGGATCTTGAAGCGGACTTCTTGAAGTTTGCTACCGAGAAAGGCATGGTGGGTATTAAGGGACACCGTTCAGTAGGTGGTTTCCGTGCATCTTGCTATAATGCTATGCCGAAAGAAAGCGTACAGGCTTTGATAGACTGTATGCGGGAATTTGAAAAACTTCATTAATAATATTTATTCACCACAGATTAGGCAGGAGGATTTCACAGGTTATTTTAGATAAACATCTGTGGTTTCTGTATAATCTGTGGTGAGTTTTTTAATACCATTTGAATCATGAAAGTATTAGTCGCAACAGACAAGCCGTTTGCTAAAGTTGCAGTGGACGGTATTCGAAAGGAGATTGAAGCAGCAGGTTATGAACTTGTGCTTCTTGAAAAATATGGTGAGAAGGCAAAGTTGCTGGAGGCAGTGAAAGATGCCAATGCCATTATTATTCGTAGCGACATCATTGATGCCGAAGTATTGGATGCAGCCAACGAATTGAAAATTGTAGTGCGTGCAGGGGCCGGTTATGATAATGTGGATCTGGAAGCTGCTACTTCTCACGGTGTCTGTGTAATGAATACTCCCGGGCAAAACTCCAACGCTGTGGCCGAATTGGCTTTCGGTCTTATGGTGATGGCTGTGCGCAATATGTATAACGGTACTTCCGGTACGGAATTGATGGGTAAGAAACTGGGTATCCATGCATATGGTAATGTAGGTCGTAATGTAGCCCGTATCGCTAAAGGCTTCGGAATGGATATTTACGCTTTCGACGCTTTCTGTCCGAAAGAAGTAATCGAGAAAGACGGTGTGAAAGCTGTTGCATCCGCCGATGAGCTTTATGCCACATGCGACGTTGTTTCTCTACACATTCCTGCAACTGCCGAAACAAAGAATTCCATCAATTATGCCTTGGTGAACAAGATGCCGAAAAACGGTCTGTTGGTGAATACGGCCCGTAAAGAAGTAATTAATGAAGCCGAATTGATCCAACTGATGGAGGAACGTGCAGACTTGAAATACGTGACCGATATTATGCCTGCTGCCAATGAGGCTTTTGCGGCTAAGTTTGCCGGGCGTTATTTTTCCACACCGAAGAAGATGGGGGCACAAACTGCCGAAGCCAATATCAACGCAGGTATTGCAGCGGCCAAGCAGATTGTGGGATTCCTGAAAAACGGTTGTGAAAAGTTCCGCGTTAACAAAAAGTGAGATGAATACTATTAAAACACATTCCGATTTATGGCAATAATTAAACCTTTTAAGGGTGTCCGCCCTCCTCAGAATTTAGTGGAACAAGTTGCTTCCCGTCCATACGATGTACTGAATTCGGCAGAAGCACGCGAAGAAGCAGCGGGTAACGAAAAATCCCTGTATCATATCATTAAACCCGAAATTGATTTTCCTGTCGGTACGGACGAACATGACGAAAGAGTCTATCGGAAAGCTGCCGAGAACTTCCGGATGTTTCAGGATAAAGGCTGGTTGGTACAGGATGAAAAGGAAAACTATTATGTCTATGCGCAGACGATGAACGGTAAGACACAGTATGGTCTGGTAGTCGGCGCATACGTTCCCGACTATATGAACGGTGTCATCAAGAAGCACGAACTTACCCGCCGTGACAAAGAAGAAGACCGGATGAAGCATGTCCGTGTGAATAATGCCAATATCGAGCCTGTATTCTTTGCTTATCCTGATAATGAGAAACTGGATGCAATCATAGCCCGCTATACGGTCGGGAAACCGGTTTACGATTTCATTGCTCCGGGTGACGGTTTCGGTCATACTTTCTGGATTATCGACAAACAGGAAGATATTGATTCTATTACCGGAGAGTTTGCCAAAATGCCTGCCCTTTATATAGCGGACGGTCATCATCGCAGCGCTGCCGCAGCACTGGTAGGGGCGGAGAAAGCCAGACAGAATCCGAATCACCGTGGTGACGAAGAATACAATTATTTTATGGCCGTCTGTTTTCCTGCCAATCAATTGACTATTATCGACTACAACCGTGTAGTGAAGGATCTCAACGGACTGACTTCCGGACAGTTCCTTACCGCTTTGAGTAAGAACTTCACTGTCGAAGAACAAGGTGTTGATATTTACAAGCCTGCCTGTCTGCATAATTTCTCCCTTTATCTGGATGGGAAATGGTATAGCCTCACAGCCAAGCCGGGAACCTATAATGACAATGATCCTATCGGTGTATTGGACGTTACTATTTCTTCCAACTTGATTTTAGATGAGATTCTCGGCATTAAGGATCTCCGTTCAGATAAGCGCATTGATTTCGTGGGCGGCATCCGTGGCTTGGGTGAATTGAAGAAACGTGTGGATAGCGGTGAAATGAAAGTAGCTTTGGCACTTTATCCTGTATCCATGAAGCAATTGATGGACATTGCCGATACGGGTAATATTATGCCTCCCAAGACTACATGGTTTGAGCCTAAACTACGTTCGGGTCTGATCATTCATAAGCTGGACTAAATGAATCCGGTATAGAGATTAAGAAAAAACGAGGATACTTCAGTCAAATGAGTTATCCTCTTTTTTTTAGTAAAAGCCGAAATAATTGTATCTTTGCCGGATGCAAAGAGAAACCGTACCATGAGCGAAGATACCTATAAAACAATTGCAACAGCTTCCGAGGGCGTTTATACAGAAAAGCGTAGTAAGTTTATTGCTATTGCCTTGCCGGTGTGTACAGCAGAAGAAATAAAGGGGCATCTGGAAACTTATCAAAAGAAGTATTACGATGCCCGCCACGTATGCTATGCTTATATGTTGGGACATGAGCGAAAAGATTTTCGTGCCAATGATAACGGTGAGCCGTCCGGTACGGCGGGCAAGCCTATTCTGGGACAAATCAATTCCAATGAGCTGACGGATATTTTGATTGTCGTGGTCCGTTATTTCGGAGGTATCAAGTTGGGTACAAGCGGACTGATTGTTGCCTACAAGGCTGCCGCTGCCGAGGCCATAGCCGCCGCTGAAATCATAGAGAAAACTGTTGATGAAACAGTTACCGTTCTTTTTGAGTACCCGTTTATGAACGATGTAATGCGCATTGTGAAGGAGGAGGAACCGGAGATGCTGGGGCAGACGTATGATATGGACTGTTGTATGACACTCCGCATCCGTCGCTCTATGATGTCGAAGCTACGGGCGCGGTTGGAAAAAGTAGAGACTTTGCGTTTTGAGGAGGTTGAATGAATAAAAAGTCAAGTTTATATGGCATTTGAAGCTACCAAACGCGAGTTGGGTGAACTCTATACATTTTTCCGTCTGCTGGCAGATGGCAAAGTGTCTATGGGTACTTCCGAGGCTCGTAAAGATGAAACCAAGTATTGGCTCATTGCGCTGATACAAAGAGAAGAACATGACGGTACTCGCCGTTATTACATAGAAGAGGAAGGAGTGCGCATAGTAGGTGGTACTTTGGAGAAAGACGGAGCGTTTACAGCGTCGGATAAAGAACCGCAACTTATTCCCCGCCGTGATTTCAGTGATGCGGCAGAAATCGTATTACACCTGTTGAAGAACGTTCCCGGTGAAGAAATCGAAATATCCGAAGGACTGGAGGCTTTTTTAGACGCGATTAATATCTATGACTTGGAAGCAAAGACCGGAGATCGTACTGACTTTTCCATTGCTTTTTGGCATTCCGACGCTCCTTTGACGGGCTTCAACGTCCGGTGTCGGCTCAGTCCTATGAACCCTTTGCTGGACGGTGGTCGTACAGCCAATCTTAAATTGGAACAAAGCGGAGTAAAGTTTGCCGTACCTACTGTCAATAAGGTGAATGCCCTGCCGGAGTCTCCCGCTGAAGTTGCCGAGCGCATGCTGATGATTGAACGCCTCGGAGGTGTCTTGAAATATTCAGACGTGGCCGACCGGGTTTTTCGCTGTAACCTGCTGATGATAGACCTTCACTTTCCCCGTATGCTGGCAGAGATGGTGCGTATCATGCATTTAGATGGCATTACACGTGTCAGTGAATTGACGGCACGCGTCAAAGAAATGAATGTCCTGAAAATAAAGGATGAACTGATAAACAAACATGGCTTCTATGAATTTAAAATGAAGCAGTTCCTTCTGGCGCTTGCTTTGGGCATGCGTCCGGCAAAGATTTATAACGGTACAGATTCGGCCGTGGAGGGGATTTTATTTACAGATGCCGACGGAGGGGTTCTTTGTTATCATCGCTCCCAATACCGGGTATTTGCCGATTTCCTCTATCAGAACAGCCGTTTCGAGAAAAGTTCCGTTGATAAGGATAAATACGGTTTTCTGGAACGTGAGAATGGAGTCTATTATTTTAAGCTGAATGTAAAGATAGGGTTGACAAAGAGATAGACGAACGGATCACAGCATTTTCACCAAGATGTTCCATACTGCCATGAGGTGGCATGCCGACCCGCCAAGAACAAAAAAGTGAAAAACCGAGTGCATATATCTTGCCCGTCGTATGGAATAGAAGACGGCTCCGGTGATGTAGCATATTCCCTCGGCGATGATCCAATATACAGATACCTCGGCAACGGCAAACAGAGGTTTGAATACAACCAGCACTGACAGTCCCATCAAGATGTAGCATACCGTTTCAAGATAACTGTGTTCCTTCATCTTGCGGAAGCTGATGACAGTTCCTGCAATGGCGCATAGCCAGACAAAACAGAACAGCCCCCAGCCCCAAAGTCCTTCATTCCGCAGGGCAATCAGCGTAATGGGGGAGTAGCTTCCGGCAATATGCCAGTAGATAGCCGCATGATCCCAGTGCCGCAACCGCCTTTTCCACGGGTTGTGGTGTTTCAGGGAGTGATAAAGGGTGGAAGAAAGATAGGAGCCGCCCATGCCGAAGAGATAAAGCCACATGCCGAGTATAGCCCACTCATTCTGTGCCTGATAGCATTTCACCAGAAAAAAAACTCCTGCAACAACAGCCATTGCAATGCCTATGCCGTGAGATAGGCTATTGACGGTTTCTTCGCCTTTACTGTAAAAGAGGCCGTTTCTTTTTCTTCTCTGCGTTGTACTCATAAACTTATTTGTGGTATAAAAGAAAGGGGTGTGCATTCTATATTTTTATGCACACCCTCTCATTGTTTTAGTCAAAGCATCCGTAGCACGTCGGCAGTAGCTTGCGGTCACCCAATGTATTGTCCACGCGGGCTACGTTTATCCAGAATTTATTTTCACGTACGCTCTCTGTCGGATAAGCAGCCTTTTCACGCGAATAACAATGATTCCATTTATCTGATACCACCTCATATTCGGGATGGGGAGCATTTACCAGTACATTGTCTTCCTTGTCTGCCTTTCCTTCTTTCACTTCCTGAATTTCCTTCCAGATGGTCAGCATCACGGTGATGAAGTTATCCAGTTCGGCGAGGCTTTCACTCTCCGTAGGTTCTATCATCAGAGTGCCGTGCACGGGGAAAGAAAGGGTGGGAGCATGGTATCCGTAGTCCATCAGACGTTTGGCTATGTCATTTTCACTGATTCCTGTTTCTTCATGTACCTTGCGGCATTCCAAAATCATTTCGTGCCCTACAAATCCGTTCGCTCCACGGTAAACAATGCCATAGGTTTCGTTGAAGTATGCCGCCAGATAGTTGGCGTTCAGTATGGCGATCTTGGTGGCGCGTGTCAGTCCCTCCGTTCCCATCATGCGGATGTAACCGTAGGTTATGGGCAAGATACCTGCACTGCCGAAAGGGGCTGCCGCCACTTCGTTGGCGGTATTTCCGAACAATTCGTGTCCCGGAAGGAACGGAACCAGATGTTCGGCCACGCAGATGGGGCCTACACCCGGTCCCCCGCCACCGTGGGGAGAGGCAAAGGTTTTGTGCAGGTTCAGGTGGCAGACGTCCGCACCGATAAATCCGGGATTGGTCAGTCCTACCTGTGCGTTCATATTTGCGCCGTCCATATATACCTGTGCGCCGCAGGCATGGATGATGTGGCAGATCTCCACGATTTCTGTCTCAAAAATGCCGTGTGTGGAGGGATAAGTGATCATCAGTGCGGCAAGGTACTCTTTGTTCTCTTCGGCTTTGGCCCGCAAATCGCTCATATCCACATTGCCATGTTCGTCACAGGCACAGGTGACGGTGATAAATCCTGCCTGGATGGCCGAAGCGGGATTGGTTCCGTGTGCCGAAGCCGGTATCAGTATTTTGTTGCGGTGGCCTTGGCCGATGCTTTCTTGATAGGCACGGATTACACGAAGCCCTGTGTATTCTCCTGCTGCTCCGGAGTTGGGCTGCAAGCTGACGCCGGCAAAGCCTGTTATGATTTTCAGTTCTTCGCTCAGATTGTGTATCAGTTCACGATAACCTTCCGCCTGATCTTCGGGAACAAGCGGATGCATATTCATGAATTCGGGACGGCTGAGTGGCAGCATTTCGGCTGCCGCATTCAGTTTCATGGTGCACGATCCAAGTGAGATCATGGAGTGTGTCAGTGAAATGTCTTTGCGATCCAGACGTTTGATGTAGCGCATCATTTCAGTCTCCGTATGATATTTGTTGAACACCTCATGCGTCAGGTATGTACTACGGCGTTGCAGCGATTGCGGGATGGTGCAGGTTTCCGGTATCTCATTTGTTTTGGAATAATCTTTTCCGGCGGCGATGGCAAAAATCGATATCAGTACGTTTACTGCGGCTATATCTGTTGTTTCATCAATGCTCATGCCTACGTCACCATTTTTGAAGTAGCGCAGGTTTACTTCCTTGCTCAGAGCAATGGTACGGATCTGCTGTGCGGATATGGTGTCGGGCAACTCAAAACGCAGAGTGCCGAAGTATTGTGTATTGGCCTGCCTGTAGCCTAATTCATTGATGCTTTTTTCCAGATATGTGGCAATGCTGTGGATGCGTTCGGCGATGTTCCGGATGCCTTCGGGACCGTGATATACGGCATAGAAGCCTGCCATCGTAGCCAGCAGCGCCTGTGCTGTGCAGATGTTGGATGTTGCCTTTTCACGCTTGATGTGCTGTTCACGGGTCTGCAGGGCCATCCGGTAACATGTTTTTCCGTATTTGTCTTTGGACCATCCGATAATACGTCCCGGCATGTTCCGCTTGTATTCGTCACGCGTGGCAAAGTACGCTGCCGACGGACCGCCGTAAAACATGGGTGTGCCCAGCCGTTGGGTGGTTCCGAAAACGATATCTGCTCCCCATTCTCCCGGAGGGGTGAGCAATGCGAGGCTCAATATGTCGGCGGCCACGGCCACCTTGCAATTGGCAGCATGGGCTTTCTCCACGAATGTGCCGTAATCTTCTACATTTCCGTTGGCATTGGGGTATTGCAGCACGCAGGCAAAGATGTCCGGTGTCAGTTCCATTTCAGCGTATTTGCCTGTGCGCAGTTCGATACCCTGCGGGATGGCGCGGGTAGTCATCACAGCCAGAGTCTGCGGGAAGATGCCTTCATCCACGAATACTACGTTTGCCCCTGATTTCTGCATGTCGCGCGGGCGCAGGGCATACATCATCGTTACGGCTTCGGCGGCTGCGGTGGCTTCGTCCAGTAAAGAGCAATTGGCCAGAGGCATACCGGTGAGGTCACATACAGCGGTCTGGAAATTCATCAGAGCTTCCAGGCGTCCTTGCGAAACTTCCGTTTGGTAAGGGGTGTATGAAGTGTACCATACGGGATTTTCGAATACATTTCGCTGAATCACGGCAGGAGTGATGGTATTGTACCATCCCATGCCGATATAAGTGGTGTAAAGCTTATTCTTGGCTGCCAATTCAGCGATATGCTGCCCGAATTCATATTCCGTCATGGCTTCGGGTAAAGCCAATGGCTTTTTCAGGCGGATATTGGCCGGAATGGTTTTGTCTATCAGTTCTTCCAGACTTCCCACTCCGATTTTGCGGAGCATCCGCGCCTCTTCTTTTTCATTGATGCCAATGTGGCGATTTGCCAAAAGATCGTTTCTCATATGCTTAAATGATTTAAAAGTTTTGTTACTGTGTAAAAAAGGGGTATTTACCTGAAAAACGGATTTTCCGCTTTTTCAATACCTATGGTAGTCGGCGCTCCGTGGCCCGGATAGACAACCGTTTCATTGGGCAGCACGAAAAGGCGGCTGCAAATATGTTCTATCAGTTCGTCAAAGTTTCCTCCGGCAAGGTCGGCGCGGCCTATGCTTCCTTGAAACAGTACGTCTCCGGAGAACATGCAGTGATCTGCGGCGCAATAATATACCAGACTTCCCGGCGAATGCCCCGGCACATGGATGGCCTCCAGTTTTGTGTTGCCGAAAGTGATGATGTCGCCATCATGCAGATAGTTTCCCAATGGTACGGGAGGTTCCTGTAACTGGAAACCGAACATGCGGCTCTGTTTCGGTGCTTCGTCAATCCAGAACTCATCCGCCTGGTTGGCTTCCGCTTTCAATCCGAATTCTTTCAGCATGAACGGATTGCCGAAAATATGGTCCAGATGCAGGTGTGTATTCAACAGATGTTTTATGTTCAGCCCGTTGTTGGTGATAAAATTTTTCAGCGCTTGCTTTTCTTCCTCATAGAAACAGCCTGGATCGATGACTACCGCTTCGTTTGTTTCGTCCCAAAGTACATAACAGTTCTCCGGAAACATGTTAAATTCAAATCTCTTTATCTTCATGTCTATGATTTATGACTGTATCTTGTTTTAGTAATTGCTGACGTGTACCACCTTCTTTGTCCGGAAAAAATCTTCTTCAAAGAACTCCTTCATGTCCCACATTGTAGTTTTGTTTTTCAACGGCATTGCTTCATGTGCCAGTTCGCCGCCTTTCAGGCAGATCAATCCGTTAGGCAATGCGTTCTGTTGCTTGGGCGATATGTTTTTGCGTATTATTTTCATTAAATCGCTCAGGGGCATCACGGCGCGGCTCACAACGAAGTCGAATGTCTGTTTTTCTTCTTCGGCTCTCGCATGTCTGAAGGTGGTGTTCTTCAGGCCGATGCTTCCGGCAACTTCTTCAGCCACACGTATCTTTTTGCCGATGCTGTCAATGAGGTGGAATTGTACTTCGGGAAAGAGGATGGCGAGTGGAATGCCCGGAAAGCCGCCTCCCGTGCCGAGGTCCATGATCCTTGTTCCCGGTTTGAAGCGGATCACTTGGGCAATTCCCAATGAATGGAGTACATGGTGCTCGTACAAGTTGTCGATATCTTTGCGTGAAATCACATTTATTTTAGAGTTCCAGTCCAGATAGAGGTCATATAGTGCGGCATATTGCTTTTTCTGTTCTTCCGTCAGAACCGGGAAGTACTTTAAAATAAGTTCCATAAGCTGCTTCTTAGTCTTTAATTGAGTTGAGGATTCCGTTGTCGTCGCTCAGCAGATGTTGTATGGCTTCATACGGCAGAGTGATTTTCACAGGTCCCATCACATAAGGGGCAATGTCATATACATTATAGTAAAACGTGATGCCCTCCCCGCTGATGTAGAAGTTCTCTGTCGGTTCCAGATCGCCGGTAGTAGCATATCCCATGTCTTCCAGTTCCTGACGGGTAGCTACTTTGTTGTCCGCCATCAACTGATTCCATAGTAAATCGGTAAGTGCTTCTTTATAGTCGCTTACAAACAGATCATCCAGCCGGACAGGGCTTAATGTACGCAGGTCTATGTTAAGGAAAGTGGACATATATATGCCATGCGCTCCACCTGTATATTCGTTATAGTCGATTCGGTAGGACAGCAGGTTCTTCACATATTGTCTGATGTGGCTTTCTATACCTTTATAATAAGAGTACCAGGCTCCTATCTCTGCATTGTCCTCTTTGTCCTGTTCATCCTTCCGGTACATGGGTTCCAGGTCTTTCCGATAATCGCTGACGTATTTTTCTTTATATTTCCTGACAGCCTCTTCGGGTGTCATTGTCATATACTTTTCGCCGAAGCAGGCGGATAGGAAGATGGAGTTCAGGCTATCTTTCAGTTTAGCATCCGATGACTTCACGGTATATGCCAAGTTGATAACAAGATTGCATGCGGGTTTGGCTGTGTCACCAAAGAGGTGGGCTGTCACATTCACCTGTATGCTGTCGAACTCCAGCGCTCCCGTGTTTTTGTTCACGGTGTTACCGCAAGAAAAGAAAAAGCCGCTTGCCGCAAGCAGAAGGACAAGTAGGCTGACAGTTTGCTTTTTCATATTGAATTTTGTTTATAAATCAACATTTCAATCGATGATCTTTATCGACAAATATAGAACATATTAACGAACTCCATGCATAAAAAAGGGAAAATTAATTCCTAAATCGGTAATTGCACTGTTTCAGTACATATTTTTTTCCTATCTTTTTATCTTCCTGTGATAATAAGTATAGTCTGTATATGGGTATATTTTTTTTGAAATATATCTTATTTGGATAAAATTTACTTCTCTTCTCTGATTATATGGGCATAATAATGAAATTGTTATTATGTAAATAGTTGATTATGTGTGTTTTATTGCGTTTTTTAGACGTACGTTTAATGAACGCAAAGGTACTTTCAAGAAATGAAATTACAAAATATTTTTGAAAATAAAATGAATAGTATTCATAAATATAGTATCATTTAATTAACAATCAACAACTTGGGAAACTTTTTATTATAGAAACAAAATGTATGTTTCTATAAAAATTGCATGATATATAATATGCCCAAAATATGCGTTCATTAAACGTACGTCTAATGGACGATTTTCGTTTATAACATATTGATACATAGTTGTTTTTACAATTAGAGATGAAGACTTGTAAAAAGTCTGTTGGCAAGATGGGCATAAAGCTTGCCGTATTTCACATAAAATGCTCGCAATTGATTGAATTCCAGTACAATGTACGGGGTTTAAAGCCCCGGAGGAATGCCCTTTTCTGAACACAATCGAAGATGGATAGGGAGAAAGAAACCGAAATCTGGTACGCCATGCGTGCCACATACCGGCGGGAGCCGGATGCCATGCGCCTTCTCGAAAAGGAACAGATAGGCTGTTTCGTCCCCATGCAATACAAGGTGAGCCTGCGCAGAGGCAGGAAGGTCCGTGCCCTTGTGCCCGTTGTCCACAACCTTCTTTTTGTCCATGCCCTTCCTTCCGCATTGAAGCGTGTCAAGTCTCAGGTATCCTACCTGCAATACATCACCGATACCCGTAGCGGGCGTAAGATAATCATTCCCGACCATGAGATGCAGCGCTTCATTGCCGTTGCCGGAACTTACAACGACCATCTCCTTTATTTTCGTCCCGAAGATCTGAACCTCTCCAAAGGCACTAAGGTTCGTGTCACGGGCGGCGACTTCGAGGGTCAGGAGGGGATTTTCCTGAAAGTGAAGGGTGCTCGCGACCGCCGTGTGGTTGTTCAGATACAGGGTGTCATTGCTGTTGCGATGGCCACCATCCATCCCGATTTGATAGAAGTAATCGGCTGACCTTTCATATTAAATATTCTGCTCTTTAATTTTTAATTTATAATTCATTATTCATCATGTCTCTTTCCGAAGAAGCAATCTCCCTTCAGCGTGCTGCGCACGACCTGATGTATCTGGGTACGGACGGCAGTCCTGTTTATAGCGATGAATTGTCCCGTCGCAACGGTCAAGTGTACTGCTTGGCCACGGCTTTGTATGATTCTATTTCCGGTGGCTCTACTATCGAAGAACAGGCCAACGTCTGCCTTGCCCTTTTGATGGGTTACAGTGCCTCTTTCATAGATCATGGCGAAAAACAGGATCATATTCAGGAAGTGCTGAACCGTTGTTGGGACGTCCTCGATTCCCTTCCCGCCTCGCTGCTCAAGCTCCGTCTGCTCACGGCTTGCTATGGTGAGGTTTTTGACGAGCCTTTGGCCGACGAAGCCCGTGCCATTATCACCTCTTGGGAGGGACAGCCGCTTAGCGCCGAGCAGCAGGAAGCCATTGCCGAGTTCCGGAATGTGGTGGATAATCCCTATCCGTGGGAATACGTAGATTAGCTAAACTAAACAGATTGAAAATGAAATCAATGGACGAAGATAATCATTTTATTCCGGATGGGATGAATGCTTTTGAACGCAATGTAAAGCGTATCGGTGACTGTTTTTTGGCAATGGTCGCTCTTGTTATATTTTCGCCTTTGTTCTTGATTTGCTATTTGGCCGTGAAACATGAAGATGGAGGACCGGCCATCTTTAAGCAAGAACGTATTGGACGCTTTGGTCGCCCTTTCTGTATTTATAAATTTCGCAGCATGAAGTTGGATGCAGAGAAATATGGTCCTGCTCTTTATGCTGGCGGCAGAGATGAACGGCTGACAAAAATAGGCAAATTTCTCCGTGAGCACCATTTGGATGAACTTCCTCAATTGTGGAATGTGTTTTGTGGTGATATGGCTTTCATAGGACCGCGTCCCGAGAGAAAGTATTATATTGACCAAATAATGGAGCGTGATTCCCGTTATCGTTATTTATTTCAGATTCGTCCGGGGGTAACATCATATGCAACTCTTTATAATGGTTATACAGATACTATGGAGAAAATGCTTCGTCGTCTTCGCTATGATTTGTTTTATTTGGAACGCCGTTCTTGGTTTTTTGATGCCAAAATTCTTTTTATGACATTTATGAATATTGCTTTTGGAAAGAAGTTCTGATAAACAGGGAACTATCAGGAGGCGCACCTCCCGATAGTTCTGATAGAAACTGCCTGCTTTCATGCGGTTCAGACTTTCATGCATGAGTTCAGGCCCAATACACCCGCCAGAGCAGTAGCCACTGCGACGACAACTTTGAGGATAATGCCCCATACAGAAGAAGATGATTTTTCTTTCATAACGCAATGATATTATTAATTTGTTTTGTGATACAAGTATTATCCCAACGGGTTTTCGTTTTCGTCACCGCCTCCTCCGCCCGGATTAGTGGGCTGGTTGCCTCCTTCCGGTGTGGTAGTGGTGGGCTTGGATATGTCCACGGTGGTTTCACCGGCTTTCAGTGCTTTCACAATGGCACGGGTTGCCAGGCGCGTGGCCACAAGGTTGAAGTCGGCACTGTCTAATAGGGTGGTGAATCTCTCGCCGCAGGTCCAGTTCACATTCAGCTTCTTGATGTGGATGGCGGGGTTGAACTCCTTGGCGGTAGGCGCGCCGATACTGTTGATGCTGACAGAGAAACTGCCGAGGTCGCCCAACTGGATCTTTTGTCCGGCAAGCATCAGTTCTCTCATGCAGTCCACGGACATGGTCAGGATGGCTACGATGTCCGCCCGTTTATATACACAGCCATGACTGGCTATATGCTCGGCAAACTTGTTGATGTCCATCACTTCAGAATACTGCGCACTGGCATACGCTTTCTTGGGCGCCGTCTTGTTCGCCGGATTGCTTCGCATCACTGTACTGTAATTGATCATAATCTTTGATAGTTTTTTTAGTAAAATAATAATTATAGAATCACGATTACCAATCTTGCGGCTGAATGATTACTAATCTTCGCGCGTCGTCATTACTAATCTTAGACCTCCATCGTTTGGTATGTCAAAGATACTACATCCGCAACAGTGGCCGACGCCATCCGGCATCATGCGCAGCCATAGGGCATCATGATGCACAACATTGCACGATAATGCCCGTATCAGAGGTTGATAATATGCGGAGAAATGCCTATATTTGTAATGAATTAATTGATGAGTTTCTTTTCTCGTTCACAACAAGATACATTGCGGATATGGAGTCTTTTCACATACGTTCCTACGGCATAGGTGAGCTTGCCGTCTGTTATTGTCCCGACATCACGGCAGGTTCGGCCCGCCGCAAACTGATGCAGTGGATTTACCTCCAGCCTTCACTGGCAGAGGCACTTCGCGCTTCCGGATTCAGCACCAAGGTGCGCAGCTTCACGCCTGCCCAGGTGCGTCTCATTGTGGAGGCGCTGGGCGAGCCTTGATGCCGGTGTCCGTTTATTCCCGGTTTTCGGTATAGCGGCCCATGGCGTAGAGGTTGGCTTGTATTTCATCACCGGTGAGTTCTATCACCCGGTAGCCGCGTTTGCCGCCTGCCCGCATGGCTTCGAAGCCTTCCTGCTTCATCACCATGCCTATCCTGACAGGGCTTAGCTTTTGGCGGATGCCCATGTTGATGTGGCACAATATCTGTGTATTGCTGACGAACTTGCACCTTTCGCCCGGCATGGGGCGGCGATAGTGGGTCAATATAAGCTCTTGCTCTATGCAGGGCACTTCGAAATGTTTGTTATGTATGTTCAGCATTTTAATTTCCCTGTCTTCCAGCCAATAGCGAAAGCCATTCTTGGCCAGCGCATGCGCTTGGGCGTAGATGCCGTCATAGTTTACGGGATGCTTATACGGATTGTCGATGTTTTCTACCTCAAAGGGCAGCCAGCGTCGGTTTCCGCTGAGGTCCACCAGGAAGTGCGTGTTGTTGCTGGTTCCGCAAAAGCTGGCTATGTGCAGGCGATTCTCTTTGTAGTGCGCGTATGCTGCCCGTTCGTTTATGGTCTTCATGGTGGTGAGCGCCTTTATCTGGTTCACCTCCTGTGTCTCCATTTCATCCAGTTCTTCGAGGCACACCATGGCAAATTCGGCAAGGGTGAGCAGGTCGTCTTTAGTGATGCGGTGGGCGTTGGATTTCAGATAGAAGTACCGGCGCAGTTCGGGCGGCAGCAGATTGTTGAGCCATGTGGTCTTATAGATGCCCTGCTTGCCGATGAGCACCAATATCTCATGGTTCACCACTTCTTTGTCATGGAGGGAAGCCACCATGCCCACCAGCCACTTCTTGAAGTAGTCGGCAAAGGAGACTTGGTTGTTCGTGACATGCACTCCGGCGGCCAGCGCGGCGATGTGGTCGGTGACGCCGTCCCAAGGTGGAAGATTTTCAAAATATTGTTCAAAGGGATTGAAGATGTTTACAAAGTCCGATTCGAGCACGGCCCGTATATGTGCCACGTTTGCCGGCTTCACTTCCTTGCACATATTGCGCCACAGAGTGTTGACGGCGCGGTCCGTGAGTTCCTCATACTCCGTTGCCCCGTCGGGTTGTATTTCGCATTTTCCGGTGATGACGTTTTTGCGGAAGGAAGCCTGTCCGTTGAGGAATTGCTCTATATCGGCCACGGAAGCCGTGAAGTCCTGCCGTTCGTCCCGGCCGGAGTTGTGGCACTTGCCGAGGGTGAGGCTGCCGTGCTCGTCGGTGTTGAGGTAACAGGAGGCGAAGATGCCCGCCACATCACCATCGTAGTCGGCAAAACGTTTCGCGGCCCATTCGGTGGCCACCTTCTGCGCTACTCCGTAGGCATTGAGCAGATAGCCCGTGCGCATGATGTATTCATTGTGGCGGTGTTCCACATATTCCACTCCTTCGTCTGCCAACCGGTGGCGGACGATGTCTGTCACCCGCTTCAGGTGACCGATGGCTCTGTCGGAGACACTTCTCGTGTTTCGCTTTGCGGTGGTTTTATCCGGCAGGGCGAAAGGCTCGGCATCGGGGCGGAAGAAGATATGCTCGTCGTGTGCCAGTCCGCTGAGGCGAGTGGCATTCTTGCATTTCAGGTCGCACTCCAGACCGGTGAGGCGGGTGTAATGCTCGTTCACCATGGCAAAGACATTGGCGTGGATGCGCATGTTCCGGTCGTTGGCGTTGGTCAGTCCGGTATATCGGCAGATGATGCGTATGCCTTGCCCGCCTATGGTGACGTATTGGAGCAGGGTATGCCGGTCTTCCCTGATCAGCTTTATGCAACGCTCCATCTGTCCGGGCGGCACGTGGTCTATGTCCACCGGGCAGAGTCCCGTCCATTGGCTGATGTTGCCTTTCTGCTTTCCGCCTTCAAAGCGTACACTTACGGCGAAACAGGGGCACGAAGCCTTTTCGCGGGCGGCGGCGGTAGATTGTCCCTGCTCTGCATAGTAGCGGTGTTTGGCTGTGTGCTCTGCCACGGCCGGATTGTTGCATAGCAGTTCGATGATATTTTTTAGAGGGACCTCTGTCGGACAAGTGTCCGCATAGCCTTTGAAAAGGCTGACTGTGGTGTTTTCCATATTATTGTTTTTTGTTACGTCCGCAAAGGTGGGCATAATCAATCATACGGGCAAATCGGTCGTTTACCTTCTATGTGGTAAACGATACCGAATTATTTAACGGAGATTAACAACCTTGACACCTTGTCACCACCCTTGTGCAACTTTCCCATATACGCGCATACATGTGGAATTTCAGTTTCAGATTCAAAAATAAATTTCTCCCGCGTGCGTGCGTAAGGAAAAGTTATGCAAGGGTGGTGACAGGGTGTCACAAATTAATTTTTTTACACAGAGATGAAAAAACAATTTCACCCCTATGCAGAACTGGGCGACTTCCTGGATCTGCTGCAAAAGTCGTTCCCACAAGATGGCGAGCGCTTCACCAACCACCAAATCTGCCACAGTTTGGGCAGTATGAGTAGCAGCACGTATGCTGATTTAAAAAAGGCATGAAGAAGGATTTCTTTCAATACTTTGCTGTGTTGCGGATTTATCTGGATCATCTCATAGATCAGGGTGACACCCACATGCTGCACACAGTGCTCAACGAGCTGTATGAACGCCTTAAACTGGATTACAGCAACCGATGACGCTTTGCATCTTGACACCCTGACACCGCCGCAAGAGTGGTGACAGGGTGTCAGGAACTTTACTTTGCAGAAAAAGGAGTAAAAAGCTTCTAAACAAAGAATCTGTTCAACTTCTGACTTAATTTGCTTTATTACAAAAAACAATTATTTTATGCAAGCAATAATTTTAGCCGCTGGCATGGGGAAACGTTTGGGTGATTTGACCCAACACAATACCAAGTGTATGATACAAGTGAATGGTATATCACTTATTGATAGAACATTGACACAACTATCAAGGCTCGCTTTATCTCGTGTTGTCATTGTAATAGGCTACAAAGGAGAAAATTTAAAGAATTATATTGGTAGCGAATATAAGGGAATAAAGATAGAGTACATTGATAATCCTGTATATGACAAGACCAATAACATCTATTCGCTTTCATTGGCAAAAAAAGAGCTTCAGGAGGATGATACTTTACTTATTGAATCTGATTTGATATTTGACGATGCACTTTTCCCGATGATAGTAGATGATGCTTATCCGAATTTGGCATTGGTTGCCAAATATGAGACATGGATGGATGGTACGATGGTGCGTATAGACACAGATTGTAATATTGTGAATTTTGTGCCCAAGCAAGCCTTTAGATATGAAGATGCAGATGTTTACTATAAAACGGTAAACATTTACAAGTTCAGCCGCGAGTTCTCTACAAACGAATATGTTCCTTTTCTTGATGCTTATAGTCGGGTGATGGGAAATAATGAATACTATGAACAGGTATTGCGTGTGTTGACATTGCTTAATTCATCAACTCTAAAAGCTTTACCAATTCAGGATGAAAAATGGTATGAGATAGATGATGTACAAGATTTGGATATTGCTTCAACTATATTTTCTTGTAGTGAAACTAAGTATGAAGAATATCATAAGCGCTATGGAGGTTTTTGGCGTTTCCCTAAATTATTAGATTATTGTTACCTCGTCAATCCATTTTTTCCATCTAAGCGCATGAAGGATGAGCTTCGTGCCAACTTCGATACATTACTCACAGAATACCCTTCGGGTATGTATGTAAATTCTTTGTTGGCAGGTAAATATTTTGGTATAAAGCAAGAGTTTGTTGTGGTGGGTAATGGTGCTGCCGAACTTATCAAGGTTGTGATGGAAGAACATGCAGGTGACAAGGTTGGCATTATTTATCCTACATTTGACGAATATCCCAACCGGCTTCGTCCGGGACAGATAGTGGCTTATATTTCGCAAAACACGAACTTTTCCTATACAGCAGATGACTTGATGGATTTTTATGACGATAAGCCAATATCATTATTGTTACTTATCAATCCGGATAATCCGTCCGGGAACTTTATATCCAAGAAGGATGTGCTTAGATTGGCTTCTTGGTGTGAAGGCAAGAAAATACGCCTGATTGTCGATGAGAGTTTTGTGGATTTTACTACGGGATATGCAGATAATAGTTTATTGCATAATGATATACTTCTGCAATATCCATCTATGATGGTAATGAAATCTATCAGTAAATCTTATGGCGTACCCGGTTTAAGATTAGGTGTATTTGCATCTTCTAACGTGGATTTAATAGCTCATATAAAGAAAGAAGTTTCCATTTGGAACATCAATTCTTTTGCGGAGTTCTATTTGCAGATTTATGGAAAGTACGAAAAAGACTATGCAAAAGCGTGTCAGAAATTCATTGCAGAGCGTGAAATCTTCTTTAGGGAGCTGACGCAGATTACATACTTGCATGTCATTCCTTCGCAGGCCAATTATTTCTTGTGCGAGGTTATAGACAAATATACTTCTGCCGAACTGACACAAAAGTTGATAGAGCATGATGTCATTATCAGCAACTGTGGCTTGAAGTCGCATATGAATGGACGAAACCTGATACGTCTGGCTATCAGGAATAGGGAAGACAATGCAAAATTGATTGGTATTTTAAAGTCATTGTAAATAAGATGAAGAATAAAGTTCTTATTATTCAAAGTAAACAAATCCGTGATTTGAATATATCTCCTTTGGAGTGTGTGGCTTGGGTTGATGAATCATTCCGTATGAAATATGAAGCTCAACTTCCTGCTAAAATAAGCGTTCATCCGCAATGTAATGATTTTTTCACCTCTATGCCGGCATTGCTGCCTCAGCCTTATCGTTTTTTTGGTGTAAAAGAAGTGTGTCGAATAAATGGTAGAGAACCTGCATTAAGTAGTGATATACTTCTTTATGATAGTATAACAGGGCATTTGCTTGCATTGATGGATGGGGATTGGATAACAACTATGCGAACAGGTGCAGTTGCTGCATTGTCTATAGACAAATTGAAGAAATCTGATGCATATACATTCTCTTTTATAGGGTTGGGCAATACAGCTCGTGCGACAGCGATGTGTTTATTATCTTTGTATGCAAATAAAGGCGTTAAATTTCGTTTACTGCGTTATAAGAATCAAGCAGACTCTTTTATAGAAAGATTTCAAGAATATACCAATGCTCTATTTGAGATAGTTGACACTGTTCAAGAATTGATATCTGGGGCGGAAATTATCATATCTTGTATAACTGATGCGTCAGATTTAATCTGTTCTGATAATACTTTATATAATAAAGGTGTTTTACTGCTACCTGTCCATACTCGAGGTTTTCAAAATTGTGATTTGTTTTTTGATAAAATTTATGGTGATGATAGAGGTCATGTGTGTGGCTTCAAAAACTTTAGCAAATTTAGGGTTTTTGACGAATTTAGTAATGTTCTGTTGAGTCGAAATCCGGGCCGTGAGAATGATGAAGAACGGATTATTGCATACAATATAGGATTAGGGTTACATGATATTTTATTTGCATGTAAAATATATGAGCGTTTAAATAATGCCCAATTTCCTTTCTTTATGCAAGAAAAAGAAACTGCTAAATTTTGGATATAATAATGGGAAAAGTAACTATAAGTTTTGTATGGGCATTTATACAGAAGTTTGGTAATACTTTCTTGTCTTTTATTTCTAATATAATTTTGGCAAGATTGTTATTGCCAGAAGATTATGGTGCGATTGGGATGATTATGATTTTTATAGTCATATCAAATACATTTATAGATGGAGGATTTGCTTCTGCTCTGATTCAGAAAACAAATCCAACAACAAAGGACTATTCAACCATTTTTTATTGGAATATTTTCTTCTCAATAGGATCATATATCGTTTTGTATTTTTGTGCTCCATTTATAGCATCTTTTTACAAATTGCCCTTATTGAATAATCTGTTGAAAGTTCTGGGGGTAGTGTTAATAATTAATTCATTGAGTGTAGTACAAAGTACTCAGTTAAGAAAGAAATTAAAATTTAAGGAATGTGCCTACGCTACAGTTATATCATCCTTGTTGGCTGTTTGTGTTACAATCTTCTTGGCATATAATGGAATGGGAGTCTGGAGCTTGGTCATACAGCAGATTCTTGTGAGTGTGTTTAGTTTTTTACTGTATTTGTATTTTAATAAGTGGATACCTTCACTTGTGTTTTCATGGAAATCATTAAAAGAATTATTCAATTTCGGATTTTTCATGCTATGTTCGTCTTTTCTTAATAATCTATGCAATAATATTCAAGGACTCATCATAGGCAGACAATTCTCTTCAACGGTTATGGGATTATATACACAGTCTGCAAAATTGGCAACTGAGTCATCGAATAGTATTGCTTCAGTTGTAGATCAAGTTTCATATCCTTTATTGGTAGAGGTCAAAGATGATAATAGGGCATTGGAAAAAATAATTCGACAATTATCATGTAATTTATTATTTCTCATTTCCCCTTTGATGTATTTTTTAATAATGGTAGCCAAACCTTTAATAGTCTTTCTTTTTACAGAAAAATGGATTGATTGTGTTCCTTATTTTAGAATATTATGTTTGTCTGGTATTGCTGTGACATTTCAAGGTGTTTCATATAATTCTATAGCTGCAATCGGTAAAAGTTGGTTGTTATTTAAGTGGAATTTGGTAAAGAGAATATTTGCAATGATTTTAATTTTTGCAGGTTTGAAGTGGGGGGTATATGGCATATTGTGAGCAATGGTTGTAGGGGCTTATGTGATTTCATTTATAAATATGTATCTTGTTTCTTCTCAAATAGGTTATAATCTGGGTAAGCAATTTAGAGATATCATTCCTATAGTATTAATAACGACATGCCCATTAATGATCTTATTTTTAACAAAGGAAATATTTGAAATATCAAATGAATATGATTGCTATATGGGTATTATATATTTGGTTCTATACTTTATAATATCATGGTGTTTGAAGGTAGAACAATTAGGTAACATAGGACAAATATTAACCTCGATTTTTAGACGATGATTAAAATAGCATGTGTTGGTGATGTAATGCCTGCCGGTGTTCATCATGGGAAGAAGGATAATTATATAAAAAGTGATGTCTTAGAATTTTTAAAGTCATTTGATATTAGAGTTGCTACATTGGAATGTGCGATAGGAGATAAGCCTAGTTTTGATCCTGAGAAGATGGTACGAAAACAAGACATAGTCTATGCTCCGACTTCTGATCTGTACAGAGTTAAAGAAATGGGGATTGATGTTGTCAGTTTGGCAAATAATCATGCATTTGATTTAGGTGAAGAGGGCTTGATTAATACATGTAAACAACTTGATAAATTAGGAATAAAGTATTGTGGGGCTGGGTTGAATTCAGAAGAAGCCTCTCGTCCTGCTGTCTTTACATTTGCGGGAGTGTCAATTGCGTTTTTGGCCTTTTGTGATTGGAGGATGGATACTGTTGGATATGTACCGTTTGCAACTGAAAATAAAGCGGGCATGAATGAAATGAGAGAAAAGAGCATAAAGGAAAGTATTGAAAAAAATAAAAGTCAATATGATCATCTTTTTATTTTTCTTCATTGGGGTGTAGAATATTCCTATTTCCCTACTCCATCAATGACAACATTAGCTGATAAAATCCTAAACTGGGGAGCTGATGGAATCATTGGTGGGCATACACATAGAATTCAGCCACTGATAAGTAGTCATAATAAATTTATATACTTTAGTTTGGGTAATTTTTTCTTTCCAGACAGATATATAAATAAACCCAGACCTACTTATTATCCAAGTGAAGGTGAAGATTTGTCCAATTGTCCATATTCTTATGGATGGCCCTATGTCTCACATCCTCTATTAATGAAATGGAGGGAAACAGAGAATATCGGTATGATAGGGTGTATAGAAATAAATGATAATGTTGTATGTGCTAGTTATAGATTAACGAAACTCTGCGACAATATAATAGAGGGGAGGATAAGAAAACCTTTTCTTTTCAAGATCTCACAATTAATGGTTGGTCTTCCTTTCTATTCGTTTTCTTATTTTCTCTTTAGAGCTATTAGGTCTCTATATTTTAGAAGTAAAAAAATGAGCAGACTCATTCTCCAAAAAGAACTTGAACAAGAGATTATTTATCGTAATCATGAATGTTAAATTGAGCAATTTATGAAGCGTAGATTATTTTCACTTATTGAATTATTACTGAATTGGGTAGTCATGACTTTATATACAAAACCCAAATGTATATGTGCGCTCTTTTCCCATAAGGAGTATTGGAGTCATGCGAGTTATTTTCCAGAGAAAAAAAGTAAGCCACACTGTCGTGTTTTCTTTGAACAAGTAAAATATATAATAAAAGACGGTGCTCCCAACGAGTATTATTTTATGTATGGTTTGGATGTTAAAGGCGATAAGGAAGCAAGTGAATATGTAAATTATGCACCATTCATGAAGCGCAGGGATGAATTGAATTTAAAGTCTATTCATAATAGCACATGTCTTTTGCGAAATAAATTTTATTTCGGTTTGATTGCTGATAAATTTGGCGTTAGCACTCCTCGTATTATTGCTTATATCCGTAACGAACATGTTTATCTGGTAGATGTGAAAATGGAAATGTCATTAGACGATTTTGTAATATCCGGTGACTATGATATGTTTTGTAAAGTTATAGACGGTGAATGTGGAAAAGGAATATTCGCATTGCAGATTCGAAGTGGAAATATATTCGAAAATGGAATAGAAATATCGTTAGCTCATTTTAGGAATGATATAAGTAGTGCGACTTTTATCTGCCAAGAGAAAGTAGTGCAGCATCATGAGATGGATAGATTGTATGATAAGTCTGTCAATACGATTAGACTTGTGACAATAAGAAGTCTAAAAGATGGTGAGATTAAAACGATACCGCCTATTCTTCGTATAGGTGCTAATGGTAGTATTGTAGATAATACTTCACAAGGTGGAATTGCTGTTGGATTTGATATAAGTACAGGGCGTTTGGATGAATACGGCATATATAAGCCAAATTATGGATTGAAAACGGCGGAACATCCTAACAGTCATATTGTTTTTAGTACATTTACTATTCCATTTTTGAAAGAATCCATTGAGATGGCTATAAGATTCCATACTTTTTTCTTGGATATTCATTCAATAGGATGGGACATTGCAATAACAGAAAATGGACCAGTATTTATTGAAGGCAATGATAATTGGGAAATTAATGGTCATCAAGATGGGAATCATGGTCTTAAGAAGGAATTTATGGAATATTTTTTTAATAAATAATTTGATTTAACTATATGAATTTAATTCACCGTTTGGCTTTTAGGTATAGAGATAATATTTTAGCTAAAGCATTGATTCGTCCGATTTACAGAACTTTTGTTGCATGTAAACTTAATCAGAAAAAAAGAGTGTTTCGTCGAAATGCTAAGCTTTTGTTGGAAAAGCTTAAAGAGGCCTTAGATGCAAATGGAATTTCTTTTTGGCTTGAATTCGGAACGTTGCTGGGTGCATACAGGGAACATGGTTTTATAAAGCATGACTACGATTTAGATATTGGTGTGTTTTTTAAGAATACAACGATGGTTTATGATGTATTGACAAAAGCCGGCTTTAAATTAATCAGGGAATTTAAAGTCGGAGATGATGGTGTTGATGGCTTTGAACAAACTTATGAATATGCGGGTGTTTCAATAGATGTTTTTTTCTTTCATAAAGATGAAAATGGAGCATATTGTAATAGCTTTTCTCCGTTTGGAGGTGAAAACAGAAATCTTTCTCTGATGCAAGTAAAGAAAATATCAGTACCTTATAGGGGCTTGACGCAGATACCATTTGAAGGTATGATGTTGAATGTGCCCATTGAGACGGACAAATATCTACAGGCTCATTATGGTGCTAACTTCATGATTCCTAACGAGCATTTCGATTATAAAAAGGAAGCTACGAATATAGTTTGGTACACTCGTGAAGAAAGGATTGCTAACAGTATTCTTTATTGAATAAATTAACATTGAATAATAGTTTTAATACAAGAAATATATGTTAAATAGTATCCTTTGGTCTTTTATATTTATATGATTATTAATGAGTTATTCTTGTTATGGATTTAATTAATAAATTGGTGAAATCAAGTTCATTTCTATTTAAAATAATCTATTATTTGAGGTTATTGACATTTCCTTTATTTATAAGATTAACTTGGCGAATTAGTAATACAATTGAGAATAAAGCTTTGTATTCTTCCATAGATAAAGATATTAGAGGGTGTAATAATTATATAAGAATAGGAATAAAAAGTAGAATTTATGGTTTGAAGATATATGTTCGTGGAAAAAACAATAAAGTTATTATAGGTAATAATTGTATTATAGGTAAGAAGTGCAGTTTTTGGATTGAAGGCGATAATAATACAATCATTGTAGGTAATTCTTGTACATTTACTCATACAGTACATTTATGTGTACAAGAATATGGTTCTTCTATAAATTTAGGTGAAGATTGTATGCTTTCTAATAATATAATAATTAGGAATAGTGATTCTCATCCAATATTTAATAGCGACCATGAACGGATTAATGAAGCAAAGGCGGTTTGGATAGCAAAGCATGTTTGGATAGCCCCTCAAACTACTGTTATGAAAGGTGTTACAATTGGAGAAGGCGCTATTTTAGCATCTAATAGTGTTATCACAAAGGATGTTCCAAAGAATTGTTTAGCGGCTGGAGTTCTTGCTAAGGTTGTGAAAGAGAATATATATTGGTCAAGAGAACGATTGTTTTAATGATTTTATAATGAATAATATTGTTAGTTATAATCCTAAAGTTAGTGTTATTATTCCAATCTACAATGTAGAAAAATATATTGAGCGTTGTGCACGTTCTTTATTTGAGCAATCATTAAAGGATATTGAATATATTTTCGTTGATGATTGTTCTCCGGATAATAGTATTACAATACTGGAAAATATTTTGAAAGAATATCCGGAAAGACAGCCGCTTGTGAAAATATTGTTTCATGAGCCAAATCGTGGACTTGCTTATACTCGTCAAGAGGGAGTTGATGCTGCGAAGGGAGAGTATATAATTCACTGTGATAGTGATGACTGGGTGGAACCAGAAATGTATGAAACAATGTATAGCATTGCGGTTAAACAAAATGCAGATATTGTGTGCAGTAATTACTTTGAAGAATATAATCATTGGCATAAAAAGATTGAATATTCGTATCTTAATGAAACTCCTGAGATTTTATTGGCTTCCATTCCTACAACATTGAATTCTGCAGTATGGAATAAACTAATACGCAGGACATTGTACACAGCTAATAATATTCGGTGGTTTGAGGGAATAAATATGCAAGAAGATTTAGGAATTACTCTAAGATTAAGAGCTATTTCATTGAAAACCATTGTTGTACCTTACACTTTCTATCACTATAATAGGCAAAACTTGTTTTCAATGGCGATGAAACCAAAATTGAATTATATCGAAGAACAAATCTTATGTGCAGAATTGCTTGAGCAATGGATGTCATTCCATTTTAATGACCGTTATAAGTATTTGGTTGATAAAATTAAATTTTGGGCAAAGTCTGGTCTTTTCATTCATTCAGGAATACAAGATATTAAACGTTGGAAATCTACTTTTCCTGAAACAAACATTAATATTTGGCGATACAAGCAGATGCCATTGTACAATCGCCTTCCAATGTGGTTAGCTTTACATGGTTTTGACTTTCTGGGGAAAATGATTGTGTATATAAAAACTAAGTTAGCCTATATGAGAGCAAGTATTCGTTGAGTAGATAAGCAGATTGTTATGATAATTAAGATTAAAACGATATCATATTCTGTGTTAGCATTTATTGCTCTATTCTGTTATCTCTATCCTATTGCCTTTGTTTTTTACCTTTGGATACTGGTGAGTTACTCCATTTATGTGGAATTTTATACTTTATATTTTATGTAGGAAGGTACTTGAACAAAAGAATATATGAGATGCTGAAAATTGCTATTCTCGTAATGATTATTGGATTGTCTGCAACAGGGGTGTACAATAATGCTTATGACTTATCATTAATAAAAAAAATATTATCTTTTTTTTTATATCCTTTTTCAGCTATGCTTGTAGTTAATCTAATTTCAAAATCATCAAAGTCTTTTTCTTTTTATGTGCTATTGGAATGGATTATATATGTAACTATCGTGCAGGGGTTAATTTCAATTTTTATGTATTTTGATAGAAATCTACAAGAGTATATTATAAGTCATATAAGTTCGGGTATGGAGCAAGAAAACTTCATGGAAGTTCAAGCTTCTTTTCGAGTAATAGCTTTATGCAAGTTCCAATATGCCAATATGGCTGTGATGTACGGTCTTGCTCTCTTTTCTGCAATATCATTGGGCTTTTCTAATAAATCTACTTTATATCAACATAAAATTTTGTATGTGCTTTCGATAGTGTTCATTTCTATCATGGGGATACTCTCTGCTCGGACATTTTTTCTTATGATTTTTCTCTCTTTCCTTTATTATTCTTATTTATTGTATAAGCGAAAAGGTATCTATTCTTTTATGTATATATTATTAATAGTATGTTCGATTATTCTTTTATTAATTATAAGCATCTCTCTTATAGAAAATAGTGAATATAGTGCTACATATAATTGGGCATTTGAATGGTATATCAATATGAGCGAATCGCAAAGTTTTGAAACAGGTTCGTCAAATAGGTTATATGAGATGTATTTGTTTCCTGATAATCTTAAAACATGGTTATTAGGTGATGGCCAATTTGTTACGGCAGATGGGTTGTTTTATAAACAGACTGATGTTGGTTATTTGAGGAATTTATTTTATTGGGGGCTTGTTGGTACAATTGTGTTCTATTATTTTCAATATAAATGTTGTAAACTAATATGTAATTCGACAAGAGATGGCATAATAAAAAAGTTATGTTGGCTGATTTTTATTTGGTTGTTAGTATATAATGTTAAAGAATTTTGGCATGCTAATCTTTATTGGGCATTGTTTTTAGTGACTTTGATTAAATTTAAATATAATAATTCTCAAAATGATTTCAGTATGTATGGCCACCTATAATGGTGAAGCTTTTTTGAGAGAACAAATTGATAGTATATTACTGCAATTGAGTGAAGAAGATGAATTGGTTATCTCTGATGACAATTCAACAGATTCGACTGCTGATATTATAAAATCTTATCATGATAAAAAAATCAGGTTTCTTGTAAATAAAAGAAAGAAAGGAGTGACACATAATTTTGAGAATGCTTTGATTCATTCAAAAGGAGATGTCATTTTACTTGCAGATCAAGATGATGTTTGGCTTCCCAATAAGATTGAGGAATTAACACAATTTTTGACTAAAGGAGATTATGATGTTGTGACATGTAATTGTGCATTAACTGATATTAATTTGAATATTACCCAAGATGAATATTATGTACAGAAGTCTCCTTTGGACAAATCCGTTTGGGGCAATTTTGTGAAAGATTTGTGGTTGGGAAGCTGTATGGCATTTAAACGGAAAGTACTGCTTGCTACATTGCCTTTTCCTTCGAAAATGGCAGCTCATGATTTGTGGATTGCATTGTTTAGCCAGATTCATTTCAAATGTGGTTATTATCCTAAGGTTTTGCAATTATATAGAAGACACGAACATACAGTCTCTTTTGCTGGTGCAAAAAGCACTAATAGCTTGTGGTATAAAATAAATTATCGTTTCTATCTCGCTTTTTTCTTGTTGATTAGAAGTCTAACAAAATAATTAATTATGAACATTTATTTTATTAATCCCCCCTTTAAAGCTGAGTTTGGGAAATTCTCCAGAGAGTCCCGTAGTCCGGCCATTACAAAAAGCGGTGCTTTATATTATCCTTTGTGGTTGATTTATGCCGCATTATATTCTCAAGAACATGGGCATAAAATACATTTTTTGGATGTCCCGGCCAAACAGTTGAATGAAGAACAATCATTGGAAATTATTCAGAAAGAAGACAATGAAAGGACTTTGTTTGTGCTTGATACGAGTACACCTTCTATAAAAAGTGATGTGGCTTTTGCCGAAAGATTAAAGAAGCTATATCCTTCTTCTTTTATTATTTTGGTGGGTACACATCCTTCTGCCTGTCCGGAAGAAACATTAAGGTATTCTTCTGCTGTAGATGCTATAGCCATTGGCGAGTATGACTGCATCATAAAAGAATTGGCAGATTCATTGCAGAATAGTACAGAACTTCAGTCAGTCCGTGGATTATGTATGCGGATAGAAGATGGATTCATTCGTACTGAAAAAATGCCGCCTCTGAAGGATTTGGACGAGTTGCCATTTGCCTCACAATTCATTAAAGAACATTTGGATGAAAAAGATTATTTTTTTGCAGCGGCTACTTATCCGTCTATTCAGATATTCACAGGGCGTGGATGTCCGTTCCGTTGTAACTTTTGTGTGTACCCACAGACCATGCACGGACATGCTTTTCGTGCCCGCTCTGCCGAAAATGTGGTTGCCGAGTTTGAATATATTGCGGCAAACTTTCCCGATGTGAAGGAGGTGGTGATAGAAGACGATACCTTTACAGCCAACAAGAAGCGTGTGCTGGATATTTGTAGGCTATTGATGGAAAGAAAACTTCAAAAGCGATTAAAATGGTTATGTAATGCACGTGTGGATTTGGATTTGGAAACTATGTGCATCATGAAAAAGGCAGGATGTCGCTTGATTATTCCAGGTATAGAAAGTGGCAATCAGCAAATTCTTGATAATATAAAGAAAGGGACGAAAGTAGAACAGTTCTATGAATATGTGGCAAATGCCAAGAAGGCTGGTTTATTGATTCATGCCTGTTATATGATAGGCAATAATGGAGAAACAAAAGAGACGATGGCTGAAACTTTGAGGTTGGCATTGAAACTGAACACAGATACCGCTCAATTCTTTCCATTAATACCATATCCGGGTACGGAGGCGTATCAATGGGCTCGTACAAATGGTTATATTGTTACAGATTATGATAAATATTGCTTGCCTGATGGTACGCATAACACAGTACTTTCCACTCCTGAACTTACAGCCGAAGATATGGTAGCATTTTGTAACATGGCCCGTAAGAGATATTATCTACGCATCAGTTATATTTTTCATCGCCTGCGTGTAGGCTTGGCTAATCCTTCTGACTTGAAACGCTCTATCAAAGCTTTTGGAAAATTAAAGCATTATCTATTTAGCAGTAAATAATCCGTTTGTTTTATGAATGAAATGGTTTCTGTCATTATGCCTGTTTATAATGCAGAAAAGTATGTGGAATTTGCTATTGATTCTGTCTTGGCGCAAAGTTATTCAAATTGGGAACTGCTGATTGTGGATGATTGTTCTACGGATTTATCCGTTGGTCTTATTGCTGATTACGTAGAAAAGGATAGTAGAATTCGTCTATTTCACACAGATAAACCTTCCGGGTCTCCTTGTGAGCCTCGCAATGTCGGTATAAGAAATGCGCAAGGGCGTTATATTGCTTTTTTGGATAGCGATGATGTATGGTTGCCCGATAAATTGGAAGAACAGTTAAGACTGTTTGATGATGTGAGCACCGCCATCGTGTATTCCAATTATGAGAAAATCAGTGAAGAAGGAGAACGGGGACAAAGAATTGTGACAGCTCCATCGCAAGTTTCTTATAAAGAGCTGTTGAAAGGGAATGTGATAGGTAATCTCACGGGGATATACGATACGGAGAAAGTTGGCAAGATTTATTGTCGAAATATGCACCATGAAGACTATATATTATGGTTGTCTATATTGAAGAAAGGGTATGTAGCGAGGAATACAAATGCTGTTCATGCACTGTATAGAGTGAGAAAGCAGTCTGTGTCTGCCAATAAGCTATCTGTTATTTTATGGCAATGGAATATATACAGGAATATTGAAAAAATCGGATGTTTGAGGGCGTGCTATTATTTTATCCATTACGCTTATCGTGCCTTGTTGAAAAATAAAAAATAAAAGGATATGAATTACAAGATTATTGATACACAAAAAATCGTTGATTACATCAACTCATTCTCCGGTTCGACTATTCCGGTAGACGATATTCTGCAACACTCCGGTGCGGAGAAGCTCCGTGTATATCCCGCCCTCTTTGAACTGGAGCAAAGCGGTTGGCTGGAAGTGGTGGAGCGTGAAGAACTGGGTGCGCCTGCGGTGGTGCGTAGGAGCGAGGCAAACGACAGGTAACAGCGGTTACTATGTTTTTAGGCGGCAGCCGGGACAGTTCCTTAGGGAATGGTTCCGGCTGCTTTTTTATTAATAAATTGGGAAAGTTTGTGTATTTGGTTTTAATTTTCTACCTTTGTATAATTGATAGGAATATGAGAATGAATAATTCGGATTTTTGGGCATCAATAAAGGCAATCATAAATAAAGGCTTTACGCCTGAAAGTCTGACAAAATTAGACTGTTATGCGGAACAATTCATCAGTGGCCAACTTATATATAAACGATTTTCACCGGCTGAACAGCATGGCTGCGCAAAGGGAGGTTTGTGTCATGTCATTGCATCCATACTCGCGGGAGCAAAAACTGAAGCAGATTATGACACTGAAGGAATCACGGACTTCAAAAGAGAGCTCCAATGCGGAGCGGAGCAAGCTCTGATAATAGAAAAATGGGCAAGAATTGTAGGCGTTTGGACAGACGATGTAGAACGAAATCTGCAAAGTTCTTTGGGTGATGAAATCGCAGAAGGTGGTGAAGCAAAGGTTTACGATAATGGTTCTAAATTGGTTAAATCTATAGGTCTTGATTATTTTGTACAGCCCATACTTGCTCTTGATAGAATATCTCTTCATAACGCTTATTTTCCGGAAACAGCTATCACAGTCATTGGCTTTGGAAGAAATGAGGACGGTGACTTCAAAATTATTGTAGAACAGCCTTTTATTGCAGGAAAACGGGCTTCTGATGAAGAAATAGCTTGTTATATGAGGAATATGGGTTTTGAATTGCGCAATCCTCGAAACTGGACGTATAGTACTCCTGAGATATATTTGAGTGATATGCATGATGAAAATGTAATAAAGTCTGAGGCTGGTACATTTTTTGTGGTGGATTGTGATATCCGCATTAATACTCCACAACTTAATCAAGGTGGTATTCGGAGCTTGGTTACAGAAATGGTATTTGCTGACACTCAGGCAAAATAATGTCATGTCTGCTCCGTGAAGAACTGGGCGCACCTGCGGTGGTACTCAGGAACAAGGCAAACGATAGGTAACTGCGGTTATTATGCTTTTAGGCGGCGGCCGGGACGGTTCTTTAGGGAATGGTTCCGGCTGCTTTTTATTAATAAGTTGGGAAAGTTTGTGTATTTGGTTTTAGTTTTCTACCTTTGTATTCCAAAGGAGACTATGAATATGGATTCTACATTGTCAACAAAATATAAGACCATAACGGTTACTATACCGGAAGTTGATTTCAATATGCTGAAAACTTTAGCAAAAAAGCTGGGGTGGAGCATTGAAAAAAAGTCCGGCATAGAGCTTGCTATGGATGACATCAAGGCGGGACGGGTCTATAAATCCGCAAATACGGAGGAATTGTTTAAAGATATATTGGGCTGATGTATTCAATAGAATATACCGGCACACACTCTGACTTATTCTGAAACTTGTAATTTATACTTGTATCTGGTTTTAGCTTCCTATTCTCTGAAAATGCGTATCTTTGCATATATCTCTTAAAACAGACAAGATTGATGAATATATCTCCTTATAATTATGAAATTGGAAATATCAGATTGGGAAATAATGCCATACGCCGAAGCATGGAATCGGCAGACAGAGTGGTTTGACGTCCTTGTGTGTGCCAAACAGGCAGGAGAGGAGTATGTAAATCATATCGTGCTTTGTGAACACCCGCACGTATATACTTTGGGACGTAGCGGAAAGGAAGGAAATATGTTGCTGAGTGACGAACAGCTTGGCAGGATAGGAGCGACCCTGTACCACATTGACAGGGGAGGAGATATAACTTATCATGGACCGGGACAGTTGGTTTGTTATCCTATTCTCAATCTTGAAGAATTTTCTTTGGGATTGAAAGAATATGTGCATCTGCTGGAGGAAGCTGTGATTCGTGTCTGTGCTTCGTATGGCATTGCTGCGGGACGCTTGGAAAAGGCAACCGGGGTGTGGCTGGAAGGAGATACCGCCCGTGCCCGCAAGATTTGCGCGATCGGTGTGCGTAGCAGCCATTATGTCACGATGCACGGACTGGCCCTGAATGTGAATACGGATTTACGCTATTTCAGCTATATTCATCCTTGCGGATTTATAGACAAGGGTGTCACTTCCCTGCAGAAGGAGTTGGGACGTGAGGTTCCTATGGAAGAGGTGAAGGAAAGGCTTTGTAAAGAGCTTAGGGATTTTTTGTTGTCATAATTCCCCACCAACCGAAAAATCTTATTAACTTTGCGGGTCACTTTTGGAAACAATAAAAAAATAATGATATGAATATCTCTTATAATTGGTTGAAAGAGTATGTCGATTTCGATTTGACACCGGATGAAGTTGCTGCGGCACTAACGTCTATCGGACTGGAAACCGGAGGCGTAGAAGAAGTGCAAACCATTAAAGGCGGACTGGAAGGACTGGTTATCGGCGAAGTGCTGACATGCGAAGCTCATCCTAATTCAGACCACATGCACATCACGACCGTTAATTTGGGACAAGGTGAACCTGTGCAGATTGTGTGTGGAGCTCCGAATGTAGCTGCCGGACAAAAAGTGGTGGTCGCCACGTTAGGTGCAAAACTGTATGATGGTGATGAATGTTTTACTATCAAAAAATCAAAACTCCGTGGTGTGGAATCCAACGGTATGATTTGTGCCGAAGACGAAATTGGTATCGGTACGGATCATGCAGGAATCATTGTATTGCCTGAGACTGCTGTTCCGGGCATGCTTGCCAAGGATTATTATAACATCAAGAGCGATTACGTGCTGGAGGTGGATATCACTCCGAACCGCGCAGATGCCTGTTCACATTATGGTGTAGCCCGTGACCTGTATGCCTATTTGGTACAAAACGGAAAGCAGACTTCGCTGAAGAAACCGGCGGTGGATGCTTTTGCCGTAGAAAACCATGACTTGGATATCAAGGTGACGGTAGAGAATAACGAGGCTTGTCCCCGGTATGCAGGTGTTACCGTTAAGGGAGTAACGGTAAAGGAAAGCCCCGAATGGTTGCAGAATAAACTCCGTATCATCGGTCTGCGTCCTATTAACAATGTGGTAGATATCACGAACTATATTGTTCATGCATTTGGCCAGCCGTTGCACTGCTTTGATGCAGATAAGATTAAAGGCGGTGAGGTGATTGTGAAGACCATGCCTGAAGGTACTCCGTTTGTAACGTTGGATGGAGTGGAACGTAAGCTGAACGAACGCGACCTGATGATCTGCAACAAGGAAGAAGCCATGTGCATTGCGGGTGTATTCGGAGGGCTGGATTCGGGATCTACCGAAACAACCCGGGACGTGTTTCTTGAAAGTGCTTATTTTCATCCGACATGGGTACGTAAAACCGCCCGCCGTCACGGTCTGAATACGGATGCTTCTTTCCGCTTTGAAAGAGGTATTGATCCCAATATCACGATCTATTGTCTGAAATTGGCTGCATTGATGGTGAAAGAGCTTGCAGGAGGTACTGTGGCTTCTGAAATAAAAGATGTTTGTGCTGCTCCTGTCAAGAATTTCAGAGTGGAGCTTTCGTACCAAAAGGTGCGTTCGCTGATAGGCAAGGAAATTCCGGAAGATACAATCAAGAGCATTGTAACAAGCTTGGAAATGAAGATTGTAGATGAGACTGCCGAAGGTCTGACTTTGGACGTGCCTCCTTACCGTGTGGATGTACAGCGTGATTGTGACGTTATAGAAGACATCCTGCGTATCTATGGGTATAATAATGTGGAGATTCCAAATACGTTGAAGTCCAGTCTGACTATAAAAGGGGATTGCGATAGATCCAATAAATTGCAGAATCTGGTGGCGGAGCAGTTGGTAGGATGCGGCTTTAATGAGATACTGAACAACTCGTTGACCCGTGCCGCGTACTACGATGGATTGGAATCTTATCCTCCAAAGAATCTTGTAATGCTGATGAATCCGCTGAGTGCTGACTTGAATGCCATGCGCCAGACCTTGCTTTTCGGTGGATTGGAAAGCATCTCTCATAATGCCAACCGCAAGAATGCGGATCTGAAGTTCTTTGAGTTCGGCAACTGTTATCACTTCAGTGCAGAGAATAAAAATCCGGAGAAAGTGCTTGCTGCTTACTCTGAAGAATACCACCTCAGCTTGTGGGTGACCGGGAAAAGAGTTTCTAACTCATGGGCGCATCCCGATGAAAACAGCTCGGTGTATGAACTGAAGGCATACGTTGAAAATATCTTTGCCCGTCTGGGATTGTGTATGCATGACTTGGTTGTAGGTAATTTGACCGATGATATTTATGCTACCGCACTTTCTGTACAGACAAGAGGTGGTAAGCGACTGGCTACTTTCGGTGTAGTGACGAAGAAATTACTGAAAGCATTTGATGTTGACAATGAAGTATATTATGCTGACTTGAACTGGAAAGAGTTGATGAAAGCCATCAAGAGCGTGAAAGTAAGTTATTCGGAAATATCCAAGTTCCCGGCTGTAAAACGTGATTTGGCCTTGTTGCTTGACAAGAAGGTACAATTTTCTGAAATAGAAAAGATTGCATACGAAACGGAGAAGAAGCTGTTGAAGGAGGTATCATTGTTCGACGTTTATGAAGGCAAGAATCTTGAGGCGGGAAAAAAGAGTTATGCTGTAAGTTTCTTGTTGCAAGACGAAAATGCTACATTGAATGACAAGCAGATTGACAAGATCATGTCGAAACTGGTTGCCAACCTGGAAAACAAGCTGAATGCCAAGTTGCGCTGATACAAATTCAAGATTTATAATTCATAATTTAAAATATAGTTCCAATGGGAAGAGCATTTGAATATAGAAAAGCTGCCAAATTGAAAAGATGGGGTCACATGGCAAAGACCTTTACGAGACTGGGTAAACAAATAGCTATTGCTGTAAAGGCCGGTGGTCCGGAGCCGGAGAACAATCCGACCTTACGTTCGGTTATCGCTACATGTAAGCGTGAGAATATGCCGAAGGATAACATTGAACGCGCCATCAAGAATGCAATGGGTAAGGATCAGAGTGATTACAAGAGTATGACATACGAGGGATATGGACCTCATGGTGTGGCTGTTTTTGTAGATACTCTGACAGATAATACCACCCGCACGGTGGCTGATGTACGTTCCGTTTTCAATAAGTTTGGCGGAAACCTGGGTACTATGGGTTCATTGGCTTTCTTGTTCGATCATAAGTGTGTATTCACTTTCAAGAAGAAAGAAGGTATCGATATGGAAGAACTTATCCTTGACTTGATAGATTATGATGTAGAGGAAGATTTTGAGGAGGATGAGGAAGAAGGGACAATCACCATCTACGGTGATCCGAAGAGTTATGCCGCTATCCAGAAGCATTTGGAAGAATGTGGCTTTGAAGATGTGGGAGGTGAATTTACTTACATCCCGAATGATACGAAGGATGTAACTCGCGAACAACGTGAAACTATCGACAAGATGGTGGAACGTCTGGAAGAGTTTGATGATGTACAGACGGTTTATACGAATATGAAGCCGGAAGAAAGTGAAGACTAATGACATATACATATAAGACTAAAGGCACATGCAGTTCGAACATCGAGCTTGATGTAGAAAACGGTATCGTGAAAGAGGTCGCATTTTGGGGTGGATGTAACGGAAACCTGCAGGGGTTGTCCCGACTGGTGAAGGGAATGCCTGTAGAGGCGGTGATTACCCGTCTGGAAGGGATCTGTTGCGGAGGACGCCCGACTTCTTGTCCCGACCAGTTGTGCAAAGCACTGCATGAAATGGGATATTGAAACTCTCCTGCTTTACAAAGATGAGATTGAAGCCCCTGGTATCGGAAGATGCCGGGGGCTTTTTTTTGAACTTAAATGTAGTGTATTTGTTATTAATTGAGTATTTTTACGCTTTTAATTGACAAATATAATGAAGAATATTCTGAAAGATTTGAAACGGAGAGACCATAAACGTTATTTGGGTGGTCTGGATGTTTTTAAATATATAGGTCCCGGATTGTTGGTGACGGTGGGGTTTATAGATCCTGGAAACTGGGCATCTAATTTTGCGGCAGGTTCTGAGTTCGGCTATTCATTACTGTGGGTGGTCACTTTATCGACAATCATGCTGATCGTATTGCAACATAATGTGGCGCATCTGGGGATTGTGACCGGTTTGTGCTTGTCTGAAGCTGCCACGCAATATACTCCTAAGTGGGTATCTCGTCCTATTCTGGGTACTGCCGTGCTGGCCTCCATTTCTACCTCGCTGGCGGAAATATTGGGAGGAGCCATTGCCTTGCAGATGTTGTTTGACATTCCGATAATATGGGGATCTGTGTTGACGACAGCTTTTGTGCTTGTAATGCTTTTCACCAATTCATACAAGAAGATAGAGCGCTCCATCATTGCATTCGTATCTGTTATCGGCCTTTCCTTTATCTACGAATTGTTTCTGGTGAAAATTGACTGGCCGATGGCTGCGCAAGGATGGGTGACTCCATCGTTTCCTCAGGGAAGTATGCTGATTATTATGAGTGTGCTTGGAGCAGTGGTTATGCCGCATAATTTGTTCCTTCATTCGGAGGTGATACAGAGTCATGAATACAACAAGCAGGATGATGCTTCCATCCGTAAAGTGCTGAAATATGAACTTTTTGATACTCTGTTTTCCATGATTGTGGGGTGGGCCATCAACAGTGCGATGATTCTGCTGGCGGCAGCAACCTTTTTCAGCGGGGGAATTCAGGTGGAAGAATTGCAGCAAGCCAAGTCATTGCTGGAGCCTTTGCTGGGGAACAGCGCTGCCGTTGTCTTTGCATTGGCGTTGCTGATGGCAGGCATTTCTTCCACGATAACCAGCGGCATGGCGGCAGGCTCTATTTTTGCCGGTATTTTCAGTGAGGCTTATCATATTAAGGACAGCCATTCTCAGGTGGGGGTGGTAATCTCTTTGGGTGTCGCTTTATTATTGATATTCTTTATTGGGGATCCGTTTAAAGGACTGTTGATTTCGCAGATGGTATTGAGCATCCAGTTGCCCTTTACGGTCTTTTTGCAAGTCAGCCTGACTTCTTCCCGTAAAGTGATGGGGCAATACGTGAACAGTAAATGGAGTACATTTGTGCTTTATACGATTGCAGCTATTGTCACGGTTTTGAATATTATGTTGTTAATTTCGGAAATGATATGAAAATGAATAATAATGCTTCTAAGAAATATGCGAACATGAAAATTATTACATACAACGTCAACGGTCTGCGGGCTGCCGTGACAAAGGGCTTTCCCGAATGGCTCGCACAAGAACAGCCGGATGTGCTTTGTCTGCAAGAAACAAAGTTACAGCCGGAACAGTATCCGGCGGATGCGTTGGATTCTTTGGGATATAAACATTATTTATATTCTGCACGGAAAAAGGGATATAGCGGAGTGGCTATTCTGGCTAAGCGTGAGCCCGATCGTGTGGAATATGGCATGGGAATGGAGGAGTATGACAGCGAAGGGCGCTTTCTTCGTGCTGATTATGATGATTTGTCCATCGTTAGCGTATATCATCCTTCGGGAACCAGTGGTGATGAACGTCAGGCTTTCAAAATGGTCTGGTTGGAGAAATTCCAGGAATATGTATTGGAATTGCAACGTACACGTCCGAAATTGATTCTTTGCGGGGATTATAACATTTGTCATGAGCCGATAGATATTCACGATCCCATTCGCAATGCGACCAACAGTGGATTCTTACCTGAAGAACGGGAATGGATGACACGTTTTCTGGACGCCGGCTTTACGGACTCTTTCCGTTTTTTGCATCCCGACAAACAGGAATATACGTGGTGGAGCTATCGTTTCAATTCACGTGCAAGGAATAAGGGCTGGCGTATAGACTATTGTATGGTGAATGAGCCGGTGCGTCCGATGTTGAAGGACGCAAGGATATTGAATGATGCCGTTCATTCGGATCACTGTCCTATGTTGCTGGAAATAACTGAATGAGAATGGATAATAACCGAATGGGAAATGGAATTGGAAGATAGAATAGAAAGGTCTGTTGAACTTTTCAAAAGTGGCTATAATTGCTCGCAGTCTGTTGTGGCTGCTTTTGCCGATATGTATGGCTTTACGGAGGAACAGGCATTGCGTATGTCAGCTTCTTTCGGTGGAGGCATTGGACGTATGCGGCAGACATGCGGCGCCGCATGCGGTATGTTTCTGCTTGCAGGATTGGAGAAGGGGGCGACCGATGGCAAAGACCGTGAAGGCAAAGCAGCCAACTATGCACTGGTGCAGGAGTTGGCAGAGGAATTTAAGAAACGCAACGGTTCCATGATTTGTGCGGAACTTTTGGGATTGAAAAAACCGGAAGGTTCTTCAGATCCCGAAGTGCGTACAGAGCAGTATTATGCCAAACGTCCCTGTGTCAAGATGGTAGAAGAGGCTGCTAAAATATGGGCAGAATACTTGGAAAGGGCCGTAATTAGCTCTTGACAGACTTAAAGAGTGCTTTTTTCCTGACATAATATAGAAAAAAACAGATAATAAAGTGTTATATAACATAAAAATAACTATCTTTGTGACCGAAATAAAATCTGAACTATCTGACAGAACGGATTTTTGAGCATGTCTAACTAAAAACAAAGAGAAAATGTTAAGAGAAAAAGCTGGTGAAACTGCAGGAAAAATTTGGAATGCGCTGAATGAAACTGAAGGTTTAACTGCTAAACAAATCAAGAAAGCTACGAAATTGGTAGATAAAGATTTGTTCCTGGGCCTTGGATGGTTGTTGAGAGAAGATAAAATTTCTACTCAAGAAGTTGAAGGCGAACTGTTTGTGAAGCTGAACTAAGAGGGACTGACCGGAATGTTATAAAAAGATGCGTTGATATATGTTGTCAACGCATCTTTTTTGTATCTGTCTTTTATTGTCCGAAAGTTATGATCAGGCTTATGTGCAGGATGGAAAGCTGGTGTTGATTGCCGAGAAAGTGAACGGAATTACTACTTTGGTTTATCCCAATTTGCACTTGACCGATGAAAATGTCAAAAAGCAATGGCCGTTCGACACTTCTTTTTATTTGATTCTGAATTATGCTTTGGGTGGCGCGGGTACATGGCCCGGCGTTATTACCGACAGTGAGTTGCCGGCTAAAAGGAGATCGATTGGGTGAAAGTCAGTCGGCTTACAGATCAATGATATAATTATGAAGAAGCTTCCACATGACATGGGTATTTCCGATGGATATTAAATAAATTGCTTTTAAAACCTCATATTTTTCATTATATTTGCACCCGCAAAAATCAAGGCAGGATATTCGTTATACAGACTTTATCTTACGGATATTTCACAGTTTAAAGTTCTTGATTTTTGCGGTTTGCTTATTTATTAAGAAGATAATAATAAACGATGAAGAATATACGCAATTTTTGTATTATAGCTCATATCGACCACGGAAAATCAACTTTGGCTGACCGTCTTTTGGAGTTTACCAATACCATACAAGTGACTGCGGGGCAGATGCTGGATGACATGGACTTGGAGAAGGAGAGAGGTATCACCATTAAGAGCCATGCCATTCAGATGGAATATACATATAAAGATGAAAAGTATATTCTGAATTTGATTGATACTCCGGGACATGTGGACTTTTCGTATGAGGTTTCACGTTCCATTGCAGCATGTGAAGGTGCGTTGCTTATTGTGGACGCTTCGCAAGGTGTGCAGGCGCAGACCATTTCAAATCTCTACATGGCGATTGAGCATGATCTGGAAATTATTCCTGTCATAAACAAATGCGATATGGCAAGCGCCAACCCGGACGAGGTAGAAGACGAAATTATTGAGTTGCTGGGGTGCAAGAGCGAGGAAATTATCCGTGCTTCCGGCAAGACGGGGATGGGTGTGGAAGAAATCCTTGCAGCGGTGATTGAGCGCATCCCTTGCCCGGAGGGTGATGAAGAGGCTCCGCTGCAGGCTTTGATTTTTGACTCTGTGTTCAATTCTTTCCGGGGTATCATAGCTTATTTCAAGATTGTGAACGGCGTTATCCATAAAGGTGACAAAGTTAAATTCTTCAATACAGGCAAGGAATATGATGCTGATGAAATCGGGGTACTCAAGATGGATATGGTAGCTCGCCAGGAATTGCGTACAGGTGATGTAGGTTACATTATATCGGGTATAAAAACCTCTAAAGAGGTAAAGGTGGGAGATACGATCACTCATATAGCACGTCCATGCAGAGAGGCCATAGCAGGCTTTGAGGAGGTGAAACCGATGGTCTTTGCTGGGGTTTATCCCATAGAGGCGGAAGATTTTGAAGATTTGCGCTCTTCTTTGGAGAAACTTCAGTTGAACGATGCTTCATTGACTTTTCAGCCTGAGTCTTCTTTAGCTTTGGGATTCGGATTCCGTTGCGGTTTTTTAGGATTGCTTCACATGGAAATTGTGCAGGAACGTCTGGATCGGGAGTTTGATATGAATGTGATTACGACAGTGCCCAATGTCTCTTATAATATTTATGACAAGCAGGGCAATATGACTGAAGTGCATAATCCCGGAAGTATGCCTGATCCTACTATGATAGACCGTATTGAAGAGCCTTATATCCGTGCTTCCGTAATCACTGCCACCGATTATATCGGTCCTATAATGACCCTGTGTTTGGGCAAGCGTGGCGAACTGGTAAAACAAGAGTATATTTCCGGTAATCGTGTAGAAATATATTATGATATGCCTTTGGGAGAAATAGTGATTGACTTCTATGACAAATTGAAGAGTATCTCCAAGGGATATGCTTCTTTTGACTATCATCCCAATGGTTTCAGACCGTCCAAATTAGTGAAGTTGGATATATTGCTGAACGGTGAGCCGGTAGATGCCCTTTCCACCTTGACACATTTTGACAATGCTTATGATTTAGGCAAGCGCATGTGTGAGAAGCTGAAAGATCTGATACCGAGACAGCAGTTTGATATTGCCATTCAGGCGGCTATCGGTGCGAAAATCATTTCCCGTGAAACCATTAAGGCTGTGCGTAAAGATGTGACGGCAAAATGCTATGGTGGAGATGTGAGCCGTAAGCGGAAATTGCTTGAAAAACAGAAAAAAGGCAAGAAGCGAATGAAACAGATCGGTAATGTGGAAGTGCCTCAGAAAGCATTCCTTGCCGTACTGAAGTTAGATTAAAACAGTCCCTTTTCTTAATCTTAAATCCCTTATTTGTAAAATGAAGATTTTTTCAATAAAGAACCGTTTGTCGCTGAATGTCTGGGCAAGCATTTTATTGTTTATGGTAGCCATAGTGGCCGCTTGCATTGCCAATTCGCCATTAGCAGAGGTATATCAGGATTTTTTGTCGCAAGAGTTGCATCTCCGTATCGGAGGCTTCAATTTGTTTTCTCATGGCGGGCATCCCTTGAAGATGATTGAATTCATCAATGATTGTCTGATGGCTGTTTTCTTTCTGGCAGTGGGCCTTGAAATAAAACGCGAGTTATTGGTAGGTGAACTGTCTTCTTTCCGTAAAGCGGTTCTTCCTTTTATCGCCGCGTGTGGTGGTATGTTGTTGCCGGTTATAGTCTATTCTTTACTGGTGGTGCAAGGTACTCCCGATATGCGGGGAATGGCTATTCCGATGGCTACTGACATTGCTTTTTCGCTGGGAGTACTCAGTCTGCTGGGCAAACGTGTTCCATTGAGCCTGAAGATATTTCTGACTGCCTTTGCTGTGGTGGATGATATTGGAGGCATTTTGGTAATTGCCATTTTTTATAGTTCGGAAGTAGCCTATTGGTACTTGGTGGCGGCAGTTGTGCTTTATGGTCTTCTTTATTATCTGGGCAGAAGAGGAATGACTCAGAAAATTTTCTATTTGGGTGGTGGCATCATTATCTGGTACTTGTTCCTTCAGTCAGGCATACACAGCACTATTTCGGGTGTGCTTCTGGCATTTGTGATTCCTGCCCGTCCAAGGTTGGATGCCGGCAAATACATTAAACGCATACAGAATGTTATCAGCGAATTTCCTGTTTCCAAATCCGATGACATTGTACTGACCAATGAGCAGATTGCAACACTGAAGCAAGTGGAACGTGCTTCTGATTTTGTAATCAGTCCTTTGCAGTCATTGGAGGACAATCTCCATGGAGTGGTGAATTTTGTCATTCTGCCACTGTTTGCTTTCGCCAATGCAGGGGTGGTTCTTGGCAGTGGAGGAGGTGATGTCATAGGTGACGTAAGTATAGCTGTGGCTGCCGGACTGCTTGTCGGAAAGTTTGCTGGTATCTATATTTTTACATGGCTGGCCGTAAAGAGTGGTTTGGCTTCGATGCCTGCCGGAATGAATTGGAAAAATATAGGTGGTGTCGCTTTGTTGGGTGGTATCGGTTTTACGGTTTCTTTGTTCATTGCCAACCTTTCTTTTGCAGCGGATTATCCTGATCTGTTGAATCAAGCCAAGTTCGGGGTACTTCTCGGTACGTTTGTGGCAGGTGTTTTAGGTTACGTTGTGCTGAATGCTGTACTTCCGAAGTTCCGGAAATAGAATATCTGTCTTTCGCTTGTCAGAAGCTTGCTGCTCACAGAAGGTGAGGCAGGCGTGACGGGAGAATCTGAAGATCTGCCACAGGTGGAAGTTCCGCAGGACTCCTTTAGTTTTTTAAGTCGCAGGATATTGGTTTACTCCTTAATATAGATGAGCCCATTTGCCAGTATAGCCGCTACTCCTCCGGTAGTTATTCCCGACGAAAAGATATTACGGAGTGCTTCAGGAAGCTGGCACAATATTTCCGGTACAAGTTCCACGCTTAAACCGAGGGAGAAGCTGATAGCCATTACCAATGTGGCTTTCCGGCTGATCTCTTGTGCGGCAATGATGCGTATGCCTGCTGCCGCTACTGTTCCGAACATCAATAGTGTGGCTCCTCCCAATACGGGTTCGGGCATCAGTGAAAATACCAGTCCTACTGCCGGAAACAGTCCGAGAATTACCAAAAAACCGGCAATATAATAACCCACGTAGCGGCTGGCAACACCTGTCAACTGTATCATCCCGTTGTTTTGGGCAAACACGGAATTGGGAAAGGAATTAAGCATGCCTGCCAGCATGGAGTTGAATCCATCGGCAAGAATCCCACCCGAAGCACGTCTGACAAATGTTTCGCCCTCTACCGGTTCACCTGATATAAGGGAATTGGCCGTAATGTCACCGTATGCCTCGATGGCGGTAATCATGAAAATCAGTCCTAATGCAATGATGGTTGATATGCTGAAATCCAGTCCGTAGCGGAAAGGCATCGGTAGGTTGAAGCCTCCATAGCTCCGTATGGAAGAGAAATCGACAATGCCCATAAACCAGGCTGCAACATAGCCGATGGACAGGCCGATAACGATGGAACTCATGCGTAAGTAGCGGTTGGAACTCCGGTTGAAGGCGATAATGAGCAACAGTACCAAGGCTGCCAGTCCCACATGGTGCAGACTGCCGAAGCTGCCGTCTGCTTGTGCTGCCGCACCACCTCCGCAAGCTGTGATGCCGACCTTTATCAGACTCATTCCGATCAGTGTCACAACTATACCCGAAACGAGTGGTGTGATTATTCTTCTGGTATATTTCAGTATCCGGCTGATGAACATTTCCACCGTAGATGCTGCTATGCAAGAGCCGAAGATAAGAGGCAGTCCTCCTATGTTTCCGGCGGCAATGATAGGTCCGATAAACGAAAAACTGGTTCCCTGTATGCAAAGCAGACCTGTCCCAAGCCCTCCGAATCGGCGGCATTGCACAAATGTGGAAATGCCGGAAGCAAACAAGGCCATTGACACCAGATACCCGGTAGTTTCTGCGTCAAGATTCAATGCTCCGGCAATGATGAGGGGAGGAGTGATGATAGCCACGAATATAGCCAGCAGATGTTGCAAAGCCGCAAAAAAAGCTTCCTTGAAAGGTGGCCGGTCATTCAGTCCATATATCAGTCCGTTCTGAGATTGCTGTTCTCCTTTGTTGTCCTCCATTTGAAACGGGCTATTTGATTTTGATTTCACAATTATCCAGACTCTCGATGATGGCCAGTGATTCCACATGAATGCCTTGTTTGCGCAGTTCGTCTCCGCCATGCTGGAATGCCTTTTCAATAATGAATCCCATACCTGCAAGTTCGGCATCTGCCTGTTTTACAAGGTCTATTATGCCTTTGGCCGCATTTCCATTGGCAAGGAAATCATCTACAAACAGGACTTTGTCTCCCGGACAAAGGAAGTCTTTGCTGACACAGACCTCGTATGAACGGTTTTTGGTGAATGAAAAAACGGTGGTTGCCAGCATGTTTTCCATGGTGCTGGGCTTTTTCTTTTTGGCAAAAACCACAGGCAATTCCAATAGATAGCCTACCATGATCGCAGGAGCTATCCCGCTTGCCTCTACCGTAATTACTTTGTTGATGGATGTAGAGGCAAAGCGTCTGACAAATTCTACGCCAATGGATTTCATCAGGATAGGATCCATCTGATGATTGATAAAGTTATCTACTTTCAGGATTCCTCCGGGAAAACACTTTCCATCTTTGAGGATACGTTCTTTCAGAATTTTCATATTTTGTATGCTTTTAAACTGTTAGTATTCTGTTCTAATCTTCGTTTTCCGCTTCTTCTTTCGGAGGCAATAATTCTGTGGGGATATGCTTTTGCGGAGCAAGTCCCATGCTTTTCAGTCTTTCGGCACGCAGTGTGATGCTCTGCTCCCCGGTGGAGAGCTGGTTTAAAGCTTTGGCATAGTCGTCTTGCAATCCTTCTACACGTTTACCTATACTGCGGAAAGTTCTTGTAAAATCCACTATTCTTTCATATAACAATGTTCCTTGCTTAATGATGAGCTGTATATTCTTTACTTGGTTTTCCCTTTTCCATAGGTCGAGCGACAAGCGCAAGGCACTGATCAGGTTGGTGGGAGTCATCAGTACCACCTTTTTATTGTAGGCATACTCCCATAGATTGTTGTCTGCCCGGAGAGCCAGCAGATATGCGCCTTCGGTGGGGATGAACATCATTACAAAGTCCGGAGCCTTGGTGTCATAATGCGAATAGTCCTTGCGGCCGAGCTCGTCAATATGGGTACGTATCGACTGCAAATGTGCCTTGAGCAGCCGCGCCTGTTCTTCCTTATCGTCAGTAGATGTGTAGGCGGCATAGGCAGTGAGTGATACTTTGGAGTCGATGATCATTTCCCGTTCATTGGGATAGCGGATAATGATGTCCGGCTGCATTTTTTGTCCGTTTTCCTCGTTGGTCAGCACTTTGCCTTGTTCGTCTTTCAGAAATTCCTGACGGAAATAATGTTCTCCTTCAATCAGGCCGGAAGCTTGTAGCAGACGCTCTAAAATCATTTCCCCCCAGTTTCCCTGCATTTTGGAATCCCCTTTCAGCGCACGGGCCAGATTATTGGCTTCTTCACTGAGGCGGTTGTTCAGTTCAACCAGTTCTTTGATGCGCTCTCCCAGCGAGAAGCGTTCTTTGGCTTCGGTGTTATATGCTTGTTCCACCTTTTCCCTGAAAGCCTTGAGGTTGTCTCCCAATGGGCGGAGCAGGTTACCCAGGTGTTCCGAATTCAGTTTCGTAAAGTCCTCCGCCTTGCTTTGGAAGATACGGTTGGAGAGGTTTTCAAATTCGGTATTCATGCGCTTGTGCAAAGCTTCGGCTTCTTCTTTTTGCTGCCGTAGCAATGCTATTTCCGTTTCCTTCCCATTGATTCCCGCTTTTAGGGCAGACGTTTTGCGGTCTGCCGCCAGATAACCGATTGCAATGCCGATAGCTATTCCAATGATGAGCGTCAGTATGTTCATGAGGGGATATTATTGGGTCAATATCTCATTTCCGCCTTCAGTAATCAGAATCATGCTTTCCCATTGTGCCGAAGGCTGCCCGTCGTCCGTGCACACTGTCCATCCGTCGGCTTCGTCGATAAAGACTTCATAAGTACCCATATTGATCATCGGTTCTATGGTAAACGTCATGCCGGGCACGATCAACATTCCGGTGTTCCGTTTGCCAAAGTGCTCTACGTCCGGTTCTTCGTGAAATTTGATGCCTACACCATGTCCGCAAAGGTCGCGTACCACACTGTAACCGTTCTTTTCGGCATGCTCTTGGATAGCGGCGCCTACATCTCCGAGGCGCGCCCAGGGCTGTGCGGCTCGGATGCCCAGATCACGGCATTCCTTTGTAACCTGCACCAGACGTTGCATCTCAGGTTTCACTTCACCGATCATAAACATACGTGAGGCATCGGAAAAATATCCTTTGTAAATGGTAGAAACATCTACATTGACGATGTCTCCGCTACGCAGGAACTCTTTTGTGCTGGGAATGCCGTGGCACACCACATCGTTAATGCTGACACATACACTTTTTGGAAACCCTTCATACAAGAAAGGAGCAGGGATGGCATCATGATCTGTGGTGAAGCAATATACCAGATGGTCTATTTCGGCGGTGGACATGCCTTCGTGTATATTTTCCGAGATATAGTCCAGCAGGGCTGTATTTATTTTGGCACTTTCACGGATACCTGCCAATTGTTCTTCGGTGCGCAGCAGGTGACGTGACGGCAACTTGTATCCTTCTTTTTTATAATGTTGAATCTTGGCTTCTACCTCATCGGAATAATTTTTAGGAGTAAACCGGCCTCCTTTTATAAACTTTTTCATTGCGTTTTTAATTTAATCCTGCAAAAGTACCAATTTTATAGGAAATCAAATCATTTTCACCGTTCTGATTTCACTTCTCGAATTATCTATTCTTTTCACTTGTATCTGGGTCTTGATTCTTTCTTTCAAACCTTCTACATGGCTGATGATTCCCACCTTTTTGCCACCCATCCGATGCAGTTTCTCCAGTGTATCCATCACCGTGTTCAAATAATCTCCGCTTAGAGTGCCGAATCCCTCGTCAATGAACAGTGTGTCCACCGACAGGCTTTGCCTGTTTAGTGAAGAGAGGCCGAGGGCCAGTGAAAGGGAAACCAGAAAACTTTCTCCGCCGGACAGGGTGCAGGCGGGTCGGGCCACACCTCCCTGATAGAAGTCGCGCAGCAGGATAGTGAGCGAGCCTGCCTGACACTCCAGCTCATAACGGTCGGTGAGCCGTTGCAGGTAGAAGTTGGCTCCGTTCAGCAATTCTTTCAGTACGAAGCTTTGGGCGATGTTGCGGAAATTCTTTCCTTTTTCATCACCGAAGTGGCTGCAAAGGCGATCCCACTTTAAATAAATGTCACGAAGCTCGTCAGCGTGTTTTTTTTCGTTTTTTATCAAGGCGATGTTCTGCTCATGCTGCGTCAGCAAAGCTTGCAATTGACCGATGACCTGGTTTCGTTCCGTGATTTGTTGTTCACACTCAAGGATTTGTATGTCCAGCGATTCGGAAGTATCGTCTTCATCCATTTTAGGTTTTAATTTGAGATGTGCCTCTGCCTGTTCGCAAGTCAGCCGGTAGGCAGTCCGTCGGGATGCTATCTCCTCTTTAAGTTGTTGCAGTCTTGTGCGGAGTTGCTCTATCTGTTCGCGGGAATAGGCGGCGAGGGAAGCAAGGCGTGCTTCGTCAAAGTCCGGATGGATGTTGTAAAATTCCGATAGCTTGTTTTGCAATTCTTTAATGGCATTTCGGATGGATAGCATGCTTTGCTTGAGTCTGACGGCTTGCACGCTTAGAGAGTTCCATGCAATTTCCAGATTGCCGGCCTGTCCGGTTTCTTCGACAGCCGTATCTTTCCAGTCAGGAAAAGCGGAGCAGATGTTTTCTTTGGCGGTTGATATGCTTTCTTGTTCTTTGTTGTTCAGGGCTATGGCTGTTTTTAGTTCCGCTTGTTTGCTTTGGGCTTGTCTGTAACGGGCGGCGGCTTGCTTCAACCGTTCAATGAAGAAGGTGGGACGGGCATTCCATTCCGTTTGCCATTCTTGCCAGAGAATCAGCGGAGTGATATGCTGGATGGCGGCATGTATGGTATCTTTTTCGTTTTTTATCAGGGAATGTTTGTTGGCAATGTTGTTTTTGAGTTCTGACAGGTTTTTGTCGGCTGCGTTGAGCTCGTTTCGAGCTGTTTCCACTGACATTTGCAGTCCGTCTTTCTGGCGTTGCAATCCGGAGATTACGTCGGCAAGCGCTTGAGCCTCGTTCAACTTGGTGTTGAGGGCTTCGAGACTCCGGCTGTTATTCTGTATCAATGTATCCAATGCGCTTTCTGTGGAATCGGAGATGTCTTGGATGCCACACCGGGCACATTTGTCTTTGGCATCTTTCAGCGCGCGGTGATAGTTTTCACGTGCTTGCTCTGTAACCAGCCGGCATCTCAATGTCTCCTTCTCATAGGTTTTAAACTCGGTACGGTTGTTGCCCAATGTCTGCTCGGCTTCCTTGTATTCTTTCTCTTTGGTTTCTAATGAGATACGAATGGGAACAAGGATAGACTGAAAGTCTTCGTCGTGGCGGAGCGATTTTATCTCTTGTCCGCACACAGGACAAGTGTCGCCTATTGCCAGACGTGTGCGGGCTTCTTTGGCCCAATCTTCCACGGCTTCTTTTTGCTTGTCGTAGAGTTTGCGGATGTCGCCATAGACTTCTTTTTTATGGTTGAGGTCTGTCAGCAGACGGTTGTATTGCGCTTGGCAGGCCGTCATTCTGCTGTCAAACGATTGTTCCTGTTCTTCTGCCGTCTTCAGTGCCCACTGCTTTTCCTTGAGCAATGTCAGTGCTGTTTTGGTCTTCAGAAAAATTTCTTTGCCTGCTTCAAGTGAAGTACGTTTTTCCTGCAAGGCATAGAGTTGCATTGCATCGAGCTTTGCCTTGTGTCGGCTTATTTCTTCCTGTTTCTGTTGGTTTTCTTTGCTTTTCAACAAGAATATTTTTTCTTTTGCGGCTCGTTCTTCCTCACGCAAGGGTTGCATTTTATTCAGAACGGATATATCTTTTTCATATCCGTCGGCACGTTCCTGTGCGGAAAGCACAGACAGCAAACCGGCAATAATGGACTGGCTTTGCTCGAACATGGGGAGCAGCGGAGCATATTTTTGCAGATATTCTTCAACACGAAGCAATTCCTCATGCTGTTTTTCCGTATCTGCCTTCAGCCGGGCATACCCATTGCAAAGGCGGGTGAAGTCCGTTTTTAATTCAAATGACCTTTCTTCTTCCTTTTGCAGTTCCACACGGTTCTTGTTTAAGAGTACAAGCCAGTTGCGGGCATCCGTTGTGGTGTGCCAGTCGTTCACTAATTGTTCTTTTAGCCTGAAATCATCAGACTCCAACAAAACATTTTTCTCCTCCCACACTTTCTTCTGGTTTTCCGAAGCAATAGCCAGTTCCGCATTTTTCCTCAACCAGTCGCGTTTTTGGAGAGCCATACTTTTTTGAATGTTGAGACCCTTTATCTCGGTCTCTTGTGCGGCCATCGCACGTCCGGCTTCTGCTATTTCTTTCTCTGTGAGCAGGCGTATGCCCTCCAATTTGCGGTTTTGGTTTTCATAATCCGTACGTTTCTCTTTGGTAACGGCATAGATGCGCGCACCTGTTTGAGAATAAATCTCCGTTCCGGTCAGTTTTTCCAGAATGTCCGACTTTTCGCTTTCCTTGCTTTGCAGGAATTTGGTGAAATCTCCTTGTGCCAGCAGAGTGGTGCGGCAGAATTGTTCGAAAGTCAGTCCGATGGCTGCCTGTATTTCATTGGGTATTTCTGTCTTCTTGGTGAGTTGAAGATGGCTTTTTCTGTTTTCAAGAGTCCATTTCACGTCTTGGAGGGCGCCGTCTGCTTTTTTGCGAGCACGTGCCACATACCATCTGGCCGTATAAGGCGTGTCGTTTGTGCCGATAAAGTCCAGTTCAGCCCATGCTTCACAAGTGTTCCTCCGCATCAGTTGCCTGTTGTCGTTTATCAGTATGTCTTCTTTTTTGTTGGAGAAAGCCTGTGCGGTGTCCTTGTACCTTTCGCCTGCCGTGCGGTCCATGCGCGGCGTTTCATTATAAAGTGCCAGACAGATGGCATCGAGCAGTGTCGTTTTTCCTGCACCAGTCTCGCCGCATATCAGGAACAGGGATTCTTCTTTCAGAGGGCCGTTCTCAAAGTCGATGACAGCATCTTCTATGGATGCCAGATTCTTTATTGTCAGTTTTTGAAGTCTCATTTTCTTTCGCGGATAATCACTGTTTTTCCTTCTCTTTCACTTGCCGGAGTATGTCGTTCATCAGGCCGCAAAGTTCCTCGTCCATTTCTTCTCCTTCCGTTTCACGGTAATAGAGCTTGGCTATATCCAGCGGAGACTTTTCCTGAATCTCCTGAATGGATAGGTGTCCGGGAGAACTTCCTCCGGCTTGCCTTTCACGGTTGGACTTAATGCAGCAGAACTTGCAGGCTTTATCTTTTACGGCGTTGGCGGCACGCTCCATGCAGTCGGGCGCCTGATAGTTGTCCGCCAATACATTCAGCCGGATGTATGCTTGCTTGTCCGCAGGATATTCTTCTAACAGGCGTAATGCTTCTTCAAATGGCATCGGCTCATGGGGCAGCGTCACCAGAGGCATCGGATTCTCTATGCCGGCAGTTCTTGTCTGCGGTTCTTCGTTTCTGTTCAGTTCGACAATGGAGACAGAGTGCGGGTAAGTTTCGTCAAAGCTTACGGGCAGGGGAGTACCGCAATAGCGTGCACGGTGACCGCTTCCCTTGATGTCCTGCGGACAATGAATGTGCCCCAGTGCCAGATAGTCATAGCCTTTTCCCATATCGTGCAGGCTTACGGTTTCCATTCCTCCTATATTGCTTTCATCATGTCCCGTCCGGTCACTGCCTTCGACTGCCAAATGAGCCATCAGCACAATGGGCAGCCCTTCGGTGTTCAGCTTCTTCGCTTTATCCAGCAAGGCCTGGAAGAAACGGGCCTGGCGTTCTTCTCTCGGAGTGTCAGTGTCAAGCGTCGGAAAGTTTTGCGGATATACATGGGGCACAGCGATGATATATCCCTGTTTTTTCCCTTTCCCGTCTTTTATTTCGATGATATGCCTGTCCAGGTTTACTTCCTCCCGGTTCCGTTCGATGTTTCCGATGACTTTTACTCCGAAATGTTGCCACAGGCTGCTGTCTATTTCCAGTTTGGAACTGCTGTCGTGGTTGCCGGCGGTTACTACAATGGTCATTTCAGGACATGCTTCATGTATCTTCAGCATGCCTTCCGTGTACATCCTTTGCGTGGCGGCGGAAGGGACGGAGTAGTGGTAAACATCTCCGCATACCACCATGACATCGGGCTTCTCCTGTTGCACGATACGGGCGAGTTGTTTCAGAAAAGCCTGTTGTTCCGGGGTGCGGTCATAATTATATAAAGTATGTCCCAGATGCCAGTCGCTGGTATGCAATATCTTCATGACACATGTTCTCTGAGTACATATACCTTGTGTGTGCCCCGTCCTTTATATCCGATACCCGTTTCGGGTTGTGAAGCCCATTCTTTCAGTTCTTTGGCGGCTGCTGTTTTCAGCAGCCCTGTCAGCCGGCTGTATTCGGCTACACTGATGAGCAGGTTTTTGCAGAGATAATCCTTGGCCATGTCCAGCCGTTCTTGTGGGGCGAAAAGCTGTGAGGAGCGCCTGCACTTCTTGTATTGTGCCCGTTGCAGGTGGCAGCGCTGGCCGGCATTGCGCACAAAGTCCTTGTCCGCCTTAAAGTTGACGTCTTTCAGGCAGATGCTTGCCGCATTGCGTTTCGGGTCACCTTCTTCGCCGCTTTCTCTTTCCTTGCCTTGGCGCAGGCCCAATGCCGGGGTAAAGATTCCCAGCCCTTCTATCTTTACGGAATAGCCCCCGCCCAGGCTGCAGGCTATTTCTTCGGTGACGGCTTGCAACAGGCCTTTGATGTCTCCCCGTGTGAATGAAGTAGCATAAGCCACGGTTCGGGCTATGTCTTCCAAATCTTTCTGTCCGTACAGTTGCATTTTGGGATAGAAGATGCGCTTGCCTTCCTCATTGGGCAGGGTCAGTTCCTGCATGTCATATTCTGCCATAATCGGTTATGTTAGGTATTAGTATATAAGTTCTTCGACATTGCTTGTAAAGTTCTTATTTATAGGACAAAAAGATCCTATTTATAGGAACAAAACTCTGTTCGCAGTGCGCGAACGGACAAACGCAACGCGCGGACAAACATCCGCACAGCCCGGACAAGCGTTCGCAGTGCGAAGATAGAGAATGTTTTGAAGGCAGGCAAGTAATTGTAGAGAGAAAAGCAGATAATGCACTGCATGGGACGAAAGGAAAAAAGAAAGTGGCGGGAGATTTTTTCTCCCGCCACTTTGCTATATAAGGGTTGTTGTCTTAGAACTCGTAGTGGAAGCCGAAAGACAGATTCTCGCTTGTCAGAGCAAAGCCATATCCGTTTTCACCTACCATGTAGTCGTCTCTGTAACCCAAGAAACCACATTTGGCAACCAGACTGAAGTGGTTGTTCAGCTTGATGGCAAGTCCCGGTTTTACACCGATTTCAAAACCATTGGTTGCATCGGCGCCGTCAACGTCCACCTTGTAAGTAGAGAAACCCAAACCGCCGTCAATGAACAGACGTACTAACTTATTTTCATAGAAAGAATAACGTGCGTAAGGGGCGATGGCAAAAGCGTTTGTCTTTACAGATCCGCTGAAGTTTCCTAAAGTCACGTTGGTGTTGCTGTGCACATAGCCGAGCTCTGCACCGACAGCCCACTTCTTGTTGATGTTGTAACCAATTTCCGGAGCGATACTGAAATTCGTCATGTCTGCATCGTCATTGTGCCACAATCCCAATGTTCCGCCTACGTAAACCTGTGCGTTTACCGACACTACCGCCATAAGAGCGAATAAAACCAATACAATCTTTTTCATTTTCTTTTTTACCTTTTTGAATTAAACTTCTTGTTAGTTGTTTATGCAATACTTGTTTTGCATTTTCGGGGCGCAAAAGTATAGCTAATGTTTGGAACGAACAAATATTCGGCCTATTTTTTATCACATTTGGCCGCTTCCCAACTGATAATGGCTGTTTTGCGGATATCCCCCCAATGATAGTTGCCGAATTCTCCGGTTGCGCGGATTACACGATGGCAAGGAATTAAAAAAGCAACGGGATTATTGCCGATGGCCGTACCTACCGCCCTGCAAGCTTGTGGATTGCCCATCTGCAAAGCAATGTCACCATAGGTGGCAAGTCCTCCTTCCGGGATTTTCAGCAACGCTTCCCACACCTTTAATTGAAATTCAGAACCTTTCAGATGCAGTTTTATCTCGCCCGGGTTGCTCCAGTCACATGTGAAAATGCACAAGGCATTCTGCTGCATGTAGTCACTTCTTTGGCAGAACCTTGCGTGCGGAAATTTTCTTTGCAAAGAGCAGAGCGCCTCTGCATGATTATCTGCAAACTCCATGCTGCATATCCCTTTGTGGGTTGATGCTATCAATATATCTCCGAAAGGGGCTGTGGCAAAGCTGTAATTGATAGTCAGTTTTTCTCCTCCGTTCTTGTACTCGCCCGGTGTCATGCCTTCGATGGTAATGAACAAGTCGTGTAACCGTCCCGTTCCGGACAATCCGACTTCGTGCGCCGCCTCGAAAAGTGAAGCGTGCGTTTCCTGCAAGATGCGCTTGGCATACTCCACATTAAGATATTGCAGGAAATGTTTCGGGGTGACACCTGCCCACTCTTTGAACACCCGTTGGAAATGGAACGGACTCATATTCACCGCTTCGGCTATGGTTTCAAGCCGGGGCTGCTCCTTGCGGTTCTCCCGTATGAACCGGATGGCTTCGGCAATCCGTGCATAATTTACTTCGCCCTGCGTTTCTTTCATCTGAATAATGTATATTCGTTATTCTTTATCATAAGGCTGCCCTCCAATTCCAGCAAAAAGTGTTTGGCTGCAAGTCCGCCTCCGTATCCTGTCAGTGAACGGTCGCTGCCAATCACGCGGTGGCAGGGTGCAAATATCGACATGGAATTTGCTCCGTTGGCATTGGCTACCGCACGGATAGCTTTCGGCAGACCGATACATCGCGCCATTTCCCCGTATGAAATCGTCTCTCCGAAAGGAATTTTCAGCAAGAAGTTCCATACTGTTTTCTGAAAATCCGTACCCACAAAAAGAAGCGGTACATTGAATTCCTTGCGTTTTCCGGCAAAGAACTCGTCGAGTTGCTGTTCTGCCGTTTCGAGAATCTCCGATGTCCCTTCCTCGAACTCAGCTTTCAAGATCCTTTTCAGGCGTCTGTCCACATGGTCACGGTGTTGCTCCACCTGCCAGTCACACAAGCAGAGCTTGTTGCCAAACGAACCAAGCATCAATACTCCGCAAGGTGATTCGTAACGTTTTATCTTAATGATATTCTTCTCTTTCATACATATTTTACATGGTCTGTAACCGCTTTTTTGGCACTGCACGAAGGCTTGCATACAATCCCTGTCGATTTCACTCCATACCAGAAAACATCGTCATAACGGCTGTCACGGTTGAGAATTGCTTGTATTTTTTCTATTTCGTCCATCGTTTCTTTGTTTAGGTACATAATCTTTCAGCCCCTCCACCGCACCTGCCGACACCGCCCAAAGATAAATGCAGGCAACGCTGCCGTGGGGTGAATAGCGACGGCGGTACTTCTCGAATAAGGCACGGGTAATCTTGCGGTGATTCTCTATCACATCGGCAAGTCGTTTGTCCCTGCCTTTCAGATAGGCTGTTTCCTTTTCTCCATATTGGAAATATTGTTCCATACATTATTTTCGGTAAGATTCTCTTTTGATTGATGATGCAATATATGCTTTTTGTTTTGATGCTGCAAAGTTATGGCAAAGGATTCTTTTTGACGACCCGAAAATTGCTATTTTTATAATTGGAAGTATTTTAACCTTGACAAATATAATGTAAAGACTTTCTGTTCAAGCAGGTGTTAAGACCATTATATTTGCCATCCAATGTCCCTGAATTTTTCAACAAAAGCTACAATCCTTTGGAATACACTTTGTTTCTTCGTTAGATATTGTGGATTGAGTGGACTCATCTTCGGCAGAATAGCATTAAGGTCAGTTCCATTTTCACTGGCATACTTCCGCTTCAAAGAAGTTTGGATATATCGTTTTGCTGCTTCTTCATTCAGTCTTTCTTCTGCAATCAGAGTGGAAGCCTCTTCTTTTTGTTTCTCTTGGGCGTAGGCATAGAAAGTAGCGATGATACCAGTCTTATCTTGAATTAGCTCTAAGTCTGTTTCGTTGATGAAATCAATAATTAGGCTTTCTTTGGCTCTATTCCCGATGCTCGCTCTTATCACACGGCGCACATCGTCTATTAATGCAATCTTATCTTTTGCCTTTTTGTTGTGCTCAAAAATTAATTCAAGAATATAGTCAAGATCTATTTCCTGAGACTTGAGTAAATCAATTTCAAAGACTACATCATCCCAATCTATTTTAGAGTTTTCGGGAGCTTTGCCTGCTCTTTCATGCCTGAACCAGTCTCGGATATCATTGTATGTTGAACGATAATCCTGCACTGTCCGTTCTTTCAACACATCAATGTTCTGCATGGCTGTTATGTCTTTATCAGTCAGAAAGTAGGTATTCTTGAATGTTTCAAGGGCTGTGCTATCCTTCTGATTTATTTTTTGCAGGGCTTTCAGATACGTAAATTCATCGTAGTTTTGCAGGATATTTTCTATCTGCAAATACTCACCGAATACCTTAACGAAAGCTTTTTTATCTGCTTCTGTTATGATTTCATTTGGGGCAGGGAACTTTTCTGTTAATTCCTTAACCACTTCTACATATCCTCTTCTCGCCTTGCCGGTGGCAATATCTATGAATCCTTCGAGATACTCTTTATAGCTTTTCTCAAGTACCACATTCTTCGTGTTCTTATCGCCGAATAAAGTAATGGCATCTATCGTATCATGCTCAAGGTCTCTGAATGTGACGATATTACCGAAAGTCTTGGTCGCATCATATATGCGGTTTGTGCGTGAGAAAGCCTGCATCAGACCATGGTAGCGCAAGTTCTTATCTACAAACAGCGTATTCAACGTAGGAGCATCGAAACCAGTGAGAAACATGCCTACTACGATGAGCAGGTCAACCTCTTGGTTTTTTACCCTTTTTGCCAAATCGCGATAATAGTTTTGGAATTCCCTGCTGTCTACTCCGAAACTCGTCTTAAACAGGGTGTTATAGTCATTGATTGCTTTTGCCAAAAACTCCTTGGCACTACTGTCCATTGCCGATGGTTCAAAGTTCTCTTCAACAATATCGCCCGCTGCATTTTGTTCTTCATTAGGAGTAAAAGAAAATATGGTGGCTATCTTCAGCGGCTTTTCATTATCTTTCTGTAGATTTTTTAACTCTTGATAATACAGTTTGGCTGCCTCTACACTGTTCACTGCGAACATTGCATTGAATCCCTTATTGTTCCCTTGATTCCTATGGGTCTTTATCTTGAAATTCTGTAGGATGTATTGAGATATTTCTTTGATGCGGTCAGGATGAAGCAAGAGTTTTTTGTTTTCTGCCGCATTTAACTTAACCTCATCATGCTCCGCTTCCAATGTTTTAAATTGCGGACGCACATCGTTGTAGTCCACCTTGAACTTCAGGACTTTTTCATCCCGAATGGCATCTGTGATGACGTACGAATGCAACTCACGACCGAATACGCTGGCAGTAGTTTCCGTGCCCAAGGCGTTTTCCGGAAAGATTGGAGTACCCGTAAATCCAAATTGATAGTATTTCTTGAAATTCTTTCTCAAGTTCTTCTGTGCTTCACCGAATTGGGAACGGTGGCATTCATCAAAGATGAACACAACCTGCTTCTGATACACAGGCAGATTGCTTTCGCTTTTCATGAGATTATTCAGCTTTTGAATGGTAGTGACGATAATCTTGTTGTCATCTTTATCGATGTTTCGCTTCAAGCCTGCTGTACTTTCCGAGCCATTGACGCTGTCGGGCGAGAAGCGTTGGTATTCTTTCATCGTCTGATAATCCAAGTCCTTACGGTCCACAACAAAGAATACCTTATTGATGAAATCAAGTTCGGTGGCAAGGCGGGCAACTTTGAAGCTGGTCAGCGTTTTGCCCGAACCTGTGGTATGCCAAATGTAGCCATCGCCTTCTGTCGTCCCCCATTTCTTTGTTTGATAGGCACTTTTTATCTTCCATAGAATACGTTCTGTTGCAGCTATCTGGTAAGGACGCATAATGAGTAGCGTGTCGCCGGTGTCGAACACAGAATAGGTGAGCAAAATTTGCAGCAATGTATTTTTCTGGAAAAACGTTGCCGTAAAATCCTTTAGGTCTCTAATCAGTGTATTGTCCGCTTTTGCCCAATTCATCGTAAAGTCAAAACTGTTTTTATCTCGTTTTACCGTATTGGCAAAATAACGGGTGTCTGTGCCATTAGAGATAACAAAAATCTGCAGGTATTTATATAGGGAACTTTCGCTGTTGAAACTTTCCTTGCTATAGCGGTGCACTTGGTTGAAAGCCTCACGAATGGCTACTCCCCGTTTTTTCAGTTCTATCTGCACCATAGGCAGGCCGTTCACCAAAATCGTAACGTCATAACGGTTGGCTTGCGTCCCGGTCTGTTCAAATTGATTAATCACTTGCACTTTGTTACGGGTGATATTCGTCTTATCTACCAAATAAATATTTTGAATATGCCCATCGTCAAATACGAAGTCATAGATATAGTTCTCATGCACCTTTTTTGTTTTCTCTACAAGGCTGTCGCTGGACTTATCCAGATATTCTTCTACGAAACGTGCCCATTCCGCATCTGTAAATACAACCTGATTCAGAGTTTGCAGTTGCTTTCTTGCGTTGATTAACAGAGCATCAGGCGAAGTAATTTCCTGAACATATTCGTAACCTTGATTCTTCAAATCATCTATGAATTCATATTCCAAACCGGCTTCCGTCTGATAACCGGCAGGTGGATCGCATGCTATTGGACTCTTTACATAGTTGTCAAGAACTATGTAATTTTGCAATTCTGCTATGGTGTTATATTGTATCATTGTTCTTCCTCCTTCCAATACTTATTTTCAATAAGATGATTTAATAAGAATTTTACCGTTTGTTTTTCTGGCTCCGTAGGCTCTGGCACTGCTTCATTCGATAACGTCGAGTGGCTTGTGAACTGAATAATTCTGTTGTAATACGTCTTTTTATCATCCGGCAGTAAATCTGACCACTGAGGATACCCTAAGAAATTCGCTGTTTTCTCATAGAGATTTCGTAGTAGTATAAAGTGGTATTTCTGAATGCTATTCGTAGTGATAGCATCCTTAATTGTTTGTATTAAATGGAGATGATATGAAAAACTTTTGTTTGAATCACCTTTCTTCTCCACAAGTTCATAAGTGCCGTCATCGTATTTGTTCAGCATATAGCAATTTTTATTTCCAAGTTCATTGAACAGTACATTGTAGAATAACGGATTGTGTGTTGAAATAATAAACTGTAATCCATTTGCTTTTTTGATGAGTTCCGCCAAGTTAACAGCAAGTTCAATCAAGTGATTTTCATCTAATGAACTTACAGGGTCATCAACAAATACATATTTTAAATCATTAAATATGTCGGTTTCTCTATCTGTCGGCTCTGCTATATTCAAAACATCAACAACCTGTGCAAGCAAACTATAAAATACGCACCAAATTAAGCAACTCTCTTCACCTTTTGAAATCTTTATATTATCAATCGTGTTCTCATTACCCGCAGCAATAGAGAATGTTATTTCATTGAATTGCTCATTGAATTTCGGCGTTAGCTTATCACTGGTATAATGTTGAAAATGGGCTATTATGTTATTCTCTTGCCCTTGATCACGAAGCACCCAATCTGTAAAATCGTTTGGCTGTATTTTTAGTTTTCGGTTGGTGTCTGCATCTAAGTCATTATCCCAATAGAACAAATCTTCCGTGAAAGCATTGTAATAAAGTATCTTGGTTTTTGCATCTTCCTGCTCTTCTGTTTCAGTATCTTTGGGTGCTATCAGTCTTTTAAATTCTCTGGACAGACGCGTTTTTCCTGTGCCGTTAAAGGCATAGATTAGCTGCACTTTCTTATTCGCATCTTTGAGCGTTTGTGCTATTTCGGTTAGTATCTGTCCCATATTATACCTTCATATTATTCTTCGGAAATGAGAGTAACATATCACGGTAATATTCGTATTGCTTCTGACGTAATTCAATCTCTTTTGGAAGTCCTTCAGTGATTGAGGTCGTGAAGGTGTCGAATTTATCAAGAATAGAGGCTATACGTTCTTGCTCTTCGAGGGGGGGGATGGGGATAAGAAATTTTTTAAGCCCAATCATATCTACACCCGCAAAGTTACCAACTGTAATGTTGTTTTTGCACCATTCATCTAAAACAAAACCATAATAGAAAAGAAATTTGATTATAAATTTATTGGCATACTCTTTTTTAAGACTAAGATTTGTAAATCTTTGATTTGATAAAAAAGGAACAGTAATTAATGCGTGTTCTCCAATCGTGGCAGAAGTTGCAACGATGATTGAATTTGCAGGAAATAGTTTGCCTCCTTTAATAGCATATGAGTTTACATATTGAATTGATTTGTTTAAAACCCTACCATTTTCTCTAATATCCTCCATCCTGAACCACGGTATAGTACCATTTTCCCAGTATTTTTGATTTGATTTAGAAGGAGTATATCCATTTTTAATGTTAAATATTTCTCCTAACATTTTCCATTCCACCTTACCCCGCGGCTGTAAAACAGAATTGCCAGTGTGGGGATTCAATGCGGATAATGGTTGTGTTGAATTGTCGCTATTTTGAATGGAAGTGGCTGACCGGTTCGAACGTAGTGAGGACTGGTCGGACTCTTCCATAGGGTAGGCGAGTAGTTGATTACGATAATATTCATATTGGGATTTCCCATGCCAGAATATACATATTTTTTAGCTTCGATTGAGAGCCAATAAAATAAGAATTTGTAATTTAATTCTTCTGTATCCTTTATCCTTATTAATCCACAAACATTTGTTATAGAAAATCGTCCAGTTCTATGAAAAACTGTACCTGCATTTGCCCCATCAGTTGTCTAAGTTAAATATTCTCCATCGTAATCAAAAGTTCTTATTTTTCCTATTTCACCATTGTTAGCTGTTTGAGAACTGTATACAGGATATTCTCCTGCATTGTTGATTAAATATTCTTTTGACATTACACGACCTCGACTTAATTCAGCTACGTCGTATTCAGAATATGCTAATGGTTTCCATTCCACCTCTACACCTTCCAATAATTTCTTTATATTACTCATAGTCCATCAGTTTACGCAATTCTTCTTGCAATTGTTTCTTGTCAGGTAAATAGAGTTGATACCGACTTACAAACAGTTGGTTTGAAATGCCTTGTGTAGCATATTCAATCAACACTTTGTCTTTGTATGCGCCAAGAACAATTCCTATTGGTTCATTATCACCTTCCGTATTTTCTTCTTTCTTGAAATAGTTTAGATACAGATTCATTTGTCCAATATCATTGTGTTCAATTTCACCACGCTTCAGGTCTATGAGCACAAAACATTTCAGAATACGGTGATAGAACACCAAATCAACATAAAAATGTCGTGAACCGATATTGATTTTATATTGCCGCCCAATAAAGGCAAATCCTTTGCCAAGTTCCAAAAGAAAGTCCTGCAAATTGGCTATTAATCTATCTTCCAGTTCGCCTTCCAAGTAAACTTGCTTTTCGGGGATGCCTACAAACTCTAACACAAAAGGGTCTTTCACAATATCCTGCGGATTTTGTACCTCTTGTCCTTGTCTGCTCAATATCAAAACTTCCTCTTTATTTCTACTTAATGCCAACCGTTGAAAGAGTCCGCTTTTCATTTGTCGTTTCAACTCGCGCACACTCCAATTTTCAATTTCGCATTGCTTGGCATAGAAACTAATTTCGAGCTCGTCATTCGCTTTTAAGATCTCGAAATAATGACTCCAACTTAAAAGGTGAGACAGTGTTTCACTTTTTGGAAAACACAAATAAAACCTGCGAATATAGATAATGTTGCTTCGGCTGAATCCCTTGCCGTATGCAACTGTCAGGTCATGCGACAGGCGATTCAACAACTCGGCTCCATATTCAGCTCGTTCTTTTCCTTTCTGTTCATATTCTACGATATAATGTCCTATCTGCCAGTTAGTCTTCACCAATGCAGCATTTATCGTTTGAATGGCTTTGTTGCGTCCTTCGCTCAAAGCCTTTCCAATGGCTTCAACAAGTTCCTTATAGGAAGGTTGTTCTATAACTTGGCTCTTTTCGTTATTCATAGCTTACCCCTCTATCTCCTTTATAATAGCATCAATATCCGCACGCAATGTGTCAATGCGCTTCACCGTCTGGGCAATATCCGCATTCAGTTTTACAATATCAATCACCTCACGCTTGTCTTCCGATTCCACGTATGAACTTACGGAAAGGTTGTAACCGTTTTCTTCTATTTTGCTGTTATCTACCGATATAGCAACATATTCCACAGGTTCCTTTTTATTGAATAGGTCTATGATTTTTGCTATATGCCTATCGGTCAATACATTGTTATTGGTTTCTTTTTTAAAGAATTCTTCTCCACTGGCATCGATGAATTGTGTCTTTGTATCCGTTTTGTGTTTGGAGAGTACAAGAATATTTACGGCTATACTTGTGCCATAAAAGAGATTTGGAGGAAGAGAGATTACGGTTTCTACAAAGTTGTTATCTACAAGATACTTCCTTATCTTCTGTTCAGCCCCACCACGGTAGAAGATGCCTGGAAAACAGACAATGGCAGCCCGTCCTCTTGCAGAAAGGTAGCTGAGGGCATGCAGCACGAAAGCAAAGTCGGCCTTAGACTTGGGAGCCAGTACACCGGCAGGGGCGAAACGGTCGTCGTTGATGAGTGTAGGGTCATCGCTGCCTACCCAATTGACAGAGTAGGGCGGATTGGAAACAATAGCATCGAAAGGCTTTTCATCACCATATTGGGGATTAATCAATGTGTCGCCCAAAGCAATGTCGAATTTGTCATAATTGATGTTATGCAAAAACATGTTCATCCGTGCCAGATTGTAGGTGGTATGGTTTATTTCCTGGCCGAAGAAGCCTTCTTCAATAAGATGAGCGTCAAATTGTTTTTTTGCTTGGAGCAACAATGAGCCTGAACCGCATGCCGGGTCGTAGATTTTGTTGACCGAGGTTTGCCCCGACAGAGCTAATTGCGCTATCAGTTTTGATACGTTCTGAGGTGTAAAGAACTCACCTCCCGATTTACCCGCATTGGCAGCATAATTGGAAATCAAGAACTCGTAGGCATCACCAAAGAGGTCAATTTTATTGTCCTCGAAGTTTCCCAAATCCAGACATTCCACTCCCTTGATGACAGCAGCCAGACGTTTGTTCTTTTCCTCTACTGTGTTTCCCAACCGATTGCTCGTAGTATCAAAGTCTGCAAACAGCCCCTTAATATCATGCTCGGACGGATACCCATTAGCAGACCCCTCTATCGCATTGAAAATCGCAGCTAAATCTGTATTCAGATTGGGATTTGTATTGGCACTCTTTGCTATATTCACAAAAAGCTGGCTGGGATAAATAAAATATCCTTTTGTTTTGATTGCATCATCTTTTATCTCAATGGTGATAACATCATCCGACATATTTGCATAATTAATGCTATCGTCGCCACCTTCAATGTAATCGGTGAAATTCTCGCTGATAAATCGATAAAAAAGAGTTCCTAAGACAAATTGTTTAAAATCCCAACCATCGACAGCACCACGTACTTCGTTGGCAATTTTCCAAATTGTAGATTGCAACTCATCTCTTTGCTTGATACCAGTCATATTTATTCAAATTGATTCTTGATTTATAATGCAAAAATACAAAATTTATCAAGAATACTGTAACAGGTTTCTTCTATCTTATGATTTATAGTCATTTTGATAGCGGAATCCAACTATGATCTGAACCTCTAATTGATATGTAAGCCTAAAGAGGGCAGCATAATCGACAGAAGTATGTTAAATTTTACTTTCGGATAGGGAACGATTTGAAAGCCTAATGGCTTTAATATTTCGTTTTTCTTTGCGTTTTCCCTTTTTCATTCGTTTATTTCAAAGATTTTGAGTAGATTTGTCTGCAAGAATTGACTGAAATCAGTAAATAATGAGAACTTTGAATTATGTGAAGATACTGATGATATGCGCTTTTGTTACGGTTTCGGTTTCTTGTGACGATGAAAATTATACATTGATTGTTGGCTAATTATAATAGATAAGATAATGAGATTATTTACGAGAATTTTTTTGGTGATGATGCTTTGCATAGGTTTGGCATCATGTGAAGAAAGTCAGGAAAGTATTGAGTCGGCTATCGTGGGGCGTTCATGGACCGGTGATGTAGGTGTTAACGCAGATAATGGTGAGGCGCTGTTCAGTACATTTACTTTTGGAACAGATGGTTTTGGTACAGAGTCTCAATATTACTCATCGGATGGAGAGTTCTATAAATCGTATCGCTTTCAGTGGTATTGGGAAGACGGCTACAATACGAATCTGGTATTGAATTATGGAGCTTATGACATTTCCTACATGGAGAATGTCAGTATAGGAGGTGGTAAGTTGTGGGGTACTTTCTATCTGTCAAATAATGCTCCCGGCTTTAACTTTACTTTGCGCATGGAATGATGTTTCTGGCGTTTTAAAGAAAAAAAGAGACCGTCCCTGTTTATGAAGTGCACCCAAAAAGTTTTGTGTCTAACTTTTTGGGTGCACTTCATAAACAGGGTCGGCTTTTTTGTGTTATTGGATGCGGCACACTTTTTTATGAATTCTTTTCCGCATTAGTCCGTTTCAAAAACAGTTTCTTGAAATCCGCAGGATACGGAGTTTCAAAACTCATCTTCTCGCCCGTGACCGGATGATAGAAGCATAGCTTAAAGGCATGCAACGCCAGCCGTCCTATCGGATTTATATCTTCCAGCCCATAGCGGCCGTCGCCAATGATGGGATGTCCCAGGTCTTGCATGTGTACGCGTATCTGGTTTTTGCGGCCTGTTTCCAAATTCAGTTCCATCAAGGAATAGCCGTTGGCACGTTTTATGGTACGGTAATGGGTGATTGCTTCTTTTCCACCGTCGTTCGTGGGACTGGAATATACATATAGCGTACGGTCGGTGAGCCAGGAAGACACCACACCGGCATTCTTTTCCATTTCACCGGAAACCACTGCTACGTAGCGCCGGTCAAACACTATGTCATGCCAGTTGTCACGCAGGGTATTTTGGGTTTTCTCATCCTTGGCAAACATCATCAGGCCGGAAGTGTCACGGTCCAGACGATGTACGGTGTAAACGCGGTGCTGCCTGCCCGAACGCTGGACGTACTCATTCAGTATGGTATAGGCGGTGCGCTCCTTTTGCCTTTCTGTATTCACGGAAAGCAGTCCCTGCATCTTTTCAATGACAATGATGTAGGCGTCTTCATATACAATCTTGATCAGTTTGTGATTGAATTCCTTCCGTCCCTTTTCACGGCTGATCTGTACTTTCATTCCGGGTTTCAGAGGAAAATTGTACTGTGTAGTGATTACACTATCCACATAAACAATCCGCTTGCTCAGCAATGACTTTAGTTTGGTACGGCTGGCATCAGGCATTTTTGCGGTCAGGAACTCCATCAGTTCCATCGGTTCCTTTACTGTGTAGTCCGTATATTGTGTGCGGGCCTTTGCCACAACTTTTTCTTTAGCCATGTTTTTGGTGATTAATGTTAATGAATTAGTGATTGGCTTTCAGTTCGAGCAGTACCACATTCTCAACATGGTGAGTGTGAGGAAACATATCTACGGGCTGCACAGCCTTCACTTTGTATTTTACATCGAGCAGTTGCAAGTCACGTGCCTGTGTTGCGGGATTGCAGCTTACATAAACAATGCGTTTAGGTTCGGCAAAGAGAATGACATCCACTACGTCTTGGTGCATTCCGGCGCGTGGAGGATCGGTGATGATTACGTCTGGACGGCCATATTGGTTGATGAAATCCTGGGTCAGCATATCTTTCATATCACCGGCGAAGAACAACGTGTTCTTGATGCCGTTGATTTCGGCATTGACTTTGGCGTCTTCAATGGCTTCGGGCACGTATTCTATGCCAATGACCCGGCGTGCTTTCCCGGATACGAAATTCGCGATAGTTCCTGTGCCTGTGTACAGGTCGTAAACCAGCTCGTCGCCTGTCAGTCCTGCAAAGTTTCGGGCAATCTTGTAAAGATTATAGGCTTGCTCGGAATTGGTCTGATAGAAAGATTTCGGGCCAACTTTAAAACGTAAGCCTTCCATTTCCTCGAAGATATGGTCTTTGCCTTTGAAGGTATATACATCAAGATCTGTGATGGTGTCGTTGCATTTATTATTAATAATGTATAGAAGGGAAGTGATTTCCGGGAAAGTGTCTGCTACATATTGTAACAACTGTTTGAACAATTCCATTTCCTCATCCTTTTCTATCTTGCAAATGAGGATTACCATCAGCTCGCCGGTAGTGGAAGTGCGTACGATCATGTTGCGCAGCATACCTTCCTGAGTACGCAGATTGATGAAGGAATAGTCGTGCTCATAGGCATAGTCGCGCACTGCATTCCGGATCCGGTTGGATATATCATCCTGCAACCAGCATTTTTCTATGGCCAATACTTTATCAAAGGCATTGGGAATGTGAAAGCCCACTGCATTCATCTGCTCATATACTACATTTTGCTGGATTTCAGCATTGGTCAGCCAACGTTTGTTGGAGAACGTGTATTCCAGTTTGTTTCTGTAAAACTGTGTCTTTTCCGAACCCAATATAGGGGATATTTCAGGAAGCTCTATTTTTCCGATGCGGATAAGATTGTCCGTAACCTGCTTCTGCTTGTACTTTATTTGTTCGGAATAGGGGAGCACCTGCCATTTGCATCCCCCGCAAACGCCGTAATGTTGGCAGAAAGGAACGGCTCTTACTGATGAGTACTCATGAAACTTTACCGCTTCGGCCTCAGCATAATGATGTTTTTTCCTTTTGATCTGTAGATCCACTATGTCACCGGGAACAACATATGGTACGAAAATTACCAAATCATTGACCTTTGCGATGGCTTTTCCTTCGGCAGCCACATCCGTAATCGTTACCTTCTCCAACAGGGGAAGTTCTTTTCTCTTTCTTGCCACTTTTACACCAATATAATAAATTATTGTGCAAAAATAGATATTTTTTCCGAATATCTCTCTATGAATCGAGATATTAAAGATTGCAATGTCGAAATTGCATTTTCACATAAAGTTTTTTCTGAAAAAGTTTTGTAGTCTATGAAATATACTTAGATTTGCGAACAGAAAAAGAAGAAAATCACAATCAGAAACTTTAAATTTTTATTATGGACAAAAAAAGAGTTTATACCTTTGGAAATGGTCAGGCAGAGGGAAAGGCCGACATGAGAAACCTTTTGGGAGGCAAGGGCGCTAACCTTGCTGAGATGAATCTCATAGGGGTTCCGGTTCCTCCGGGCTTTACAATCACGACAGAAGTTTGCACAGAATATTATGAAATGGGGCAGGAAAAAGTGGTTGCCCTGTTGAAGAAAGAAGTTGAACAAGCCATTGCACATGTAGAAATGCTGATGCGTTCAAAATTTGGTGACGTTGAAAATCCTTTGCTGGTTTCCGTCCGTTCAGGTGCGCGTGCTTCTATGCCGGGCATGATGGATACGATCCTGAATCTGGGACTGAACGACGAAGTGGTGGAAGGGCTGATTCGCAAGACCGGCAATGCGCGCTTTGCATGGGATTCTTACCGGCGTTTCGTGCAGATGTATGGAGATGTGGTATTGGGCATGAAGCCGGTTAACAAGGAAGATGTCGATCCATTCGAAGCTATTATAGAAGAAGTGAAACACGCTAAAGGTGTGAAACTGGATAATGAATTGGAAGTTGAAGACCTCAAGGAATTGGTGAAGAAATTCAAGGCTGCCGTAAAAGAACAGACCGGAAAAGATTTTCCGTCTTGTGCTTATGAGCAGTTATGGGGAGCCGTTTGCGCCGTGTTTAACTCATGGATGAACGAACGTGCCATTCTTTATCGCAAAATGGAGGGGATTCCTGATGAATGGGGTACGGCTGTCAGCGTACAGGCTATGGTATTCGGCAATATGGGAGAAACTTCGGCAACGGGTGTTTGTTTCAGCCGCGATGCTGCTACGGGTGAAGACCTTTTCAATGGCGAATATCTGATTAACGCACAAGGTGAGGATGTTGTTGCAGGTATCCGTACTCCTCAACAGATTACCAAGATCGGTTCACGGCGTTGGGCAGAACTGGCAGGGGTAAGTGAAGAAGAACGTGCCGCAAAATACCCTTCTATGGAAGAGGCCATGCCGGAAATATATAAAGAGTTGGATGCTCTGCAAACCAAGCTTGAAAACCATTATCGTGATATGCAGGATATGGAATTCACCGTGCAGGAAGGTAAACTCTGGTTCCTCCAGACCCGTAATGGTAAGCGTACGGGAGCCGCTATGGTAAAGATTGCTGTGGATTTGCTCCATCAGGGTATGATTGACGAAAAGACAGCTTTGTTGCGTTGTGAGCCTAATAAGCTGGATGAGTTACTCCATCCGGTGTTTGACAAGGCTGCTTTGAAGCAGGCCAAAGTTCTGACTCGCGGCCTTCCCGCTTCTCCGGGTGCTGCCACAGGTCAAATTGTGTTTTTTGCCGATGATGCCGCTGATTGGCATGCTGCCGGCAAGCGCGTGATAATGGTTCGTATTGAAACATCTCCTGAAGATTTGGCAGGTATGGCAGTTGCTGAAGGTATCCTGACTGCTCGTGGAGGTATGACTTCTCATGCGGCTGTTGTTGCCCGTGGTATGGGTAAATGTTGTGTGTCCGGTGCAGGTGCTTTGAATATAGATTATAAGACCCGTACAGTGGAAATAGATGGCGTATTGCTGAAAGAAGGTGATTTTATTTCATTGAACGGAAGTACGGGTGAAGTATATAACGGCAAGGTTGAAACAAAAGCTGCCGAACTTTCCGGTGACTTTGCCGAATTGATGAGTTTGGCTGATAAATATACCAAATTGCAAGTTCGCACCAATGCGGACACTCCTCATGATGCACAGGTTGCACGCAACTTTGGTGCAGTTGGTATCGGTTTGTGCCGTACGGAGCACATGTTCTTTGAAGGAGAAAAGATTAAAGCCATGCGTGAGATGATTTTAGCAGAAAATGCGGAAGGTCGTCGTAAGGCTTTAGCCAAGATTCTTCCTTATCAACAGGCTGACTTCAAAGGGATATTCCGCGCTATGGAAGGCTGTCCGGTGACTGTTCGTCTGCTCGATCCTCCTTTGCATGAATTTGTTCCTCATGATTTGAAAGGACAGCAGGAAATGGCAGATACGATGGGGGTAAGCTTGCAACATATCCAACAACGTGTAGAGTCACTTTGCGAACATAATCCAATGTTGGGACATCGTGGCTGCCGTCTGGGAAACACATATCCGGAAATTACTCAAATGCAGACACGTGCTATTCTTGGTGCTGCGTTGGAATTGAAGAAGGAGGGCATTGAAACGCATCCTGAAATCATGGTTCCGCTGACAGGTATTCTTTATGAGTTCAAGCAACAAGAAGATGTCATTCGCACCGAAGCTGCTAATTTGTTTGAAGAAGTGGGGGACAGCATTGATTTTAAAGTAGGAACAATGATTGAAATACCTCGTGCCGCTTTGACAGCTGATCGCATTGCTTCTTCTGCGGAATTCTTCTCATTCGGGACAAATGATCTGACTCAGATGACTTTCGGCTATTCACGTGATGATATTGCTTCTTTCCTTCCGATTTATCTGGAAAAGAAGATTCTGAAAGTAGATCCTTTCCAAGTGCTGGATCAGAATGGAGTAGGGCAGTTGGTGCGCATGGCAACGGAAAAAGGCCGTGCTATCCGTCCGGATTTGAAGTGTGGCATCTGTGGCGAACATGGCGGCGAACCTTCTTCCGTGAAATTCTGCCATAGGGTAGGTCTGAACTACGTGAGTTGTTCTCCGTTCCGCGTTCCCATTGCACGATTGGCAGCGGCACAGGCAGCCATCGAAGGATTGTAGCATACGATTTATAATTAATAATCAATAAGTTAAAGGGATTTGCTCTGAGGAGTGAATCCCTTTTTTTCTGCTGTAAACTATTTTAAGGAATGTAGTGTGTGGGTTTTCATGGAAATCTTCTGATTGTTTTGTCAAATGCTTTCTTGTACGTTACTAAGTATTTTTTTTATTTGTTGGTTTATTAAAGTTGTATATTCCTTATATTATTTGTAATTTCTTTCTTATATTTGCAAATAAAAGTTTACTTGCATCAAGAAAAACAAAACAAACAATGAATGTACCACTTATAGCTCTGCTTTTAATAAAGATACTTGGTTTTATAGAAAGAAATGAAATATTGCTGATTGCTTTTATGATAATCATATTTTTATTGTTGATTATCATGATTATCATTTCTATCGGTAAGAGCAGACGGGTGAAAACTCTGCGTCAGATGAATGAGGTGGCGGAAGAAACTAATCAACTGAAGAATGCTTTTATCGCCAATATGACTCATGAGATACGGACACCGTTGAATGCCATTGTGGGTTTCACCACCATGCTTGCCGAAATGGATAACTTGGACAAAGCAACGCGCATGGCTTTTTTGAAAGAAATTAATGAAAACAAGGATTCCTTGCTGCAATTGGTGAATGATTTGCTGGACTATTCTAAAATAGAAGCAAATACCTTAGAGTATAATGATGAAGAAGTAGATGTGAACACTTTGATCGCTGAAGTTTGCATGGCAGAAAATACCGGCTCCCATCCCGGTGGAATTCAGGTTGAATTTGTAGAAAAGTTACCTCAGTGTCGTTTAGTGGTAGATCGGGTGCGATTTGCGCAGGTTGTCGGCAATCTGGTGAGAAATGCATTGAAATTTACCGAAAAGGGAAGCGTGAAAATAGGATGCAGGCAATTGAGTAACCGGAACTTTTATTTTTATGTAGCCGATACTGGTTGTGGTATTGATGAAGAAGGACGTCATGCTATTTTTGAGCGTTTTGTAAAGATGAACTATAATATAAAAGGTACGGGCTTGGGACTCTCCATTACAAAGTCCATCGTAGAGCATTACGGAGGAGGTATTGGGGTGGAGTCTAAGAAAGGAGAGGGCTCTACTTTCTATTTCACATTACCTGTTGGGGTGGAGTATAGAGAATATGGAAAGTTTTAATCGGACATTTCCTTCAGCTTCTTGAAATGACGGATTATTTCTAAATAGTCACGGTCTGTGCGGGTATTGAACTTATTCCAGAGGTCGCCCATTACCACTGCACCACCAAAGCCATAATCTTTAATTTCCAAGATATTGTCGGGAGTAATGCCACCCAACGCCATTACTCTGTTGTCCACAATCTTATTTTTTCCGGCCTGACGAAGTTCTTCTGCGGTAAATCCGGAAGTTACCCCATTCTTTGTGATACAGTTGTAGATGGGGCTCAAAAACAAATAATCATAAAAATGCTTTTTGCTTTGTATCTCTTCCATGGAATGACAGGTACAACTGATGTGTCCTGAGTAATCATGTGGCTCGTTCGGGTTGCGCGCATTCAGGTGTATGCCCATCAGATTAAATTCTTCTTGTAAATAGAAGTGTTCATGGGTGACGATGCGCCTGTGATATTTTTCGGGTATCAGAGTCAAAAGCCGTTCGGAATACATGGCGGGAGTTTCCGGTTTCCTCAGATGTAGAATATCAAGACCTTCTTCAAAGAGTGCCGTGATAATTTTGTCTTCTTCTACAAAGAATGTGGGTGCTGTGACTACTATGAGTTTCATTTCTTTTGTTAAATGTTTATGTTTAGCAAAGTTATGGAATACTTATCTTAGTAACCAATGATTTTCTTTAAAATATGTTAGATGCCGTATGAAACATAAGACGCACCCACGAGTTTGGTACTCATGGATGCGTCTTGAACTGGTTTTATGAGATTCTAACTACTGATTATTTTAATCTTTTGCTTACTACCTCCCAATCGATGATACTCCAAAGTGAGTTAATATGGTCTGCACGACGATTCTGATAATCAAGATAATAGGCATGTTCCCAGACATCAAATCCCAATAGGGGGGTCAGTCCGAAACGTACCGGATTGCTGCCGTTGGCTTCTTTGGTGATATGAAGTTTTCCGTCCTTGTCGGCAGAAAGCCATGCCCAGCCCGAACCGAACAGTCCGACAGCGGCTGCATTAAATTCCTTCTTGAAGTTCTCGAAACTGCCGAAGTCTCGTTTGATGGCCTCTGCCAATTTACCCGTCGGTTCACTATGGACAGGTTTGGGCGAAAACTGCAGGAAGTAGAGAGTGTGGTTCAATACTTGTCCGGCATTGTTGAATATAGGTCCATCCGGCGCGGAAGATACGATACTGATCAGATCTTTTCCTTCATATTCTGTACCCGGAGTGAGATTATTGAGATTGTTTACATAAGTTTGCAGATGTTTACCGTAATGGTAATCTATTGTTTGCTGACTGATTACAGGTTCCAGCGCATTGTTTGCGTAAGGAAGTTTAGGCATTTCGTAAGTCATAACTGTCATCATTAAAGTCATTAATAACGTATTCATAAGTTCAATTATTTATTTTGAAACTTTCTAATACTAAACACGGCAACATCAGGAATTGTTCATCTGTGCCCGCATCTTTTTTGTTTCAACTGTGCGAAGATAAGCTGTGTTCCGGCATAAAAAATAACTCGTTCGTTTTATTCTGCATTTGGTTTACATTATCTTTGTCCCCCGAAGCGGAGGCAGACTGCATTGTTTGTGTCTCCGGTACTACCTTATTTAAAAGATTATATGGAATATGCCCGATTACATACAAGAATTGAATGAAGGACAGCGTGAGGCGGTTCTTTATAATGATGGCCCGTTGTTGGTGATAGCCGGGGCCGGTTCCGGGAAGACGCGTGTGCTGACCTATAAGATAGCCTATTTGCTGGAGAACGGTTACCAGCCGTGGAATATCCTTGCGTTGACTTTTACCAACAAGGCGGCACGTGAGATGAAAGAACGTATTGCCCACCAGGTGGGAACGGAACGTGCCCGTCGGCTTTGGATGGGGACGTTTCACTCCATGTTCCTGCGCATTCTGCATGTTGAGGCCCCGCATCTGGGATTCACGCCGCAGTTCACTATTTATGATACGGCGGACAGCAAGAGCCTTTTGCGCTCCATTATCAAAGAAATGAAACTGGATGAGAAAGTATATAAGCCGGGGATAGTGCAGGCTCGTATTTCCAATGCCAAAAACCATTTGGTTTCTCCGGCAGGATATGCCAATAACAAAGAGGCTTATGAAGGAGATTGCGCCGCTAAGATGCCGTCTGTCCGTGATATCTACCAAAGGTATTGGGAACGTTGCAGGCAAGCAGACGCAATGGACTTTGATGATTTGCTGTTTTATACTTTTCTCTTATTCCGTGATCATCCGGATGTGCTTGCCCGCTATCAGGAACAGTTCCGATATATATTGGTGGATGAGTATCAGGATACCAATTTTGCCCAGCATAGCATCGTCCTGCAGTTGGCAAAAAATCATCGGCATGTATGCGTGGTGGGGGATGATGCTCAAAGTATCTATTCTTTCCGTGGTGCTGATATCGATAATATCTTGTATTTCACGGAAGTTTATCCCGGTACTAAAGTCTTCAAGCTGGAGCAGAATTATCGTTCCACGCAAACCATAGTCCGTGCGGCCAACAGTCTGATAGAGAAAAATCAGAGGCAGATACATAAGGAGGTTTTTTCCAAGAAAGAAGAAGGAGAGTCTATCGGGGTTTATCAGGCGTATAGCGATGTGGAAGAAGGGGAAATCGTAGTCAATAAGATTGCGGAATTGCACCATCGGGAACATTGCGTCTATTCTGATTTTGCCGTGCTTTACCGGACCAATGCGCAAAGTCGTATTTTTGAAGAGGCCATGCGCAAGCGGGGAATGCCTTATCGCATTTATGGTGGTCTGTCCTTTTACCAGCGCAAGGAAATTAAAGATGTGATAGCCTATTTCCGCTTGGCGGTGAACCCTAACGATGAGGAAGCTTTCAAACGTATCATCAATTATCCGGCACGTGGTATTGGTGACACCACGGTAGGAAAAATCATAGCTGCCGCTACCGGAAACAACGTCAGCCTGTGGGCTGTTCTTTGCGAACCGCTGACCTATGGGCTGGAACTGAATAAAGGAACTGCCGGAAAACTGCAAGGTTTCCGTGATCTTATATCCGGTTTTATCACCGATGTGGCAGAGAAAAACGCTTATGAAACCGGAACTGAAATCATCCGCCGGTCTGGAATTGTAAACGATGTTTGCCAGGATAATTCTCCTGAGAACCTTAGTCGGAAAGAGAACATAGAAGAATTGGTAAATGGCATGAGTGATTTCTGTGCCCGGAGGCAGGAAGAAGGAAATGCGAACATTCTGTTGGTGGATTTCCTGTCGGAAGTATCTCTGCTTACCGATCAGGATTCCGACAAGGATGGAGATGATGAGAAGATAACCCTGATGACTGTCCATTCGGCCAAAGGGCTGGAGTTTAAAAACGTGTTTGTGGTAGGAATGGAAGAAAATCTTTTTCCGAGTGGTATGGTAGGTGACTCGCCCCGTGCCTTGGAAGAAGAACGGCGCTTGTTCTATGTGGCTATTACCCGGGCGGAGAAGCATTGTTACCTTTCATTCGCAAAGACACGTTTCCGTTATGGCAAAATGGAATTTGGAAGTCCCAGCCGTTTCCTTAAAGATATAGACGCGCGTTTCCTACGTTTGCCGCAAGATGTTGTTGTCGGTCGTCGTATAGATGAAGGAGCAGAGAACTTCAGACGTGAGAAGCAAAAGATTTTTTCTCCGACGGTTCCCCGCAATCTGAAACGGGTGACGTCTTCTTCCGGTGCTTCTCCTGCATCTTCTGTGCATCCTTCGGGCGGTACAGTTCCAAATGGTGTCCGACCCGGGCAATTCATAGAGCACGAACGCTTTGGACTGGGCGAAGTATTGAAGGTGGAAGGAGAGGGTGACAGTGTTAAAGCAACCATTCACTTTAAGAATGCCGGAGACAAGCAACTTTTATTGCGTTTTGCCCGTTTTAAAGTTGTGGAGTGATAGAATATGTTTACAAATAAAGATATAGAAAAAAGAATGTTTCCTTTTTTACTAAAATGCCTCCATAAATTTACTAAAAACGGTAGAGATTTTTAGTAAAAATCCTCTGAACTTTTAGTAAATATTCGGCAGTATCTTGAAATTACCTTGTCGGACGTGTTTTTGAATTTTAAATGAATAGTAAAAAAAATATATATAAAGATGACAGATAAAGATTTTGATCTTTTCCCTTCTCCCTGTTACATTATGGAAGAAGAACTTTTGAGGAGAAACCTTACTTTGATAAAGAGTGTAGCCGACCGTGCGGGGGTAGAGATTATCCTTGCATTCAAATCTTTTGCCATGTGGCGCTCGTTTCCCGTCTTCAGGGAGTATATAGAACATTCTACGGCAAGTTCTGTATATGAGGCCCGTCTGGCATTGGAAGAATTCGGCAGTAAGGCGCATACCTATTCGCCTGCCTATACCGAGGCCGATTTTCCGGAGATAATGCGTTGCAGCGGCCATATAACTTTTAATTCGTTGATGCAGTTCCATCGTTTCTATCCGATGACCGTTGCGGAAGGAAGTGGAATCTCTTGCGGCATCCGTATCAATCCGGAGTATTCTGAGGTTGAAACCGAATTGTATAATCCTTGTGCTCCCGGAACCCGTTTCGGTCTGATGGCCGACCAATTACCAGAGATACTTCCGTATGGCATTGAAGGCTTCCATTGCCATTGCCATTGCGAGTCTTCTTCTTATGAACTGGAGCACACGCTGGAGCGTATGGAAGGGAAATTCTCCAAATGGTTCTCTCAAATCAAATGGTTGAATTTGGGCGGCGGACATCTGATGACGCGTAAAGATTATGATATAGAACATCTTATCCGCTTGTTGCAGGGGTTGAAAGAACGCTATCCTCATTTGCAGATTATTTTGGAACCGGGATCTGCCTTTACCTGGCAAACCGGTGTGTTGACTTCCGAAGTTGTGGATATTGTAGAAAACCGTGGCATTCGTACCGCAGTTTTAAATGTCAGTTTCACCTGTCACATGCCCGATTGTTTGGAGATGCCTTACCAGCCCTCGGTGCGTGGTGCACAGATAGGAAGTGAGGGGGCGCATGTCTATCGCTTAGGCGGCAATTCTTGTTTGAGTGGTGATTATATGGGATTTTGGAGTTTTGATCATGAACTGCAAATTGGTGAGAGAATCGTTTTTGAAGATATGATTCATTATACGATGGTAAAGACAAATATGTTCAACGGAATTCATCATCCGGCTATTGCCATGTGGACTGAAGAAGGAAATGCTGAAATCTTTAAGCAATTTTCCTATGAAGATTATCGTGACCGAATGAGTTGATAATCAAAAGTCTGCTTACACTTTGAATGAAAGCGTGCATTTTCTGTGTGAAAAAAAAGTTCGGAATGTTTGTTGGTTTAAGGAAAATATCTACCTTTGCAACCGCAAACGCGGAAATAGCTCAGTTGGTAGAGCACAACCTTGCCAAGGTTGGGGTCGCGAGTTCGAGTCTCGTTTTCCGCTCAATGCAGATGATTGCAGTACCGATGCCCAGGTGGCGGAATTGGTAGACGCGCACGTTTCAGGTGCGTGTGTCGAGAGGCATGCAGGTTCGAGTCCTGTTCTGGGCACATCAGGTAAGGCAATGAGTTCTTTGTTTAGTTTAGGAATATTGATGGAGAGGTGGCGGAATTGGTAGACGCGCTACTTTGAGGTGGTAGTGACAGAAATGTTGTGGGAGTTCGAGTCTCCTCCTCTTCACATCTGATAAATGCGGAAATAGCTCAGTTGGTAGAGCACAACCTTGCCAAGGTTGGGGTCGCGAGTTCGAGTCTCGTTTTCCGCTCTTTCGAATGTTGATGACAATGCCCAGGTGGCGGAATTGGTAGACGCGCACGTTTCAGGTGCGTGTGTCGAGAGGCATGCAGGTTCGAGTCCTGTTCTGGGCACATATTCTTTGCGAAAGGAATGTCATCAAATGCGGAAATAGCTCAGTTGGTAGAGCACAACCTTGCCAAGGTTGGGGTCGCGAGTTCGAGTCTCGTTTTCCGCTCTCTTTCTTACAAAGAAAAGCCCCGCAAATATTATTTGCGGGGCTTTTCTTCTTAATGCCGGTGATGTTTTTTTATTGTTTCTTCATAGTGAATCCTGTCATCATACCATCGTAGCTGTTTGCCAGTGTACTGACTGTTTTTAAAGTCGTACTACTACTTTTGCTACCCAGAAAAGTCAATAATTTCAGCAGTTTGTCCGAGTTGAATAATAAGTCCATGCTGGAGGACGTGCAGCTTACTTTTGCATTCATACCTATCAGTTTGGCAAATTTGAGGTTGACGCTCTGTGTTGTGCTGTTGTAGGAATAAGTTCCATTTAGTTTCTTGGCTCCTATATTGGCGTTGAACGTGCTGTCTGCATTGAATGTGAAACTCATTTGCCCTTCCTTGATGCCGATTTTGGCTAATTGCTCATTGAGTTTACTTTCTGCAGTAGATGCCGCAACTGCGCCTCCCGCTTTTTTCAGCAGATTGTCCGATTCAAATTCAACGGCAGAGCCTGTATATTTCCAGGTTCCTTCCATATTTACACTGGTGCTTTTTCCGGTTACGGTGCTGACCGCTTTTTCAAGATTCTCCTTGCTGAATAAATCTTTCAGAGATTGTGCCTGACCATTGTTGGCTACAAGCAATGCGGCAACAAAAAGATGCCAAAAAATAATTTTCTTCATTGTTTTATGATTTTATTTACTGTTCAGTTCTTTGTTGATTTTCTCAATATAGTCCAATAATTCTTCTCGACCCATACGGTTTTCGGAAGAAGTGATGAAGTAGGGTGGAAGTTCTTCCCATTGTTCTTCCAATTTTTTGAGGTATTGCCTGATATTGGCGTTCAACCTTCCGCCTTTCATTTTGTCTCCTTTGGTGAATACGATGGCAAAAGGAACACCGTTTTCGCCCAACCATTCTATGAAGTCGAGATCAATAGCCTGAGGTTCCAGTCTGCTGTCAACCAGTACAAACAAGTTGGTCATTTGCTCACGTTGCAGTATGTAGCTTCGTATGATGTTTTGAATTTGCTCTTGGCCTTTTTGTCCCCGTTTGGCATAGCCGTAGCCGGGAAGGTCAACGAGATACCAATTCTTGTTGATAAGGAAATGGTTGATGAGCATTGTCTTTCCGGGCGTAGCCGATGTCATGGCGAGCCCTTTGTGGTTTGTCAGCATATTGATAAGACTGGATTTCCCCACGTTGGAGCGCCCAATGAAGGCATATTCGGGAAATGTTCCTGGGGGGCATTTCTTCACGTCTGTGTTACTGATGACGAATTCGGCGTTCGATATTTCCATCTATTTTGTCAATTTAAAAGTTTGTTTTATACTGTCTTACGAGGAATATTACATTTCTTTGATGTTGCAAAGGTAATACTTATTTCAAAAAACTTCATTCATAATTCGGAATTCTATTTATCTTTGCGGACTGATAGGAGAATTTTGTGTATGAATGGACAGTATCCCTCGACATTATTGGAAAAGGCAGTCAGTGAGTTTGCCAAACTGCCGGGTGTGGGACGTAAAACAGCAATGAGACTGGTGCTTCATCTTCTGCGTCAGGATACGATGGCAGTGGAGGCTTTCGGTAATGCCATCATTACGTTGAAGCATGAAGTGAAGTATTGCAAAGTATGCCATAATATTTCAGATACGGAAATATGCCGTATCTGTTCCAACCCGCAGCGTGATTCTTCTGTCGTCTGTGTGGTGGAAAACATCCGTGACGTCATGGCAGTAGAGGCTACACAGCAGTTTCGCGGGCTGTACCATGTATTGGGAGGCGTTATCTCTCCAATGGATGGGATTGGTCCCGGTGATTTGCAGATCGAAAGCCTTGTGCAACGTGTTTCTTCGGGGGATATAAAAGAAGTGATACTTGCCCTGAGCACCACGATGGAAGGAGACACTACGAATTTCTATATATATCGCAAATTGGAAAAAATGGGCGTGAAGCTTTCAGTAATAGCCCGTGGTATTTCTGTCGGCGATGAATTGGAGTATGCCGATGAGGTAACACTCGGACGGAGTATAGTCAACCGTACTCCGTTTACGGGAACGGTATAAGGAAATATAATTTAGATGATAATGGAAGAACAAATAAAACGGACAGTAAGGCGGACAAGTATTTACTTTGTATGCTTCTGGATACTACCTGTCCTTCTGGTGATCTCCGGAGAGACGGGAGGCACGTGGGTGGGTATGTATGCAGATGATGTGCGTATCACTTATTTTGCCGAAACTTCGGTCATTTTGCTGGCAGCATCTTGTGTACCTGTTTCCTTGAAGCTTTTTTCATGGATACTTGCTAAGAAAATAGATATTGTGACGATTTCCGAGGCTCTCAGCCTTTATGCTTTTTGGAGTGGAGTGCGACTTGTATTATTGGCCATTCCTATGTTGGCAGGTTTCCTCACTTATTATATGATGCTGAGTGGTAAAGGTGTGCTCTGCGCATTGATTGCCATGACGGCTTCCTTGTTTTGCTTCCCCGGCGAAGAACGTCTGCGTAAAGAATTACACATCAATAAAGAAAAAGAATAAAAAGACTCCAAGCCAGAATTAATTATCAATATGAATATGTCTTACTTTGTAAGTGAACGTTTGCATCTTCGTGCGATGGAACCGGAGGATCTTGAGATAATGTATGCAATGGAAAATGATCCTCAAAATTGGGATGTGACAAATTTTAATGTTCCTTATTCCAAATTTATTCTCAGGCAATACATAGAGAACTCGCAATGTGACATGTTTGCCGACCGTCAACTCCGTATGATGATTGTGCGCCACGAAGATGATGCTGTGGTAGGAACGGTGGATATTACGGATTTTTCCCCCTTGCATTCTCGGGGGGAAATAGGTATTGTGGTCCAGAGAGAATATCAAAGCAAAGGTTATGCCAAAGAAGCATTGGATTTGTTGTGTGATTATGTATTCGGTTTCCTTTTTCTGAAGCAGCTCACCGCCCATATTTCTACAGATAATGAAGCAAGCATACAGTTGTTTAAATCATGTGGATTTGCAGAATGTGGACTGCTGAAAGAGTGGTGGTGCGTAGGAGGGCAATACAAAGATGTTGTATTGCTGCAACGCCTTCGCGGATAGTCAATTCAATGTAGAAATTTGAGGGACGAAATTGGTCGCCAGTACAACTATCCCATTGCTTTGATGAAGTCAGACAACAACGACCGGAAATCAAAGTGAAGTCTGTCCAACAAATGATTGATTTTCTTGAAGTAAGATTCTTAGAAAAGAAACGTATTAAAAACGGGCAGATTGTTGACAGTTCCACCAATGCCAAACAGTATCCCGCATTGAAAAGAGTAAAACACTGCTTTTCAAGAACCTACCTTAAAAAATTGAACTTAGACAAATATATGTTATTAATCCTTGAGTTGGTATATGTTCATTTGTCTCATGATCAAAGTATCTATTTCCAATGTTCCAACATTTTAGAGCTGTCCATTTCTTCCCCTCTATCATCCGAAAATGACATTTAAAACATAATTGGCTAAATCAACAAATATATACAGTTTTAATACAATAAGGTCAATACCGAAGATATTAGAAATCAAAAGTGCCATACTTATAAGATGCCTTGGGAGGGTTATAATAATCCTCGCCCGGGGTTGGAGGTTGTATGAAATCTTGTCTGAATATTTCTGTTGGTTTATCTGTCAACACATCTGCATCATGAATATATATGTTAAAATAGCATTCTGGTTCTGTCTTTTGGTTATATGGTTCTTCAGAATTCACCTGAACATGTTGATTTGCTGGCTACCCCTCTGGAGGAACTGAATATGAATTCCTGATCCTTGCATACATTCAGAAAATACAATATTTATTCTTTGGAGAACCTATTGCGCTTTATTAAAGTGAACGGCTTCGATTCTTTGTATAAAATCCCCGAAATGGGGATAAGGCGAGTCGCGGGCTGTTCCGATATTTATTTTCAATAGCAAAAAACAGATTCGTTCGTCTGCCATGAGCGTTAAAAAAAACGGCATTCCGCGTTTCACAACAAACTCAGGATTATGCGATCGCCACAGTCAGCTATGTAGTATTCCTGACTTTTACGGTTCTTTGGCTTTCTGGACGGGGAATTATTGGGTATATGAATCGTCTATATAAGAGAATGGATCCGTATATCTTTTGTCATCGAACGAATGAGGGGAGTAGAAAGTGATACATTTTCTGCAGACAGTGTCTCGTTCAGTAGGTTGATAGCCGCCATGTTTGCTATCGTTGTAAACCGTAAGAAGTCCCATTTCGCATACCACCCTGATCCGTATGCGTGAGAGCATATGCTTTAATGTTATTCCGAAATGGGACGGGCTTCCCGCTGTAATCGCTCCGGTGTTGCCCCATAACAGGTCCTTGGTATAATCTTCTTGTATATCTATAATCTCCCCCGATTTTACATCTATATCCTGTTTATCAAGCAGTTGTTTCCCCATTCCCGTACCCGATCCGATGACAAGAACAGTGACATTTATTCCCCCAAAGGATGCCACAAGCAGATCATTTTGGAGGGGTCACACGTTCATTATGCATGAAGCTGGCGGATAGGGAACTGTTCCACGTTCCCGTGTAGCAGAAGGCAGATATGCCGAAAGCGCCATTGCCGGTAAGATGACATGGAATGGAGGCGAGGGAACAGATATGAAGGAACAGGGAGTCTCCACCTTCTTTTCCCATAAGGGCAGATTCAAGATAATACGCCGAGAATGCTTCACCTCCCCTGCATTGTGGTGCTTCTATTTTGGAGAAAGAAGCATACTCCATCGTTTGCGGACTAAATCCTATACTTTCCGATCTTGCTTCATCCTGTTCCACCCTACAGGAAAGCAGAAACAGCGTACCCAAACCGCAAATGACAGCCGGATGTGTGCCTTGAATTTTCTGGAAAAATTTCATCCGATGGATATTTTATTATATACATTGGTCTTCATAAATATATATTAAAAACGACCGCAAAGGTAATGCTTTCAGCTTGATATTTTATTCTTTTAGGGCAGTAAAAGTCATTCACTGCAAGTGAAAATACATCTTGGCTCAATTGCAGGAGAATGGATAAAGATAACGACGGCGTGGATGAAGTATATCATACTGTTTTTGGAAAATTTCATACATAGTCTTACATGTTTTGAATTATTATATCTGCTATGCTTCTCAGAGTATTGTTTGGATAAACACCTGTCCGTTAGTGTTTCCTATCCAGTGTTTTGCATACCAGTCCAATAACACTTCGTTGGATGTAAAAGCCATGCGCCCTATGAATATGTACAGAAAACAAGCGTGTGTCCGTCCATACGCGGGATGAATTCTTTTTCCGTATAGCAGTTAGTGCATACTCTGTTATCATTTTCATAATGCCCATTCGAGTTGCTTCCGTTATTGAGGAGAGATACTTGGTGAACCGATATAGGTAGAATATTGTTGTTGTTCCCTGGACACATAAAAGACATCCAAAAAGTGAATTTTATTTGTATTATATTGGGAAATAGTTACTTTTGCAAAGGGAAGCAAAATCATGTTGATTATCCGAGTAAGGAAAAGTGGAGAGAAGGGGATACTTTGATTGGCCAAGAAAGGGAATGATCTTTACTGTCTCGGAAATACAAGAGAATTTTTTAAGGGCTATTCAGAAAAAAGCATTTGGGGCTGTATAGGACTCCATAGTACGGATCTTACCCGTGCTGACTTAGGAAACTCAATGAATACAGGATTATTTGGGAAATACCTATATTACGTTCCGAATAGTTGGGACGCCTTGCGGGAATGTAGGTTGGTATACGGAACTATGGTTATTGTACAATGAATGAATAAACAGAAAATATAAAAGATGTTTTTATTTTTTTCTTTTAATTTCCTTTGCCTTGACATTCTCCTTTTGTAGCACCAATGTTGGAAGCGCTTTTCCGTCATGACAGTTGCCCTTGCTCCGGGTGCACCAACAAGACCGAAAAGGGTCACTGTATCGTCCGCAACATGACTATGGAAAATCCCCTCAGGTAAGCGTTGAAAGGGCGTTAATGGGTATTGGGAAGCGGGTGTTTTGGGGAAGTACTGCGAGGGCGCTTGATGAATATTCTATCCCGGAAGTATGCCGTCCAGGACGCTGGTATTATGTTAATAACTAATTTTAGAAAATGGCAACAGTAAAGACAGTATTGGTAAAAGGTCGGTGTAACAGTCGTGGCGCTTTTCCGTTGGTCGTGCAAGTTCTTCACAGGAGGAAGAAAAAAGTCGTTTATACTGGATACAGCATTGAGCCGAGCTTGTTCGATTCCCTGAGCGGCCGGGTGCTTGCTGGCGGCGCATATACGCAGGAGACTGTCCGGCGGATGAACCGTGTATGCAGGAAAATCAGTAAGGCGTTGGACAAGGCCATAGATATATTAGAAAGAAGAGGAGTTGAATACGGGATGTGTGACATATATAGGATGTATGAAACCATGACTGGCGAGAAGGGATTCTACAGTTTCTTTAAGGAAAGAATCCTCGTGCTTTCCGAAACCGGACACGAAGGGACGGCAAAAGCCTACGAGGCGACTCTGAATTCGATGCAGAAGCATCTGTGCGGGTCCGATTTTCCGTTCGCCCGTCTTTCTCCCCTCCTTGTAATCAAGTATCGGGACAGTCTTTTGGAAGCCGGAATCAGCAAGAATACTGTTGGCTTTTATCTGCACAATATGAAGACTGTGTATAGAAGAGGATGTGTCGAGTTGAATCTGTCACTTCCTTCGCCGTTTCGCAATATCAGAATAAGGACGGAAAAAACTGCCAAGCGGGGCATACCGATCAAGCTGGTGAGAACTCTTGCCCGTCTGCCGCTTCCACTCGGAACCCCTGAATGCCTGGCCAGAGATGTCTTCATGTTCAGTATCTATACTCGGGGAATGTCGTTCGTGGATATTGCACTGCTGAAAAAGGAAAATGTTTTTCAACAGGAAATCCGTTACAAGCGGCATAAGACCAGGCAATTTCTGGAAATCGGGATAAACCGTCAGATACAGAGTCTGTTGGAAAGGTACGGGAATACTCCCGGAGAGTATCTGTTCCCCCTTCTTGAAGGGATGGAAGACCCTTATTCAAGCTATAAGAAAGCTTATGGTAAGATAAGGTACGCACTAAAAAAGGTTGCGAGGAGGGTTGGACTGGAGGGGGCTTTGCGCCTGCATGCCGCGCGTCATTGCTGGGCCACAATGGCGCTTGACAACGGTACACCGATCCATACCATCAGCGAGTGTTTGGGACATTCTTCCGAAAAGGTGACCAAAATTTACCTGAAAGAACTTGACCGGTCTGTACTTGATGAAGTGAATGACCATATAGCTGATAATATTTGCTAAACAAATTGTCCATAACGGTTGTTTTATTACAAACTTAAGACTGTTTTGAATATACTTTCTTTCATTCTCTATGACAGAGAGTGAAAAAGCCTTTTCCACCCTAAGTTTAACCATATGAAAAGACAATAAATTCACCCTCTTAATTCGGCTGCAAAAATACCAAAGAACAAATTAATTTTAATTATCAATTACTGCTTTTTTTTTATCTTTTTAAGTCAATCCACCTTCTCCTCCGGCTTTTTCATATCTTTATTCTTGTTTCTCAGAAGTTTCCTCCACTCTCCGGGAGTATATCCCAAATTCTTTTTGCAGTATCTACAGAATTGAGGCTGTGAAGAAAAATTCAGTTCCATAGCTATGATTCCTATGGGTATATTTTCGTCTGCCAATTTATATTTGATCATGCCGTTTATCTGTTTCTGCAGCCAGCTACCTGCAGGCTCCCTGAATTCTTTCAGGAATCTTCTTTGGAAGGAGGAAAGCGAGCTGCCACATAAACCTGCCAATTCTTTTATGGTTCTGGCTTTCTTATAATTGTTAAAAACCTTTTTTTTGAAGTCATTGTCTTTTCCTAATATGGATAGAAAAAGAAACTTAGCTCCATTTTGTATAATAAACCGTATGTTCCAGAATAATTCTCTAAGTTTTATTTCATGAAAATGGACACATCCGGCTCCATCTTCCAAATATCCGGTCAAAAGTTCAAGAAACAATTTCATGCTTTGTCTGATTTCCAGCGGACGCATCCCATCTCCAGCCTTGGAGGCCAGATCATACAACTGCGAGAATGAAATCTTCTCACACCCCTGTATCGTATTGTCAAACTGCGCAATGATTACGCTGCTTCTCACTAACGAATGTATCTTGCATACACTTCCCTTGCTGAAGCAGCCCATGTTGCCGGAAGTGAGACTAACAGCTTTCCCATTGCAAAAGATCTCCAGCTCGCCTTCCAGAATGAAGAAGATGCAGTCAGCTTCATTGGTTTCTTCATTTAATTCCCCGGCCTGGAATTGATGGTATAAAAATCCTTCCCGAACACAACTTATGTAATTATAACAGGTTGTGTGTTCTTTCAGATACAATATTCCCATAGTTTCTGTAATTATATAAAATATATTAAGGTTATATCACTGTATATCTGCAAATTCATGATCATAAATGTGTTTTTATAAAACAATTTCTGCAAGGATAGGCCGTATGAGAGCCTTTATATTCCTTTTAAGCCCTATTTCTTTATATTTTTCACTCTCTGTCATAGAGAGTGAAAAAAAACAAACCTTTCGAGGCGGTTGTATGTTTGCTTTTTTTCTTAAAAAAAAATGTATTCTAAAATCAGATTATAATAATTATAATGAAAATTAAAGCTTTGGTATTTTCCCTGTTTTTCATTTTGTTCCACTTGTTGGGCATTTCTGTCTTTGCAGGGGATGTCGTGTATAGAGTTTACTTCCCGGTTGGGCGTTCCACCGTTGATTTGTCTTACAAAGACAACAAGCCCTCTTTGGATTCGCTTTTGTCTTACATTAGGGGGATGCGTGAGAAAAAAAATATATTCCGTGTTGTCATAGAGGCCGGAGCATCACCGGAAGGCGGTACAAAGCTGAATAAGTCTCTTTCGGACCGGAGGTGTGAATCCTTGCGTTCCTATATTCAGCAACGGCTTTCGTTACCCGATTCGATTTTCAGTCTTGTTTCCTTGGGACAGGACTGGCATGGATTGGCTTCCCTGGTCGAGGACTCGGAAATGCCGTATCGGGAAGAGGCACTTCGTATAATTCGGGACACCCCTGAATGGGTTATCCGTGGAGGTGTCGTGGTTGATTCACGTAAACGGCGACTTATGAATCTCCATGGTGGTCGGGTATGGCATTATATGTCTGAACATTTCTTCCCATCTTTGCGTAATAGTACTGTGGTTCGGTGCGAATTGAAAACGGTTCCGGTAAAGTTATCGCAAGAAGAGAAAAATATTGTCTCAGCAGAGGTAAAGGAGATACAAAAAGAGGGAGCGCAAGCAGGAGAGTTGGCAGCAGATACGACTGTCTCAATGATTCCGTCTGCCGGTCCAGTCTTGCGTGATACTGTCGAAAGGACTGTCGCTATTTGCGACACGGTAATGTTGGGTGCTTTGGTCCCAAACCTCTCCAAACCTTTTTATATGGGGCTTAAGACGAACCTGCTCTATGATGCCCTTTTAGTCCCGAATATCGGTCTTGAGTTTTATCTGGGTGGCGGGTGGTCTGTCGGCGGCAACTGGATGTATGCATGGTGGGACAATGACAGCCGCCACCGTTATTGGCGTGTGTATGGCGGTGAGATTGACGTGCGCAGGTATTTTGGCCAACGCGCCGCAAAAAAGCCTTTGACAGGTCACCATGTAGGTGTTTACGGACAAATGATTACCTATGATTTTGAAGCGGGAGGACGCGGTTATATCGGAGGGCGTCCGGGTGGAACACTTTGGGAGAAGGCGCATTACGGTGCAGGTGTTGAGTATGGTTACTCCTTTCCTGTAGGAAAGCGGCTGAATCTTGACCTCTCCATTGGCTTGGGCTATTTGGGTGGTGTTTATTACGAGTACATCCCCTCTGGAGGACATTACGTGTGGGAACGCACCAGACACCGACATTGGTTCGGCCCTACAAAAGCGGAAGTTTCCCTCGTGTGGCTTTTGGGGCGTGGAAACTATAATAAAAAGAAAGGAGGTACACGATGAATAATATAAAGCCTTATATGAAGATGAACAATTATATACTGCAAGTTCTCATACTTTTTACATCCTGTATGCAGTTTGCTTCCTGTGAGCACAAGGATTTGTGTTATGAGCACTCGCATGCCGTCAAGGTTAAGGTGGTTTTTGACTGGAGCAAGGCTCCGGGTGTTACTCCGGAAACAATGCGCTTATATATGTTTACCCAGGATGGTAACAGGCCCGAGTTATACGAATTTACCGATTACCGTGGAGGATATATCAACATTCCTGCAGGCCGTTACAAGGCATTGTGCATTAACTCCGATACGGAGTCCATACTTTATCGAAATATAGAGAGGTTCGGCAGTTTCGAGGCTTATACACCTGACGCTATTCTTAGTGTGCGGTCATTTCGGATTTCGCGTGTCAAGGGAAGTTCGGAAGAGCACGTTGTCAACGCTCCCGACATTCTCTATAGCGACCGCCTTGATGACATCACGGTTGAATTGAAGGAAGACCAGACGATAACCATGTTTCCCGAACTGTCAGTATACCGTTACCATGTTAAAATAAAGAATGTGGCAAACCTTAAATATATCTCTCAGGATGGAATCTCAGGCGCAATTACGAGTATGTCCGGGAGTTTTCTGGTAGGGCTTAATGAACTTACGAACGTGCCTGTGACCATACCTTTTGAAGTGAATTCTGACGGGGTATCTGTCCTAAAAACAGATTTTCTTGTGTTTGGGTCCGTAGGCTCTTCCCAACAATTGGTGGTTTATGTAATCATGACCGATGGCAGCAAACTTTCCTACACCTTTGACGTAGGTGGAATAATCAAAAGTCAGCTCAATTCTGGTAATCGTGACATATATATTGAGTTGGACGGTCTTCGTCTGCCCAAGCCGATTGTGAATGGTGGAGGTTTTCATCCCGCAGTTGATGATTGGGAAAATATAGAGATAGATATTCCTATGTGACTTTTAAGATGATAATTTAATAGTCTATTCCTTAATATATGTTTTTTATTAATCATGTTTAAAATTAAATTTATGAAGAATTATTTATTGTTTGGAGCTTTGGCTTTATCAGTTTTAGGCTCTTGTTCTAACAATGATGTCGTTGATATCAACAAAGGTTCCGGTATTTCTTTCCGAGCATCCCTGGATAAGGCTATCAGATCCCGGGCTACTAATGTATTAACTTTAGACAATTTAGCTGCATTCAAAGTGACAGCTTTAGGAAATGGAAGCAACTACTTTACAGATGTGCTAGTTAACAGAGTCCCCGGTAAAATTGATACGGAAGCTTGGCAGCCATCTAAGATTTATTATTGGCCAACCTATGGTCTTGATTTCTACGCTTATGCTCCTTCCGATATTACAGGTGTATCTATTTCCAACACTGAAAAAACAATCAAAAGTTTTGTCCCGGAACAAGATGTTGCTAATCAAAAGGATCTTCTTATCGCAAGAAATATAGGAACTAAAGACAATAACGAGTTATTAGGAGTATCGCTCAATTTCAAGCATGCGCTCTCTCAAATTAATGTGCAAGCTAAATGCAGTAATCCGAATATCAAAATAGAGGTTTTAGCTGTTAAGTTAGCTAATATGGCAACCCAAGGAGATTTTGATTTTCCTACTGGAAAAACTAGCAGTGGTTCAGATAATGTTACATTACCCAATATTGATTTGAATAATCAATGGAAAAATTGGTCAGGTTCAAATGAGCATGCAAAATCTTATGTAGTCAAGGGAACAGTTCCTGTAACTTTAAATAATACACCTAAAAGTCTAATGTTTGGTGATGCAAAATTTATGCTCATTCCCCAGCAATTACAAGCATGGAATAATGATGAAAATACGACTGGTGCTTATTTGTCTGTATTATGCCGTATTTCTAATATAAATGGATCTGAAGAAACATTAATTTATCCTCAGCCTACAGCAACCGATAAGAAGGAGGGTAAATATGCATTCGCAGCTGTAGCTATCAATACGCAGTGGCTGCCAGGCAAAAGATACGTTTATACTCTGGATTTTTGCGCTCCAAATGGAGGTGCCGGGCGTATCGATCCCAATCCTACCAATCCAACGAATCCATCAGATACTAATGTAGATGATAAGCCTGTGAAAGATGGTAAAGGTGGTGATCCCATTTTAGGAGAGTCCATTATGTATAATGTTGGAGTAGATGATTGGACTGATGCTACCCCTGCTCCAAATATAAACATGTAACTCGGATTATCCATTTTTATTGTATTAATACTATACTCAGACAGGATTGGATAGCTTTACTCCTTACGAAGGAGTGTCTATACTAATCCTGTATTGTTTTTTTAGATACAGAAAGAGATAAAAACTATTTTTTGTTATTGTTTTCCCGCTTCATATTATTATACCTTCTATGTCAAAGCTTTTATTTTCAGAAAAAAACTATTCGGCTTTCAATTTTTACTATTTCTTTTGGTCGGGTTCTGTATCAACTCTTGCACAGATGAAATAGAACATCCTTTTGCTTCTGCGAACATCTCGTTCATACCAGAACCATGGACTTCAGTTACACGTTCAGAAAACGGAACAGATACTTTTCGAGACACTGTAATGACTTTGCAAAGTGGAGTTTTGCCTCTTTACCTGCATACTTTGTATAGCGACAGGATCGCTTCCCCTTTTTCGGACAACCGTGCGGACACGAGCGCCCTTACCCGTTCCACACCGATAACAGTTTTGAATATGTACGACAGCTTCGGCGTCTCCGCCTACTCCTACACCGATTTCTGGAGTGAAAGTAAAACTCCCAACTATTTCTACAACGCCACTGCCAGTAAGTCCGGCAGCGACTATAACCTTTCCTCTACCTATTATTGGCCCGGTGCTTCATACAAGATGAAGTTCTTCGCCTATGCTCCAAAGGACAACGGACAGTACGTACTTTCCGGCCGCAGCCAGGCAGGTTCTCTCACCATCAGCGTCACTATCCCGAGCAGTGTCGATGCCCAAAAAGACCTTCTCGTAGCAAAGACGGATGAGTTGGCCGGCAACACCAACACTGCCGTGTCGTTAACTTTCCATCATGCCCTTACCGCCATCAGATTCGAGTGCGGGGATGATATGCAGGGAGGCACAGTGAAAAGTGTCAGTTTGAAAAATGTATATTCCAAGGGAACTTACAACATGGGAACACAGTCATGGGGCAATGTAGATACACCTGTCACTTTCTCGCAGATATTGAACAAGTCCACTACAGGAACTGCAAACGAAGCGCTCACCTCTGATGCACAGACGTTCATGATGATTCCACAGACTCTTCCTGATGGTGCACAGCTTGAAATCATATTCACCGACAACTCCAATACGGACCATACTTTAACTGCTGACATCAAAGGCACAGCCTGGCCTATTGGCAAGACTGTCACTTATAAAATTTCCGGCAGTTCTATCAACTGGAGCTACACGCTTACCGTTTCCCAGCCGACCGATTTTACCTATAGCGGCGGTACAAAGCAATATAGTGTTACCAGTTACCGTCAGAATCCCAAGGGGAGTAAAGAAGCTGTCCAATGGAGCACACTGTATTCCACAGATAACGGAGCATCTTGGACAGATACCCGACCGGACTGGCTGACTGCGTTCACCGCATCCGGAGCTGGTGGAGTAACTCCACAATCATACAATGCAACTGTCAGCGTACAGATCGGTACAGATAATAATACCCATACGACTGCTTTACAGACCGCTGTAGTCAAAGGAAGTGAAAATTCTCCCTATAACCTCGCCAACCAGACTAACGGTGATTCAGATAATGAAAATACCGCCAACTGTTACGTTGTCAGTGCTTCGGGATACTATTCTTTCCCGCTGGTATATGGAAATGCCATCAAAGATGGTACAACCAACACTTTGGCCTATATGGAAAAGCCACTTTACTTTGACCCTTTTGGACAAATAGGATTTACCACCCTTGGCCGCGATATGATTGACCCTTTAAAGTCCTGGTGATGGGGGTTAATTTTATTTTACCCTTTTAAGTTTTTCAGTTTTTCTTAGACCTTAACTTACGCATGCTTTCACCATATAATTCTATGGTATGAGCCGTGTGAATGATGCGGTCAAGGATGGCATCTGCTATTGTCGGATCACCTACCATGTCATACCAATTGGACGATGGATACTGCGAAGTTATGATGATGGATTTTCGTTCATGCCTGTCTTCAATAATTTCGAGCAGTATGGGACGTTCCTTGGCATCAAGAGGTACAAGGAACAAGTCGTCAAGAATGAGCAACTGACAGCGCTCGATCTTCTTGAGTTCTGTTTCCAGTGTACCTTTGACCTTGGCCACTTTCAGTGCGCCAAGCAGTTTTGGGGCATTAGCATATAAAGTGCGGAATCCCCTCTTGGATGCCTCGTGACCAAGCGCACACGCCAGATAGCTTTTCCCCGTTCCTGAAGAACCTGTGATAAAAAGGTTCTGTTCTTTATGCACAAAATCAAGGGTGGCGAGGCGTTCCATCTGATTGCGCTCCAGCCCCCTGTTTGTGGCATAGTCAATCTGTTCAAGATAGGCCTTGTAGCGGAATGCCGCATTCTTGGTCAGCCGTGCTATGGTAGCCTGGGCTCGATAATCCCATTCGCGTGCAAGGAGCATGGAAAGGAAAGTGTCCGCGGTCATGGACTGTGGAGTGGTGCCGGCAAGGCTTTCCCTGAAGGCTTCTGCCATTCCGTGTAATTTCATGCGGTTCATCAAATCCAATGATATGGTATTCTGATCTTGTTGTCCCGTAACGGGAGCTGTCTTATTATTTGTTTCCATAATCTAAACCTTATTGTTCTTGTTTGTCTTTTCTATAATATTCACGTCCGCGTATGTTTTTGTGGGATGGCGGAACCGGGAAAGTCGCTGGAGGCTGCACCTTCCCGTCTTCATCGGGAAGGAAATCCGCATCCTCTCCCAATTCAAGCACCTCGCGCAAGGCTTGGTACCCGTATTGCAACTTTTGGTCTGCGCACGCGCAGGCCGCAACCAGACGGTCACGGCCATATTTCTTCTCCAGTGCCAGTATGCCCCGGCAGGATCTGAATGCCTTTGGAGGATATTGCATGACATGTTCCACTTCCCGAAGATAATTCAATACGATATTGTCCATCTCCGAAGCGTACCGGAAAAGTTCCTCCAGATCCTTGTCATAAGGGCCATAGTGTCCCGGCAGATTGTGCTCCTTTTTCCAGGAATAAGTATAGGGGATGTCACAGCGGTCGTGGGTGGCAACCAGGTTCATACCGCAGTAAATTTCTACCGTGTCGGCATCATAGAGAATTGTCACACGCCTCCCCACGTACTCCCTTGGAACACTGTAATGGTGTCTGAACAACGAGACGTAAGAGTTCTTGCCCACGGTCATGAACTTTCTCTCTTTCATTACGTAACGCTTCAGGGGAAGCGGGCGAAGATAGTCTTTCTCTCCTCTCAGGAACATTTCCTTGCGTGACATCTCCCGGTCGGCCATCACCTTCTCGTTGAAATCAAGCAGGGAAATATGGATGGCGGTATTGAGCTCGTCCAGACTGGCGAACGTCATCCCCTCTATGTCAAGGTAAACGGAACGGTAGAGAAGCTTCACGGCATTTTCAACCAGGGCCTTGTCCTTGGGATGGCGTACACGGGCAGGATAGACCGCGCAGCCGTAATGTTCGGCAAAAGTGGCGAAATCATCATTGATGACAGGCGCATTGCGGTCACTTCGAGTAACAGCCGCCTTCAGATTGTCGGGGACTATGGCTGCAGGAACGCCTTCAAAATAGTTCATGGCATTTTCATAACTCTTTATCAGGTCTTCCTTGCGCTGGGACCATACCGCCTCGCAGCAGGTATAATGGCTAAACGGCAGGATGGCGACAAACACCTCGGCTTTCTTAGTCTCGCCTGTCATCTCATCAACGACTTCAAGCCTGTCACCGGCAAAATCAATATACATCTGGTCTGCGGCATAGTGTTCGACATGGCCGACAACCTTGATGTGAAACTTATATTGGCGGACTGCCCGTTTGAAAGAAGACAGCTGATAACCGCCAGGATATTCAGCATGGTACTCCTTAAACAATTTTCTGACACTCGTCCCTTTTCGTGTCAGGCGGGACACATATCCGGGGAGCAAGGCCTCCAGTTCAATCTGTCTGGAAGAGGGTCCCCGATGCCAGGATTCCGTACAGCCGAACATTTCATGCAACTGCTCATTGGAGAGGGAAAGAAGCTGCTCAATACTTTTTCCGCTTGAAAGAAACAGGCGGACATACTTGCGGACTGTGTTACGGGCCATGTGAAACGTATCAGCCGTTTCCTTGATTCCCATCCCGGCTGCATAACATCTTAAAATGCTTTTGATTTTTTTATTCATTTGTATAGCTTTTATTATTACCCCGTTACACCAGGACTAGGGTACTCAAATCTACACAAAAAAAATCGCTAACAATACTTACTATTAAATGGTCAATATTATTTGGACCAAAAGGGGCAATCATATCGCGGCCAAAGGGGGCAAAGTAAAGTGGCTTTTCCAGATGGGGCCGGTTGCGTCCATTTTCATGAAACAAAGCTTAAAGAGCTGTTCTGGAACATACGGTTCTATTATACAAAAACGGAACAGGCGGCCTTTTTCCGTCCTATATTGGGGAATGATCGTGAATTCAGAAAGAAGGTGCTTGATAATTATAGAAATGCCAGGACAGTAAAGGAACTTGCCTATCTGTGCGGATATTCTCTTTCTACTTTTAAAAGGAATTTCTCTAAAGAGTTCAGAGAACCGGCAAGCGAGTGGTTACAGAAACAAATAAACAGTATAATTAAATATAAATTGGACAATGAGGATACGCCGATAGGAATTATAGCCGAAGAACTACATTTTTCTTCACAGCCCCAATTTTGCAGGTACTGTAAAAGAAACTTCGGGTACACTCCCGGAGAATGGAGGGAACTACTGAAAAATAAGAATAAAACTCCAAAGAGGCTCTCCGATAGAGTGTAATCGAATGAAAAAGATAAAAAAATGAATCGTTATGATAATTGCGGTTAATTGACACATTTCTATCTTTGCAAGCAATATAAAGCCAATGTTGTCATATTGTCTTTTTTATATGAAAAGGAATGACAAACAGACGCTTTTCCACTCTCTCTGTCATAGAGAGTGAAACTATTGCTTGGTCTTTAAACGGGTGATTTATTGATGCTTTTATTATTAGATAAGTCTACGGTTTATTTCTTTATGAAGAAAAATCTTTTATTTGCAGCTATGGTTGTAGCAGCCTTAGCTTCGTGTTCCAACGATGAAGTCGTTGATATGAACAAGGGTGAGGGCATCTCTTTCCGCACCTCTCTGGATAAGGCGCTAACCCGTGCCAACGTGACAAACCTGCAAAATCTGGGAGCGTTCAATGTGACGGCCATCGGCAACGGTGCCAATTATTTCACGAATCTGGCCGTCACGTCTGCCGATAACGGCGCAAACTGGACAACCGCTTCCACTTATCACTGGCCGGGTTACGAGCTTGCCTTCTTTGCTTATGCTCCTCAAGTTCCCGTCGGCACTGTGAGTATAGACAATACGGCAAAGAAAATAACCGACTTCTCTCCCGCGCAGACCGTTGCGGATCAAAAGGACCTTGTGGTCTCTTACAACAAGGGGACCAAGGCTGCCAATGAAGGTACCGGTGTCGCCATGAATTTCAAGCACGCCCTTTCCCAGATCGAGGTGAAGGCCAAATGCTCCAATGACAAGATGAAAATCGAGGTTCTCGGTGTCAAACTCGTAAACGCCGCTGCAAAGGCTGACTTTACCTTCCCGGAAGAGGCAACGGTTACCGGTTATACCTTATCGCAAGACAAATGGAATAATTGGCAGGATAAAGATGACCACCGGCGTCACCCCATGCCGGGGGTATAGTCCTACTTCTTACCCTGTCTGCTCCTTTCCGGGCACTTTACAGGGTACATTCCCGACATTTTCTATTGGGGTATCCATGCCGGGAATCCTTATTTTAACAGCTGTATGACTTTTATTCTTGGTGTAATTAATTCTTTAAAATAATATATGAAATTTTCTTGTTTTATATTACTTTCTGGTAGGGATGCCTTTTCACATCTTCTGCTTTTGACACTTGTTTCCGGCAGCATCTGTCTTTCTTCTTGTGAGGACGACATGGATCGTCCTTTGCCCTCCTCACATATGTCTTTCACCTCCGAGATCAGTTCTTCATGGACTCCATCTACCCGTTCCACTACCAATGCTGATGCTCCGCAGGGTACTGTCACCACCTTACAAGGCGGTAGCACTCCTCTTTACCTGCATACGCTTTACACAGACAGCATCGCTTCCCTTTCTTCGGATAGCCATTGGGACACGACCATACTTACCCGTGCCACTCCTATAAAGAATGACAACATGTACGACAGCTTCGGCGTCTCCGCCTACTCCTACACCGATTTCTGGAGTGAAAGCAAAACTCCTAACTATTTCTACAACGCCATTGCCAACAAGTCCGGCAGCGGCTATAACCTTTCCTCTACCTACTATTGGCCCGGTGCTTCATACAAGATGAAGTTCTTCGCCTATGCTCCAAAGGACAACGGACAGTACGTACTTTCCGGCCGCAGCCAGGCAGGTTCTCCCACCATCAGCGTCACTATCCCGAGCAGTGTCGATGCCCAAAAAGACCTTCTCGTAGCAAAGACGGATGAGTTGGCCGGCAACACCAACACTGCCGTGTCGTTAACTTTCCATCATGCCCTTACCGCCATCAGATTCGAGTGCGGTGATGACATGCAGGGAGGCACAGTGAAAAGTGTCAGTTTGAAAAATGTATATTCCAAGGGGACTTACAACATGGGAACAGAGTCATGGAGTTCAGTGAATACACCTGCCACTTTCTCCCAGACTTTGAATAAATCCACTGTAGGAACCGCAAATGATCTTCTCGTTACGGAAGATCAGACTTTTATGATGGTTCCGCAGACTCTTCCTGACGGTGCACAGCTTGAAGTCGTATTTACTGACAATGCCAACACCGATCACACTCTGAGTGCTGATATCAGAGGTCAAGCATGGCCTATGGGAAAGACTGTCACTTATAAAATTTCCAACAGCTCTATCAACTGGACCTACACGCTTACTGTTACCGGGCCGACCGATTTTACCTATACCGGCGGTACAAAGCAATATAGTGTTACCAGTTACCGTCAGAATCCCAAGGGGAGTAAAGAAGCTGTCCAATGGAGCACACTGTATTCCACAGATAACGGAGCATCTTGGACAGATACCCGACCGGACTGGCTGACTGCGTTCACCGCATCCGGAGCTGGTGGAGTAACTCCACAATCATACAATGCAACTGTCAGCGTACAGATCGGTACAGATAATAATACCCATACGACTGCTTTACAGACCGCTGTAGTCAAAGGAAGTGAAAATTCTCCCTATAACCTCGCCAACCAGACTAACGGTGATTCAGATAATGAAAATACCGCCAACTGTTACGTTGTCAGTGCTTCGGGATACTATTCTTTCCCGCTGGTATATGGAAATGCCATCAAAGATGGTACAACCAACACTTTGGCCTATACAACAGCCAACTCCGGTTCCAACATTTTGAGTACTTTCATCAATCACACCGGCAACGGAATCACAAGCCCTTACATTGCGAGCAACTCCGGCTGCACTCCTTCTTCCGCCGAACTTATTTGGCAGGACGCACCGAATCTTGTAAGCGATATAAAATACAATCCTGGCGATAATGGAGGTACTATATCTTTCCATGTTGACCAAGCCACAATATGTCAGGGAAATGCCGTCATAGCGGTAAAGGACAATTCAGGTACAGTCCTTTGGTCCTGGCATATCTGGGTTACCGATGAAAATATCAGCAATACGATTGAGGTAACCAACCACCAGGATCATAAATATAAATTTATGCCTGTTTATCTTGGCTGGTGCGATGCTAATACCATAGCTTATGCCGAACGCAGTTGCAAGGTAAAATTCACAGCTGGCAAAGCAAGTCAGATAATCACCCTCAAACAAGCCTCGAAATCAATCGAAACAGGTAGCAATCATCTTTATTATCAGTGGGGCCGTAAAGATCCGTTCTGGCCCCTGGATGTATTAAGCAAGGCCAATAAAACCTGTTACGACAAAGATGGCAATGCTTTCAAAGACAATCCTGTAATGGAGAATTTATCTACGGGTATTACTTGTATTAAGAATTATATTCTCAAACCCAATGTGATGCATAGTCAATATTCTGGCGATAATCTTTATCAGAACCTTTGGAGTGCCAATAACCAAGCTTATTCTGGCAATGACGAAAATGTCATAAAAACAATCTATGATCCCAGTCCTGTCGGCTTCAAACTTCCTGCCAGCAATGCTTTTACGGGATTCACAACAACTGGAAGCTCTGTAAGTACATCTTCTGGAATTAACGGAATCTGGGACGGCTCCTTGAAGGGCTGGAATTTCTACACTGATTCCTCAAAAAATAAAACTATCTTCTTCCCTGCGTCAGGGTATCGCTACTTTATCGGTGGCGGGAAGTACAACGTTGGCATCTCCGGCTGCTGTTGGTCGGCGGTTCCGCTCAACAACTACCTCGGTCGCAGCCTTCGCTTCTACTCGTCGTCCGTGAACCCGTTGGGCAGCATCTACGACTACAGCAGCTACTATCGGTCGCACGGTTTTGGGGTGCTTTCTTCCCAAGAATAGGGAGCGTAGCGACCGTATCCGTTTCATTGGATTATTTTCCCTACGGCTTTAAGGCCGTAGGGATAGTACCGGCGAAGCTGGTCGATTTTTATAGATATTAAAATCAAATAATTATGACCAGCAAGGATTTTATAGAAGCTGAAGCAGGTAATAACGGAAGTATCATTCTTTATCGTGAGGGGCTTTTCTGGAAAGCTTATGAAAAGTCTGCTTACGCTGTCTGTACGCAGATCAAGCCTTTGAAGGCTATAAAAAGAAGGTTAAAGTCACTCGGTGGCAGTGAGATAGTTTCAGTGGGCTTTCCATGTAAGCATGAACAAAAGTACATAGGTTTTTTGGAGCATATGGAGACTATGCCTGACCGTCTTGTATTGCGAACGTTAAAACCTATAGACGGACAGAGGTTTGAAGAATGGAAACAGGAACTTTCATCGGAACATTCGGTTGTAGGGAGAAGAGATGCGTGTGTGCAGAATCTGTCACGGAGTGATATTCCGCATGGAGAGTTAATCGTGCGAATCCGGATGTTCAATCTGGCGGAAAGTACTCCGATGGATTGTATATTATTTGTAAATGAGTTGAAAAAGATGCTCTAATATACACTAAATGAGAAGTGGCAGTTTATGATAATTTGCCTGTGTATAAGGCTGCATATGATTTGTTAAGGAGTGTGTATGAGAAGACGGGATTTGCTTACGGATCTTTTTCAGGCTTATTATCAGGCGAGGAAGAAGAAAAGAAATACTGCCAGTCAGCTTGCGTTTGAGATTGATCTGGAACATAATCTTATGGAGTTGTATGAACAGATAAGGGATAGGAACTACATTCCTTCACCTGGGGTCTGTTTTGTGGTTAACAGGCCAGTGAAGCGAGAAATTTTTGCTTCGGATTTCAGGGACAGGGTAGTGCATCATCTGTTGTATAATTATATTTCTCCTATGTTTGAGGGCAGAATGATTTTTGACAGTTATTCATGTCGCCGAGGGAAGGGGACAAGTCAGGGAATAGCACGCCTGGAACACCACATACGCAGTTGTACGCAAAATTATCGTTATAATTGCCTATATATTAAAACTGGGCTTAAGGGGGTATTTCATGAGTATCAGGAAGGATCGTCTGTACGATCTTATCTGCAAGGGACTGGAATGATATAGAAGAAGCCAGAAACAAAAAGAATGCCCGGATATGGAACTGATAGATTTCCTGCTAAGACAGATTATATTCAGAAATCCCCAGCGAGATTGCCGGATACGGGGTAGCGCGGAAGATTGGGAAGGACTTCCACTCACGAAAAGTTTGTTCAATTCTTCGGAAGGTGTGGAACTTCCCATAGGAGGGCGGAAGGTCATGGAAGAGTACGAGTCATATTTTAATGAATGAGGATATGGAAAATAGATTTATCAGTCCCGTGTATGGCGTCAAAGCCGTACTTGTGGAAAAGATCAGGGCGAATTCTTATAATCCCAATGTGACGCCCCCACCAGAGATGCGGCTTCTGGAGCTCTCCATTTGGGAGGATGGCTACACGATGCCGTGCGTATGCTATTACATTGAGCAGGAGGATGTGTATGAACTCGTGGATGGCTATCACAAGTATAAGGTCATGCTGACTTCACCCAGAATATACAGGCGGGAGAACGGGATGTTACCCGTTACTGTTATCCGTAAGGATCTGGCTGAGCGTATGGCTTCTGCCATCCGTCATAACCGTGCCCGTGGAATGCATAAGATCGAGCTTATGACACGGCTTGTAGGTGAACTTACGAGGTCGGGCATGTCGGATGCGTGGATATGCAGGAACTTGGGTATGAACAAGAATGAACTGCTGCGCCTGAAGCAGATATCGGGACTGGCGGAGCTTTTTGCGGACAGGGAATTTCGTGAAGCAAATGAATAGGTCTTGATAAATTATAACTTTAAATATATTAAGTAATAAATAATTGTAAACACATTAAACTGTATTGAGATGATAATTACGGATTTGATTAGGGCTAAGGAGAGTATAAATGTTTCGGATATTCATATTTTCCTTCAGGAAGGTACGCCTGTTGTTTTTGATTCTTCTGCCATTTATCTGCAGCTCCATTTTCCTGAAATGGAAATCAAAAGTGTTCTGTGTGGAGACAGGCGACATCACAAACTTATACAGGGATTCGATTTGGAACAGGTACTGAAGCGAATGGCACAATATTCGTGCCTGGTAGATGACGAGTGTATCAGCTTTATGAAGGTGGTGTAAGTGTATTGTTCACCGTTCTTTACTTTGTATATGGATATGTAGTGAGAACTATCTTACTGTTCTCCATATTAAAGGATGAAATAGTTTATACTGATATCTTACAGCTTTTTCTGTTATTCATCTATAGAATATCCTTTTTTTACATTTTTTTCTTTTCCTATCCCTAAATCCTAAGACAGGATTGGATAGATACTCCCTCGTAAGGAGTAAGCCTGTCCAATCCTGTCTGGACCTGGTATTAATACAATGAAAATGAAATAACCCGATTTACAGGTTTATATTTTGAGCAGGGGCATCAGTCCAATCATCTATTGTAACGTTAAATGTAATAGGCCCGAGGATAGGATCTCCACCTTTTCCATCAGATATAGGAGTTAAATCAACCTGTTGGTCATTTCCATCCTTAGGCTTAGATGGATTCGAGCTATAAAACCGGCTCCTCCATTTGGACCATCACAAAAGTTCAGAGTGTAAGTGTATTTCTTGCCCGCTTCCCAAACTGTATTAATTCCTACAGCAGCAAACGCATATTTACCATCTTTGTTATCATTTGTTGTAGGCTGAGGATAGAGTAATGTAGACGTGCTTCCATTGAGGCTTGAAATACGGCAAAGTACAGCCAGATAGGTTCCCGTTTTCTCTGTATAACTTTTCCATTTTGTCAAACTCTGAGGAATAAGCATGAAGTTTTTAGTACCAAACATAATCGATTGAGAATTAGCTGTTAGAGTTACAGCGGAATTTCCCTTAATCATGTAAGCTTTGCTATGATTGTTGGTATCTTGCAAATTAATCCATTTATCCTGTCCGATAACTATATCCAAAGTACCTAACAGTGGTTGGAAAAGTGAAATCTGCTTTTGTTGTTATATTTACCAATTTAACACCTAAAATCTCTATTCTAACTTTATCATTAGAACATTTGGCTTCTATGGCAATTTGGGAAAGTATATGGTTAAAATAGGGTACTGATATATGTTTCCGGTCACCCATAAGCAAAGTCCCGTCTGCAGTTCCCATGCGCAACCGTTTATGGATGATGATTCCTTCATCGGAGGTGTTAACCTTATAAGAAGAGAGCAGGTCGACACCGTAGTTATGCCGGACAACCAATGAACCCGGAAAGCACGCTTTCCCGTAAGGAGAAAGTATCAGACACTCACCGTCTATATCTGGGATACCGGAGAAAAGGCGTATCTTGGGTGTGTGATCACTGCCCAGTAAAAGGTCGCCTCCGGTACTGCCCAGTTGTATCTTGTCCTTATCGGTACGGAGCAATACCGGAGTGCCGTCTATACGGATACCGAAGCCGTCTAAAAATGAAAGGAAGCCGCCGAGTGTAACTTCTTCACCGGAAAGCGAGAGCAGGCTTTTCCCCTTGTCACCAAAACGGGCGTCGTACAGCTAATCCAGACTGCCATCCAGTACCGTATCTCCGTGGACGCTCAGGTTTTGTTGTACCATGCCGTTCTGCATCGTCCAGTCCACTGTTGCCAGATTGGAGTTATTCCGGTGATATACATCATATCCGCCCACAGCCAATCGCGTAGGTGAAATGGAAACACCAGTTTCTTTGTCTCCTATCATCCATTCTCCGCTTGAATGCACGGAAGCATCTTGAAATTCGATATGGGAAGCATAGATTATAGCCGTAGCCTGATCCGCATCATAACGCAAGAGCTGCCGGCCACCGATATAGATGTTGCTTCCGCCTACTTTCAGATTGCCGGTAACCTTAATGCTGTACTCGGTGGAAGTAAACATGTCTTCGGCATTGGAAATGTTTCGGGAATAGGTTTCCAAAATACGGGTATTGGCTATACCTGTCTCGAAACCGTAATTGGCCCGGAGTATCCCTGCCATATCCCCACCTGTCTTTTTCAAGTAGTCCAGCAACAGACCACCACTTCCGGAACTGCCTTCTCCGGCGATGGCGGAAGCGAAGCCCTAGGCGCTATTCTTCAGGCACGAACTGGTGTCATCCCCTTCTTCAACTCCATAAGGATGACCATCGTCTTTCTTCTGCTACGCATTGAAAAAGTTATGGTACAACTGTGCGTATATAGAATAGCACAAGCTGTTCTTGTCGAGGTTTTCTATATATCGGGATGCAGTTGTACGCTCATTTAGTATAACTGGTTTTGGACAGGAATTTCTGAATACGTGAGGTCAGGGAAGTAAAATTGGGTATATTGATGGGCGACATCGTTCCCATCAGTGTGGGAGTCATGATCTTTGAGCACTCCGTCAGGAAATCGAGCATAAGCCCGGCAAGTTCATTTCCTATAACCAATGGTTCCGAAGCGTTTTCATCGCCGAATGTTACCTTGCTGTCAGAAACGGCAATGGTCGTGAAATTGACTTTCTGCACCACTTTGTCAGCAGTCTGTCTGACCTCTGACTTGCCTACGGTATGCGTGATGCTCTCCGCTTCAAGAACAGAGACCGCTTCTTTGTTCTTATCGTTCTTAATGGTAGTAATGACCGTGGTTGGTGTATAACGGGTAGATGCACCGTTACCGGTAGTCTCCACTTCATCATAGTCCGGAGAGGAATCGCTGTCCGGATTCATTTCCTCCATTTCTGTCATGCCAATGACGGTTTCCTTGCGGGCATTCAGCCGCAGGATATCCACATGTGAGAAGTTCACCACATAGGCGTAACGGGTGGCGGCATCCATAAAGATGGTCACATCGGAAAAGAGAGTGGGCACAATCATAAAACCACCCTCGCTGTTGGTGGCGGCTGAAAGCAGTACACCTCTATGAATGACAGGTTCTGCGGAAGCCGTTTCGTCCGGATATTCGCCGACATCAATAGTACCGCCATAGTCGGAAAACTCCTCGTCCGACGGATCGTCATGTTTCTTGGCGACATAGCCATGTATCATACGCGCCGTACCAATACCCGACATACCGCCCGGTGTCAGATTGATACGTTCCATACTATGCCCGAGAGCTATTTTGCGTATAGCCTCACGGATAAGTAACTGATTGGATTTATCTGAGGACATGCGTTTTTGGGGAAAGAATAGATGCCATATAGCCCGTTGGTTGCAGATAACTATGTCATTCCCGGAAATAAATATAGAAAATGTATGTTTGAATGGAGCTGTATATAGTTGCGTTTGAATATGTCCGTATTGCTATGCATGCCCCTAATATACAAAATGTTTTATGAAAAATAAATGCATGGCTCTATTTTATCGGATTATTTTCGGCAAAAATGGCCATGCGTTCATCTAATTGGGCATACTGATGTTCTTGGATGAAAGAAGTGCAGGCACGCAGGCCTTCTTGATGGCTTCCGGTAGTCACCAATGAAATAGCGCTTACACCATAGTACATCAATTCTCTGGCAAGTTCACCACTGCTCATGCCGGGGTAGCCGATAGTAAAATAGAAGCCGTCTGCAATGGGCTCACCCAAATCATTG